>NZ_JBHFII010000004.1:124623-150577 GCF_057334215.1 Achromobacter maghribensis | reverse complement strand
CGCAGGGAGGGGGCATGCGCCATTTCGAAGAGGCCGTGGAGCAGCAGCGCGCGTCGGGGGCGCGGTTGATCTGGCTGTCGGCCGGAGCCGCCGTCCTGAATGCATGGGTCGTCCAGGCCACGTTCGCCGCCTTGTTGATCGCGGGAGCCTGGTGGATCAACGCGTTGCTGGGCAGCCAGGCAGGGGCCGCGGAGCTCGTGGCGGCCATGGTCTCGATGTTGCTGGCCGCCCGCTACATCGATGCGCTGCTGGAGGTGGCCGGCTATGGCGAGATCCTGCGCGGCGCGCGCGCCCAGCTCGACGCCATCGAAGCACTGCTTGCGGTCGAACCCTTGCCGGAGCCCGACGCGCCGCAGGCGCCGCTGGACGCGTCGATCGAACTGCGCAATGTTCACTTTCGCTACGCCCAGGACGAGCCCTATGTACTGCACGGCGTGAATTTGCGCGTTGAGCCTGGCAGCATGATCGCCTTGATCGGCGAATCAGGCTCCGGCAAGACCACGCTGGCGCGGCTGATCGCGCGCTTCTTCGACGTGAATGGAGGCAGCGTGCTGCTCGGCGGCGTGGACGTGCGGAAGATCTCCAGCGGGCGGCTGGCGGGTCAGGTCAGCCAGATCTTCCAGGACAACTATCTCTTCACGGGATCCATCGCCGACAACATCCGCGTTGGAAAACCCGATTGCAGCGATGCCGAACTCCTGGACGCCATGCGGCAGGCAGGCGTGGCGGAAATCGTCTCGCGCCTGCCGCAGGGCCTGGAAACGCCCGTGGGCGAGGGGGGCACAAGCCTGTCCGGCGGCGAGCGGCAGCGCATCGCCATCGCACGGGCGCTGCTTAGCGACGCGCCTATCCTGCTGGTGGACGAGGCCACGGCGGCCCTGGACGCGGAGAACCAGGCCGTCATCGCCGAGACGTTGGCGCGGCTACGCGGCAAGCGCACGCTGGTGGTGATCGCGCATCAGCTTTCCACGGTGGCGATGGCCGACCGGATCGCGGTGCTGGAAGGCGGTCGGATCGTGGAAGAGGGGGCGCCCGCGGCGTTGCGCGAAAACCAGGGGCGGTATGCGCGGTTTCTCAGCCAGCGTCAGGCCGCCAAGGGATGGCGCATTGGCGGAGGAGACGCCTGATGCGTGCAGGGCTGTCAGCGCTGTTCGTCGTGCTCTGCGGCATATCGCTATTGATCGGCGCCCGGCAGATGGCGTGGTCGCAGCTGTTCTCGCTGTCCGGCGATGCGTGGCTGACGCTGACCGCGAGTCGGCTACCGAGGCTGGCGGCGCTGACGCTGACGGGAATCGGGCTGTCGGTCTGCGGCGTGATCCTGCAGCACATCGTCCGCAACAAGTTCGTCGAGCCGGCCACGTCGGGCGGGCTTGACGCCGCCAAGCTTGGCATCCTGGTGGCGATGACGCTGGCGCCGTCCATCGGGACGGCGGGGCGGATGCTGTTTGCGCTGGGCTTTTGTTTCGCGGCCAGCCTGGTCTTCGTGGCCATCGTGCGCCGCGTGAAGTTCAAGAACACGATCCTCGTCCCGGTTATCGGCCTGATGTACGGCGGCGTGCTGAGCGCGCTGGCGGAATTCCATGCTTATCGCAACAACATCCTGCAGAGCATGCAGGGCTGGCTGCTGGGCGACTTCTCCAAGATCGTGCAGGGCAACTACGAACTCGTCTATCTGATCCTGCCGATCGTCGCGCTGACCTATCTGTATGCGCACCGCTTCACGGTGGTGGGCATGGGCGAGGGCATGGCGCACAGCCTGGGGCTGAACTATTCGGCCACCGTGGCGTTGGGATTGATGCTGGTGGCAGTGACCGTGTCGGCCACCGTCATCACCGTCGGGGCGATTCCGTTTGTCGGGCTGGTCATCCCCAACCTGGTCGCGCTCCATTATGGCGACAACCTCAGCCGCACCTTGCCTGTCGTGGCCCTGGGCGGGGCGTCGCTGCTGCTGTTTTGCGACATCGTCGGCCGCCTGCTGATTTATCCGTTTGAAGTCCCCATCGGCCTGACCGCCGGGGGCATGGGCGGCGTCTTGTTCCTTGCGCTTATCCTGTGGAAGCATCGATGATGCGCGCCGCTTCTCAAAGAATGATCTGGTTGACGGTCATCGCACTGGCCGTGTTCTTCCTGTTCTTCCGATCGGGGCTGGACTTCGATTACGTGATTCCGAAGCGGCTGGCCCGGCTGGCGGCCATGATCCTCGGCGGCATCTGCATCGCCTGGTCGTCGATCGCGTTCCAGACCCTCACCGGGAACCGGATCCTCACGCCGGCGATCATGGGCTATGAGGCGGTCTACCTCTTGCTGCAGTCCCTTCTGGTGCTGGCCATGGGCACGCAGAGCCTGGTGGCGCTGGGCGCGAACGGCAACTTCTTCGTGTCGGTCCTGCTGATGCTGGGCTACTCGTGGATCCTTCATCGCTGGCTGTTCCGCAACGGCGGCCAGAACGTGTATTTCGTGCTGCTGGTGGGGCTGGTGCTGACGATGGTGATTGGTACCTTCACGCAGTTCGTGCAGCTGAAAACCAGTCCCGGCGAGTTCTCGATTCTGCTCGGATTCACCCAGGCGTCATTCGGCCGGGCGGAGCCGCGGCAGTTGCTTGTTTCCGCCGCCCTTGTCGCCGCGGTGTGCCTGGCAGGATTCAGAAGCCTGCCGACGCTGGACGTGATCTTGCTGGGGCGTGATCAGGCCATTTCCCTCGGCGTGGACCATCGGCGCACCGTCCGGCTGCATCTTGCTTTGATCGCGGTGCTGGTCGCGGTGTCGACCAGCCTGCTCGGGCCCACGGCGTTCATGGGGATCTTCATCGCCAATACCGCCTATGCGCAGGCGCGCTCGCGCAGGCACCGAATCACTTTGCCCACCGGCTGCGCCATCGCCGTGGGCATCTTCATCCTGGCCCAGCTCGCGGTCGAGCACGTCTTCAACTACAAGACCACCGTTGGCATCCTGGTCAACCTGGTGTGCGGCGGGTGGTTTCTTGTGATGATGGCGCGCACGCGGGGCACTGCATGATCACCACCCGGAATCTCTTCAAAACGTACGGATCGAAGTCCGTCCTGCGCGATGTGAGCGTGCAATTTCCCACCGGAGCGCTGACCTCGCTCATTGGTCCGAACGGCGCGGGCAAGACCACGCTCTTGATGATGATCGCGCGGCTGCTGGACCCGACCCGCGGCGACATCCTGCTCGATGGTTCCAGCGTGGCCCACATGCGCAGCGCCGACTACGCGAAGCGTGTCGCCACCTTGCGCCAATCCCCGGAATTCAACCTGCGCCTGACGGTTGAAGAACTTGTCGCCTTTGGCCGGTTTCCGTACAGCCGCGGCGCATTGACGCCGCGCGACCTGCGGGCGATCGACGAGGCCATCGCGTTTCTCTCGCTGGACCGACTGCGCCGCGCCTATGTCGACGAGCTGAGCGGCGGCCAGCGCCAGATGGCGTTCCTGGCCATGACCATTGCCCAGCAGACGGATTGCCTGTTGCTGGACGAACCGCTGAACAACCTTGACATCAAGCACGCCGTTCAGATCATGCGAGCGCTACGCCGGCTGTGCGATGAACAAGGCCGCACCGTGATCCTGGTGGTGCACGACATTAATTTCGCGGCCTGCTACTCCGACCACATCGTTGCGATGAAGGACGGCGCGGTGCGTTGTGCCGGCGCGGTGTCCGAGGTGGTCACCGAAGACTGCCTGCGGGAGTTGTATGGACTGGATTTCGAGATCACGCACGGAGAACGGGGACGCCTGTGCAACTACTTCAACCCCCCGGGAGAATTGAAATGATTTTTACGCACAGACCGCGGGCACTGGCCTTGTCGTTGGCAGTATCGCTGGGTGCGATGGCCGCGCTGCAGGGTTGCGGCCAGGAAGCCGCGGAATCACCCAAGGCAGAGGCGCCTGCGGCGGCCGCCAGCCCGGCTGCGTCACAGGCCTACGCCAGCATCACGGTCCAGCACAAACTGGGCACGACCGTCATTGAAAAGCTGCCGCAGCGTGTGGTGGCCCTGGATATGAACGAAGTCGACTTCCTGGACGAACTTGGCGTGCCGGTCGTCGGCATGCCCAAAGACTTCGTGCCGCACTTTCTTGCCCGCTACAAGGATGCGGCGCAGGTGCAGGACATGGGCGCTATCGTGCAGCCGAACCTGGAACGCGTGCATGCCGCCCGGCCCGACCTGATCCTGATCACGTCGCTGCAGGCGAACCACTACAAAGAGCTGAGCGAGATCGCGCCGACGATTCACTTCGACGTGGACTATCGTGACAGCCAGGCCAATCACGTCGAAATCGTCAAGGATCACCTCATGACGCTGGGGCGGATCTTCCAGAAGGAAGGCCTTGCCCGCCAGAAGGCGGCGGAACTTGACGCCAAGGTGAAAGAGGCACGGACCCTTATCCAGGACCGGCCCGAGACGGCGCTCATCGTGCTGCACAACAACGGCGCGTTCAGCTCGTTCGGCACGCAGTCGCGCTATGGCTTCATCTTCAAGGCGCTGGGCGTCAAGCCCGCTAGCCCGTCGGCCGAGGCCGGCCTGCACGGCCAGCCGATATCCAGCGAGTTCATCCAGCAGGCAAATCCCGACATCGTTTACGTGGTCGATCGCACCGCCGTGATGGAGCGCCGGCCGAGCCTGAACGCCGACACGCTAAGCAATCCTCTCTTGCGCCAGACATCCGCCTGGCGCCACGGCCGCGTGGTGTTTGCGGACGCCGAGGCCTGGTACGTCACCGCCGCCAGCGTGAAGTCGCTTGAACTCATGATCGACGACGTGACCAAGCCCTACCGGAACTGATTCGATCGACGCCAAGCGCGTCCTTGTCGACCCAAACGTAAATGATTCCCAGTCGCCTGAATTTCCGGGCGAACCAAAGCTCAACCCAACGGAGCATTCCATGAGCAAACGCCGCCAGAGCGGACACGCCGCACGTCCCGCGCGACAAGCACGGCGGGCGAACGCCGTCTTCGCCCCCAACCACCTCGTCGCCGCCTTGTTCGGCCTGGCCTTCGGCGCCGCCGCGCCGGCGACGTCGGCCCAGGAAGCCGCCGAGGCCGGGGTCAAGACGCTTCCGACGGTGACGGTCACGGGGCAGGCCGAAGTCCCGGCCACCCCCTACGCAGGTGAGCAGGTCACGTATGGTGGCCGCGTAGGCTTTCTTGGCGACAAGGATTTCATGGACACGCCGTTCTCCGTCATCAGCTATACGGACAAGTACATCCAGGACCTGCAGGCCAGGGACATCACCGACGTGATCGCCAGGACGGATCCATCGGTTTTCAGCAACGGCGTCACGGGCGCCTGGAGCGAGACCTATTCGATACGCGGTTTCGGGACCAGCACCACGGATACGGCGTTCAACGGGCTGTTCGGCATGGCGCCGTATTACCGGACGATGCCCGACATGTTCGAGCGCATCGAGGTGCTCAAGGGACCGTCCGCCTTGTTGAACGGCATGCCTCCCGGTGGATCGGTGGGCGGGAGCATCAACCTGGTTCCCAAGCGCGCCGGCGCGGAGCCATTGACGCGCCTGACCACTACCTACATGTCGGATGCGCAGTTCGGCGGGCATGTGGACATGGGGCGGCGCTTCGGCGAGAACCAGCAGTTCGGCCTGCGGTTCAATGGTGTGTATCGGGATGGAGACGGCCCCGTCGACCATCAGAAGCGGCGGGCGCAATTGGCGGCGGTAGGCCTGGACTGGCGTGGCGAGCGCGTGCGCATTTCCGCGGACCTGTACGACAGCGATGAGCGCATTGACGGCGTGACGCGCGGCATCAACCTGGCGCCCGGCATCGGCGTGCCCAGGCCGCCCAAGCCCGAAACCCTGCTGAACCCGGACTGGGCCTATGCGAAAAACCAGGACAGGGCGGCCATGATCCGCGGCGAATTCGACGTCAGCGACAGCCTGATGGCCTACGCGGCAATCGGGACCAGCAGAACCGAGTACACCTACAACGGCGCCATGTCGGCGCAGGTATTCAACGATGCTGGCGACTTCCGGACCTCGATGGGCCAGCTGAACATGAACTTGAAGAAGACGTCGGGTGAAGCCGGCTTCCGGGGCAAACTGCAAACGGGCGGCGTCAAGCACCAGTGGGTGCTCAATGCCACGTACTACTCGGACGATCAGCGGGACTACGGCCGCCGTTCGGTGCCCGGGGCCGATTGGGTCACCAACCTCTACAACCCGGCCTGGGGGCCGGCCCCTGCCGGTTTCTGGCCGCCGATATTGCGCTCCAAGACGCGCCTGGTCAGCTACGGCCTGGCGGATACCCTGTCCTTCGCCGAAGACCGCGTGCAACTGACCCTGGGCGCCCGCCGGCAGGAAGTCCGCACCGATACCCTGAACGCGACGACCGGGGCGCTGACCAGCCGCTATGACACAAGCGCCACGTCGCCCGCCGCCGCGTTGCTGATCAAGGCGACGGACAATATCTCCGTCTATGCCAACTACATCGAGGGCCTGAGCAAGGGCCAGACCGCGCCGGTAACCGCCGCCAATGCCGGGCAGCTGTTTCCGCCATTCAAGACCAAGCAGAAGGAAATCGGACTTAAGGTTGATCTGGGCGATTTCACCCATACGCTGGCGCTGTTCGAGATAAACAGGCCCAGCAGCTATACGGACCCCGTCACCAACGTCTTCTCGTTTGGCGGCGAACAGCGCAATCAAGGCGTGGAATGGGGCTTCTTCGGCGAGCCGATGCCCGGCGTGCGGCTCATGGGCGGCGTCGCGTATATCGACCCCAAGGTGACGAAAGCCGCCATTTCGGCCAACGAGGGCAAGCAGGCTACCGGCATCCCCAGGCTCCAGGGCAAGCTGGGCGTGGAATGGGATGTGCCGGCGCTGCAGGGCTTGACGTTGACCGCCAATGCGACCGCGGTATCCAAGCAATACATCAGTGCCGACAACTCGTTGTCAGTGGCGGGGCACACGACCTACGACGTGGGCGCGCGTTACGCGACGAGGGTGGCCGACCATGCCGTCACGCTGCGGGGCGGCATCACCAATCTGACGAACAAGGCTTACTGGGGAATGCCTCAGCTGTCTAGCCTGGCCCTCGGCGCGCCGCGAACTTTCATGCTCTCAGCTTCAATGGACTTTTGAAGCTGAGAGAGGGCCGTGCGCCGGCCCCCTAGAACCGATAAGCGGCCTTCAGCGATCCCGAATGGCTGTTGCCTCGGGACGCGAATTCGCCGTCGTACTGCAGCCTGAAGTCCAGCCTATTGGCGTGCGTAACCTGGATGCCCGCGCCGATGCGTCCGACCACATTGTCGGTGGGCATCGTGGTGGTGAAGCTTCCCACGCCATTAGAGGCGCCCGCGATCCTGGACTTGGTTTTCCAGCCATCCTCCGAAAGCAGCGACACGCCTGCGTAGGCGAAGGGCCGCAACATGGCACCGCGCGGCAGTTCGCTGCGTCCGCCGATTTCCAACGTGGGGGCAAGGCCGAAGACCATCTGATCGCTGCTGGCGACCTTCAGATGCAGGGCGTCACCCGACTCTTCATAGCTCGACATCCGTGAGTAAGTCGCGTCCAGATCCACATAGGGTTTCATGTAGACGTTGCCGTCGGTAAAGGTCCTGGCCACGCGTATGCGCGCGCCGAAGCTGTACACATCGGGCTTGCTCGTGGCTTGCGACTTGAAATTCGGGATCGCCAGATTGCGGTTCAGGTCATACGACCCGTAGCCTGCGCCCAGCGCGCCCGAAATCGTCCAGGGCCCGGCTTCACGCTTGAGCACCAGGCCGGCATACCCCGTGTCTCCGGAACCGGTGACACGATGGTCGTCGCCACTAAGATGCGAGTTCTGGTAGGCGAATGAGCCGCCCAGATACCAGTCCGGCGCAATCCGCCGCTGACCGCCCAGCTGGTACGTGACGCTGTCCAGCGAGAATCCCGATGAGCCGTTGCCGCCGTCCTGGTTCGTATTGCGCCCTGTGATCTGCCCCCAGACGCAATCTTGCTCCTTGGTCATGGGACCGTCCGCCACGAACGTCGGGCAGGACATCATCGCGCCGGTGAAGCGCGCCATGCCCAGCTGCATTTGCGCGGCGGGCGCCAGCGCGACGCCGGGCGACAGGTCCGACAGGCGGTTCTGGTACGAGCCGGCCCCTTGGCGCGAGCCCGCGTCCAGCACCGCGTACAGCTTGGCAAGCTCGGCGGATCCGCCTTGATCCCAGTCACGTTGCAAGTGGCTCGCCACGTTCGTCGGGTTGCGCTTCAACTGCATCGAATCCGCGTTGAAGTTGGCGCCGACAGCGCGCACGTGGGTGGTGGCGCCATCCTGGCGCGTTTCGTAGTCGACCACGGGGGAATCCGATGCGGCCAAGACGCCGGTGCGGACACCCTTGACGTTCATTACGGCCAGCTCCCGATTCGGCAGCAGCGCGAGCGGCGCCACGAGCAACTTGCCATCCAGGGTGGCAGGCCCGTTGATGGTGAGGAAGTCGGATGCCATCTTGTCGAAGTCCGCCCCCACCTTGAGGGTGCCCTGCGCGGATTGCGTGTAAGTCGTGTCGAAGGTCGTCGCGACGAAACGGGTACGGTCATAACCCCAGTTGGTGCCTTCACGTCCGCCCAGCGCAACCAGGCCGTTGTTCTGCAGCGATGCCCCGACGTATTCCGGGCCGGACGAAAAGGTGCCGGTATTTATCATCCCGCCGCCGTTCTGGTAGACGTTCCCCATCAACAGGCCGGCGTTGTTGATATTGAGCAGACCCGTCGTGGCCCGGACTGCGGTGGCGCCGGTTACCGAGCCAGTGCTCGCTATGGTCATCATGCTGTGGGCCGCGCTGTCCGTCCATATGCCGGTTGCTTGCGCGGTGGCGGATCCGCCGGTGACGCTGCCGCCGATGGTGAGGGTGACGCCGTTTCCGTTCGCGTTCTGCGCGAAGATGCCGATGCCATTGACCGCCGTTGACGAGACGGTCGCATTGGGGCCGACCGTGACATCGACCGTGGCTTCGCTGAGGAATTCCGAAACGCCGGATCCTGCGTAGACGGTATTTCCATCGTCCGCCAGCTTCAGGCCACCGGCGCCGCTGACGCTTTGCGCCAGGATCCCGACCGCGCCGGCGCCCGTCACGGCGATGATGCCGTTGTTGGTCACCGAGACGTTGCCACCTAGCCCGTCGCCCGCGGTTAGGGAACCGGCTTTGCTCGCATCGACGGAAAGGGTGGGCGAGGTGCCTGGCAGGCCGATCAGGCCACCGCCTCCGCCCACCGATTGCGCGACCAGGCCATGGGATCCGGTCCCGGTTGTCTTGATCCAGCTTTGCGTGCCCAGACTTGCGGTCACCGTGCCGCCGTCAGCCTGCGCGTCGAACTCCGGCGTGCTGCCAAAAATGCTGGTTTTGATCCCGGCGGTCGCTTGTTGATTTTGCGAGTTGATCACGATCCCGCCGCCGCCGCCCACGCTTTGTGCAAGCACCCCGAAGGCGTTATTGCCCTGCGTTGTGATGCGCAGGGCGCCGTTGTCTTGCAGCGTCACGGCGCCGCCGTTGCCTTCGCTTGTATTCTGGGCTTGGCCGGTCGACAGTTTGATGGCCGGGATGGGGTCGTCGGCGACGGCAACCCGCACACTGGTTCCCGCACCCGCGAAGCCGCCGCCACCGCCCACCGATTGCAGCACCGTGCCGAACGCCGCTTCGCCCTGCGTGCCGATGGTCGTGATATTGGCCGGGGCGCCCGCAGCGGTGGAAAGGGTGACGGCCCCGCCATTGCCCGCGCCGCCGCCCGAACCGCCGTAGCCGACGCCGACGGCGAGGGTGCCGAAAAAGCCGTCCGAGCCGTCCGCGGCATGGCCGCCGCCACCGCCCACGCTCTGCGCGTAGATGCCGGCCGCGCCATAGCCGCTGGTGGCAATCGATCCGCCATTGAGCGCCGTCGTTACACTGCCGCCGGTTGAGCCCTTGCCACCATCGCCGCCCACGCTGTAGTTGGAGTTCACGTCGACTTTCGTCGGATCCACCCAGCCCGAGCCCGTTGCAAGGGCGCCGCCCCCTTTACCGCCGCCGCCGCCGATGCTCTGCGCAAATATCCCCGCAGACCAATCGCCCGCGGTGGTGATCGTGCCCGTGGGATCCAGATTCACCGTGACCGCACCACCGGTATTGCCTGCGCCGCCCGCGCCGCCGACCGACACATCATGATTAAGGTTGAGCTGAAAGTTGGGCGGCGTCTCTTTCAAGAGCTTCTGGTACACATCCTGGAGCACGTTCTTGGCGTCGACGCGACCATCAAGAATGGACACGATGGGATTGTCCGCGGAACCATCCGACCCGGCCGACCCACCTTGCCCGCCACCACCGCCGATGGACTGCGCCTGCACGCCCGCGGCGTCACCGCCGTAGGTGGCAATGTTGCCGCCGACCGTCACCCCAACGGCGCCTCCCGCGCCGCCGGCCCCGCCCGTCTTGCCCACTTTGACGTCGAACGACGGTGACACGTGCATGGCCAGGCCAACGAAGTTATAGGAGCCGCCTTGTGACGCACCCCCGCCGCCGCCAATGCTCTGCGCCAGCACGCCCATGGCGCCGGATCCCGCGGTCTGGATCTGCCCCGTGGGCAAGACCTCCACCTGGACCAGGCCCCCATTGCCGCCGCCGGCGCCTGATCCGCCCAAGCCGATGCTGGCCGTCAGGACGGACCCTGTGCCGAAATCCTGCGTGTTTGCACTGCCGAAGCCGGCGTTGCCGCCCCCGCCACCAATCGATTGCGCGGTGATGCCGTTGGCATAATCGCCGTAGGTCGCGATAGTGCTGCTTGCAGTCCCGGCCGCATCGGGCGTGAACGTGGCTTGCCCGCCGGATACGTTGACCAGCCCCCCAAGGGCGCTCCAGACCGAATTGCCGTTGCCGCCGGCGCCGCCATCCGCTCCCACGGCCACGGCCACATTCAAGGATAAGGAGAATGCGCCTTCGGGCACCGTACCGCCGTAATCCAGTGCAGCGGCCAGCGACGACGAGTCGCCGCCCGCGCCGCCGCCACCGCCGATGCTCTGGATCAACACACCGTGCGAGCCCTGGCCCCGGGTTTCGATCTGTGCGCCCTGCGCAGCGGCAAAGGTCACGTAGTTGCCATCACCGGCGATACCGCCCGTGCCGCCGACCGCCACCGAAACAGGAATCGAAACTTGTGTGCCGGCTTCAGTCACCGGGATCCCGATTGCCGCCGCCTTCGCCGTGGCATTCCCGCCCAGGCCGCCGCCGCCACCTATGCTCTGGATGACGGCGCCGAACGAATCGATGGGCTGCGCGTTCGCCGTCAGGCACGGGTCGGCGCAGGTGCCGTTGACCAGCCGCGAGGTCTGGCCCGTCTTGATGCTGCCGCCCAACATCTGGGAACTGACGACGCCGCTGTTGCCGCCGGTTCCGCCTTGTCCACCCACCGCGACGGCTACCGTGGCCAGGGGGCCGACGCTGTAAGCGAACGCCTGCCCGCCCGTGCCGCCGCCGCCCCCGATGGACTGGCCGATCAGGCCTGCCGCCTTCGTCCCCTGGGTGACGATATTGGAATTGTCCAGGTTCAGTACGACGGACCCGCCCGTGCCGCCGTCGCCGCCCGATGCGCCAATGGCGACCGAATGGAAAATGCCAAAGCTGCTGGCATTGCCTCCATTGCCGCCGCCACCGCCGATGGATTGGGCGACCAGGCCGTGCGCGTTGTCGCCGCCGGTAGTGAGTGTCAGGCTGGTGGGCATGCCGACCACGTCGCCGCCCGAGCCGCCTTTACCGCCGCTGCTGCCCAGGCTGATCAGCCCCTGCGTCGCACCGCCCGCGCCACCGCCGCCGCCGATGGATTGCGCCAGGACACCTATCGCGGACAGCCCCGTGGTGGTGATGGTTCCGGACGCGTTGATGCTTACCTTGTTGGCGTTGGCCTGGAGCGGATTGGTGTTGGCATCGCCACCCAGCGAAACCCCCAGGCCGCCGGCGCTTCCCGCCGCGCCGCCGCTGCCGCCGATGGACTGTGCCAGGACGCCCATTGCCATGGTGCCGCTGGTGCGAATGGCGCCGGTGTTCGTCACGGCAACGGCGCCAGGCGAACCCGCGGCGCCGCCCGTGCCGCCTTTGCTGTAGAAAATACCGTAGTCGACCGACGCGGCGCCACCCGCGCCCCCCAGGGACTGCGCGATGATGCCGACTGCGTCCGCGCCGGCCGTCGTTATCGTGCCGGCGTTGGCGACGGTTATCGCGCCTGCCGAGCCGCCGTTGCCACCGCTGCCGTCAACGCCGCTCAACTGGCCGTTGCCGTTGCCGCCGTTAGCGCCGGCGCCGCTGGCGGTTTGTGCCAGGATGCCGGGCGAGCTTTGCCCCTGCGTCGATATGGTCGTGTTTGCATCCGTCGATATCGTCAACGTGCCCGTCGAGCCACCATTGCCGCCGTTGCCTCCCTGGACGTCAGTCCCGGTAGCGGAGGCGGCTGTGCCGCCGTCATTGCCCAGGTTCTGCGCAAGGATGCCGAAGGCGTTTGCGCCCTGCGTGGCGATCGATGTTCCGGTCAGGGTCACGTTCATCGATCCCGTGGAGCCGCCGGCGCCGCCATCGCCCCCTGAACCGCCGCCGATCGTTCCGGTGAGCGTACCGCCGTTGCCCCCCAGCCCGCCTTGCAACACCGCATAGATGCCATGGGAGTCGCTCGCCGTGGTGGTGATCGCGATGGGCAGGGCCTTGCTGCCCGCCAATTTGACCGTCAAGCTGCCGACATCGCCACCGTTGCCGCCATTGCCCGCGTTGCTGCTGCCTAACCCCGCCAAATCGCCGCTGTAGTAGCCGCCCGCGCCGCCCGCACCGCCCAGTTGCGAGGTCTGGATGCCCGACGCATGGTCGCCTGTGGTGGACAAGCTGATAGGGGCCGTGGCCGTGGTGACCCATACGCCCGCGTCGCCGGCCTGACCCCCAAGGCCACCATTACGGTCGTGATAGCTGCCGCTGTTGAAGTTGCCGCCGCCAGCGCCGCCACGCGCTGAAACCAGCAACGCGGGCAACTGGCTTCCCGTCGTTGAAACACTGGCGTCCGTCACGTTGATCTGCAAGGGAACCTGCGAGCCGTTGATGGTGCCGGCGTTGCCGCCATTGCCGCCCAAGGTGTCATCTTCATCGGCCATGCCATTGCCGCCATTGCCCGCCAGGACGATGGCTGCGACGCCCGCTCCGGGGGCTGGCGGCGTGCCGGCCTGCGTGACGGTGACGTTGCCGCCGCTCAGCAGGGTGACCCGGGCGCTGAGGTCGCCCGCGGCGCCGATGCCGGCCGCCCCGCCATTACCCAGGCCCTTGTCGGTCGAATCGCCGCCCTTGCCCGACGTGGATTGGGCCAGGACGCCATACAGCGCGGACGAGGCGCCCGAGTTATTGGCCCAAACCCAATTCAAAGCGACGTTGCCGGAATTCGTGACCGAAGCGCTGCCGCCGCCGCCGCCCATGTTGGCGCCGCCGTCGTATTGGTCAGCGCCATTGCCGCCGCTGCTGGAGGCCAGGATGCCTGCGTAGCGTCCCGTTCCTGCCAGGTTGACGTTGATGCTTCCCGTATTGACGATGGACGCGCCCGCCGACTGGCCACCGGCCCCGCTGGGGTTATGGTCGTCCGTGGTGCCGCTGCCGGCGCCGCCTTGGCTCAGCGCGGCCACGGCCGCGCCGCCCGCTACCGTGACGTTGGGCAGATTGATGCTGACGTCGCCGTGATTGGTCACCGAAAGGATCTCGGTCTGCGACCGGCCGGCTACGCCGCCATTGCCGCCATAGTCGCCGTTGCTGCTGCTGGCGGCATTGCCACCCTGCATTTGGGCGAAAAGCCCGTAGAGGTTGCCGTCGGTGACGATCGAACCTCCTGCGGACTGCAACGTCAGGTTGCCCGTGTTGATCACGGTCAGGCCTTGTGTATCGATACCGGTCAGCGTGCCATCTGGATCGCCGTTGCCGCCTATCGACAAGGCCTGCAGCGCGGCCTTTGTCGAAGCACCCACCGTCACCGTGATGTCCGCGCCGGCATTTGCGTTCACGGGCGGCACGGGGTTGTAGTTGCCGGCCTGGAATATGACCGCTTCCTGGGAAGTGCCCGACGTGTTGCAGGACAGCCCGCTGCTGCTGCCGCCGCAGTTGTACGTCTGGCCAGACGCCGAACCGCCCAAAAAGGCGCCGGCAATCGCGGCTGAGAGCGTGGTCACGCGAAGGTAAACCCGGCGGTTTGTCATATTTTTCCGGTTATCAAGAGAGCGCTGAGGTAGGCTGACGCAGCATAAAAAACTTGTGCGACACTGTATGTCCCTAGAACTGAGGACATGACGGAACAAGCCGATGAAGGCAGACTCCCCAGTTATGTTCCGAGCGGGGTTCATCCTAGGGATCCGGTGCGCCATGGTCGATATAAATCGAAGCCGTCCGACGGCCATTTGATGCGAAAAAAAGACACTCAACAAAGGTCTGAACCGGCGGCGCAAACTTCCGGCACGAACGAAGCGTTGCCGCGCGCAAGCCACGCGTCGGCAGCCGACGGGGCGCCTATACGTGTCGCGACGGTCGAAGACGATGCGGTTTGCCTGCAGGCATTGGCGCACGCCGTAGAGACCGCGCAGGGATTAAGCATGGTGTGGATGGCGGCCAACCGGCGCGAAGCGTTGTCCCTGCTGCCACGCCAGCCGCTCGACGTGCTGCTGGTGGACCTGGGCTTGCCCGATGGCTCCGGCCTGGATGTGATTACCGCGGCGCGGCAAACCTGGCCTGATTGCGCCGTGATGGTCAGCACCATTTTTGGGGATGAGACGCACGTCCTGCGCGCCATCGAAGCGGGCGCCATGGGCTATGTGCTGAAGGACTTGAGCGCGCAGGAACTGGTCGCCGAAATCCGCAGCCTGCATGCGGGAGGCAGCCCGATCAACCCGATGGTGGCCAGGAAACTTCTGTTGCGGCACACCGTGCAGGCGGCGCCCGTCGAGGCCGTCGCCGCCCCGGCAAGCGTGCCCCTTGTATCGCCTTCGGCGCGCGAAGCCGAGACGCTGCGCCTGGTCTCGCGCGGCTATACCGTAGACGAGGTTGCCAGCGCCTTGGGCGTCTCACCGCACACCGTGCAGACCTTTGTGCGGCGTATCTATACCAAGCTGCAGGTGAATTCACGGGCCGAAGCGGTGCGCGAGGGCGCGCGACACGGGTGGCTGAGTGAGGATTGAACGGTCAAGGGGGGCGTGGCCTTGGGCGGCCATTCGCAATTGGGACGCTGTGCTCGCGTCACTGCTCGGCCTTTTTCTGCTGACTGTTTGCGGATTGGCGCGCGCCGAGTCGCCCGTGCTCCATATCACCGAAGCGCAGATGTGGTCGTCATCAAGCACGACCTGGATGCAGCCGGCTTCGATGGCTGAACTGGACGCCGGGGACAGCGCCATGAATGCCGCCGACACCGACTGGCATCCGACACATCTGCCGCATGCCCGGCCGCGAGCGGCGTGGCCGCGACGTGTGAAGGGCGCCGCGGACCGTGCCGAAGTGCAGTGGTACCGCGTGCACATTGCCGCCACGGCCTTCACGACGCCGCGGCTGCGGCTATACGCAGCACGCTGGCAGGCAACCGGCACGCTGGCGGTATACGTGAACGGGCAGCGCGCCTGGCAATCGCGGGGTGACCGCGCCTGGAATAACTTCAACCATCCTTTATGGGTGGATCTGGGCGGCCTGCTCCAGCCGGGCAAGGATGCGTGGGTGTATGTGCGCATGGCCAACCAGCCGAATACGGGCGGCGCGCTGTCGTCGATGTGGGTCGGATCGGCTGCCGACCTGGTGCCGTCCTGGCGCTGGCGCACTTTTCTGCAGACGGCGCTGCCGACCTATTGGCGTGGGTCTTTCCTGCTGCTGGGATTCTTTGCCTTGGGCATCGCCGTGTGGCTGCGCGCTAACCGCCGTCGCGATACCAGCCTGGTGCCGGCCGGCGGGGCGTGGCCGTTCGCGCTTTTCTTCTGCATGGCGGTTGCGCAGGCGCTGGCTGCCTTGCTGTTCCTGGTGGATGACGCGGGCCTGGACATGAGCTTCGCCTGGTTCTCCTGGATGACCTTGGTGGGCATGGTCACCGTGCCGGTCTGCGGGTTTCATTTCCTTGGCATGGTGCAGCGTCGTCCGCGCCCGCGCTTGGGCCGCGTCCTGGTGGTGTACTGGGCCATCGTCGTCGTGGCGACGCTGCCCTATTGGTGGACGGAGTATCCCGGGGTTCTGGCAGTGCAACGCCTGGCAATCCTGCCGCCGGCCCTGGCGCAGATCTATGCCGCCATGGCCAACGCCTGGCATGAGCGCAGCCGCGCCAATGTGTTGCTGGCCGCGTGGGGGCCCGTGTCGTTGCTGATGGCGTGGCATGACCTGCGCATGCAGAGCTTCAAGGTGGACATGGAAGGCATTTACCTGACGCCTTATGTGAATCTGGGCTTGCTCACCCTGTTCGTGTATGTGGCGTTCACGCGCTACACCCGTGCGCTGTCGGTGGCTGCGCGCGCCCGCGTCGTGCTGGCCCAACAACTGGCCGCACAGGAGCGCGAACTGGTGCAGGCCCATGAGCGCCTGCGCGTCGCCGAGCGCGAGCAGACACTATTGAACGAGCGTCAACGCCTGATGAGCGAGATGCATGATGGCGTGGGGTCTTCTCTGATGAGCGCGCTGCGCCAGGTGGAGCTTGGGCGCACGCCGCTTGATATCGCCCAGGTTCTGCGGGAATGCATCGACGATCTGAAGATCGCCATCGATTCCCTGGAAAGCACCGATGCCGACCTGTTGGCCTTGTTGGGGGCCTTGCGCTTTCGTTTGGGGCCGAGGTTGACCGGGGCCGGGATCGCGCTGCGTTGGCGGATGAGCGACCTGCCGCCGCTGCAGTGGCTCGACGCGCAAAGCGCCCTGCATGTGCTGCGTATCTTGCAGGAAGTGCTGACCAATATCGTCAAGCACAGCGATGCGACGGATATCACCGTGACCACCGCCGAAGCGAAGGCGGATGCGAGCGGTGCGGGTGAGGTCGGCGTGTGGGTGTGCGTGCAGGACAATGGCCGGCCGTTCATGCCACCGCCGCCGGAGTTGGCATTGCCGGGGCGGCGGGGCGTGGCCAATATACGCAATCGCGTGGCGGTACTGGGCGCGCGGTGCGTTTGGCAGCCACTGCCTGGCGGCACCCTGTTCAAGCTGTGGCTGCCCTTGTTCCAGCACGACGGTGATGACCAGAAAAAGCTGCCCGAGCCTCATGGCGTAGAAGCCACCGAAGCCGGTCGAGCAGTACTTCTTGTCCAGCAGGTTGTTGACGTTCAGCGTCGCTGACAGATGGCGGTTGACGTCGTAGCGCGCCATCGGGCCGACCCGCGCGCAGGCGTCGCGGCCGATTACAGGAATGCCGTCGCGGCGATGACCGCCAGGCCCGCGCAGAAGTCGGTGTGGGCGCGCGTGTAGTGGTTCGCGGCGTGCAATAGGTTGATCTGTCCAAGCAGGCGGCCGTGGCCGTACACCGGGACGTTCAGCACGCTCTGGCAATCCAGGGCGAAGATGGCGTCTGCGTCGGGAAAGTTCGCCCTGACTGCATCGGCGTCCGGCGTCAGCAACGGCTTGCCTGTCGCCACCATTTTCTGCATTGCGGGCGCCGCGCCTATCGTTTTGGTTCCGCTGGCCGGATAGCGCTCGGGGGCGCTGCTGTACAGGCGATGCGCGATGCCGGCCGTCAGGTCATAGCGCAGCGCGGTAAACAGGCGGTGGCCCACCGCCCGCTGCGCAATGTCGTCCAGCACCGCAAGCAAGCGGTCGGGCGCGTCGGCGCGTGGCGCGCAAGAGAGCGCGGCGCTTAAAAGGTCGATTTCGCGCTGGGACAGGGAGAAGGGCGCCGTCATTGAGCGGCCCCCTTCCCGGTGGTTGTCCCTGGAACCGCGCCCAGCGGCAGCGTGACGCAGGAAGCATGCGCGCCGCCGGTGCCGATCTTCAACAACGGCGGGCGGCCGTGGGGCACCTGGCCGCAGTGGTCTTTGTCCGCCCCGGCTATCGATACACGGATGCGGCTGCCCGATTGGAATTGCCAGGCGGTGGGCAGCAGGGGGACCTGGACGCGTTCGAACTGCCCGGGCGTCAGCGGCTGGGCGTCCTGCCTGCTGAATGTGCGAAAGGGCCACGTCGTCTGGTACTGCGGCGGGCACGGTGAAACCTTGCGATGCAACAGGCGCAACAGGCCTTCGGTCACATAACGCTCGGCGCCGCTGGCCTCGATCTCGGTCACGTAGATAAACAAGGCGGCATCGGGTTCGCTGCTGCTGACCCAAAGGTCCGCCACGACATGGCCCGCCAGTTCAGCCGGTGCGTCCAGCGGCGCCGATGTGAAATTGCACATGCGGTCGCCGCGCCCCTGCCAATCGGGGTAATACTCGGTGCTATTGATGGCGGCGATGCGCTCGTAGCGCGTGCCCGCGCCGGTGCCGATGGCAAAGTCCACTTGATAGTCGTGATCCGTACTGTCGGGAAGCGGTGCGGTCTCGAGCGCCAGGGCCGGGGTCAGGTACAGCTTGCTGTCGGCGTCCGGGTCATAAGGTGGCCATTGCGTGGCGCTGCGCCATTGCTCGGCGTGCATCGCGTAGTAATGGACGGGCGCTTCGGCGTTCAAGCCGGTTTGGTGGCCCAGCAGGTAGTGGTCGAAGAATCGCAGCACTTCCGCCAGCCACGGAAAATCCGCCATCTGTGTCGACCGCCAGGGCGACACATCGATGCGCGCGCCGTGATCCCATGGGCCAAGCAGCAGGTAGCCGGGGTTCCTGGACAGCGTCAGATAGCGCGAAATGGCGCCGTTCATGTAGCCGCCGCCGTCCATCCAGCCCGATACCGACAGCACGGCCACGTCAGGGGGGATTTGCGCGGCCAGGCTGTAGGGGCTGAAGGTGGCCGAACTGAACTGCGCATCGTAGGGCAGCGGGTCTTCGCGAAAACTGAACTCGGGCATGAACTCGGTCTGGCGGAAGTTGCCCAGATGTTCGCGGATGGCCGCTTGTAGCAATATCCCTTCCGGATCTTCGTCCACCGGCTGCGGGCCTTCGAAGTGGGGGTTCGCGTAGTAGACGAACCGATGCAGCATGTCGCGGCGGTCATGGTCCAGGGCGACCATCAGGTCGTCGTAGCTTTGCGTCAGCGCCTTCAGTTGAATGCCGCCCGGAAAATAATTATCGGTGTAGGTGTCCCATACCGAAAACAGCGGTGCAATCGCCTTGACGGCCGGGTGCCCCGTGCTGGCCAGAAAATCCGACGCCGCGCCCAGGTACGAAATGCCGGTGGCGCCCACGACTCCGCTGGACCACGGTTGCGTGACGATCCATTGCACCACTTCACGGCTGTCGTCGCGCTCGCGCGGCGAGCGGAAACTGTCGCGGGTGCCGAAGCTTGCGCCGGTGCCGCGCACATCGATCACCACGACGGCGTAGCCGCGCGGAACAAGGAAGTCCCGAAACTTGGCGGTGTTGGGCGCGCGTTCGCCAACACCGTCCGGATGCAGCTTGAAGCGTCGGTAGTAGGGCGTGAAAAGAACGATGGTGGGGAACTGCGCGGGCGGCGACGCATCGGGGCGTGCGGATTTTGTTTCCGGGATATAGACGTCGATCGCCAGGCGGCAGCCATCGCGCATGGTCAGGTAGCGGGAACGGGGGGCCGGGATCGCGTAGATCTCCGGTCGGGTATCTGCGTAGTCCTGGGGAGGGACCACCCACGCCCCATTTTCGTTTTTCCGGTACGACGGCATGGACTTCCTTGAAATCATGGTGGGAAGAGCGGGCTGGACGCGGGGCCGCAGCGACTGACCCACCATGTTATTGACGCGTGCGGGGCCGCACCAATATGCAATGTGGATGTCGGTATAGGAAAAAGTGATACGGCCCGTGGGGCGGTTGTCGCGAATCTTCATAGGGATTACGCGCAGGGGTCACCTTTTCCGACGCATCGTTGAATATGATCCGGGCGTGATATAGGAAATACCGATGGATCTGCGACAACTCAAATACTTCACGCGCATCGTCGAGCTGGAGAGCATCACGGCGGCCGCCGATACCTTGCATATCGCCCAGCCATCTCTGAGCCAGCACGTGGCCAACCTCGAGCGCGAGTTCGACACGCCGTTGCTGCTTCGAGGCCCCGGCGGCGTCCGGGCCACCGACGCGGGCAAGCTGTTGTACCGGCACGCCAAGATGGTGTTGCGGCAGGTTGAAGAGGCCAAATCCGCCTTGAAGCACGGGCGCGACACCCCGGCCGGTCACGTCACGGTCGGGCTGCCGACCAGTACGTCACGCGTGCTGGCGGTGCCGCTCATTGAAGCGGTCGCCAAGCGGTATCCGGAAGTGTTGTTGGAAGTGATCGAGGGAAGCAGCGCCGACCTGGCTGTGGCGGTATCCCTGCATCGCATGGATATCGCGGTGGCGATGGACGTTCAGCCGCAGCCGGCGCGGATGACCACGACGCCGCTGCTGATCGAAAACCTGTACCTGGTCGGCCCGGCGCTGGGCGTAGAGGCCATATCGCTGCAACGCATGGCGGAACTTCCCCTGGTGCTTCCCAGTTTTCCCAATTCGATACGCGTGCTGGCCGCGCGCGCCTTCGCCGAAGACGCGTTGCCGTTGACGCTTGTGGCCGAGACTAGCGCGGTGTCCGTTCTGCTTGGCTTGGTGCGGGCGGGCAAGGGCTGGACCGTGCTGCCCTCGTCCGCCCTGGTGGGGCCAGAGGCCGACTCCGATCACGTTGTGTCCACGCCCATCGCGGACAAGGCGTTCAGCCGCCGGGTGTCGGTCTGCATGTCCTTGTCCACGGAAAAAAGCGTGGTGTGCACGCACATCCATCAGACTCTGATCGAGGTGGCCCGCGACTTGGTCGAGACGGGGCGATGGGGCGGCGTGGTCTGGAAACACTGACCGCCCATTGCGCTATTCCGGCTTGATGTTCGCCAGCTTCGCCACCTTGCCCCAGTGCGCGCGGTCGGCCGCCACGATGTCGTCGAACGCCTTGAGCGTGACGCCGCTGGCGGTCGCGCCTTGCACTTTGAAGTACGCGGTCATCTCGGGCTCGGTCACAACCTGGTGCACCAGGGCCGCGATTTTCTCGGCGACGTCCTCGGGAATTTGTGCGGGGGCGAACAGACCGAACCATCCCAACGCTTCAAAGTCCGGAAAGCCCTGTTCGGCAACCGTGGGCACGCCGGGAAGCACGTCCAGGCGCTGCCTGGACGTGACGGCGACGGCATTGAGATCGCCACGCTGGATGTAGGGCAAGGACGTCATGGCCACGTCCAGCATGAAGTCCACGTGTCCCGCCATGGTGTCGGTCAGGGCGGGGCCGGAACCGCGATACGGAACGTGCGTCACCGGGATGTCCAGGCTGGTGCGCAGGGCCTCGGTGGCCAGGTGATTGGACGAACCCAGGCCGCTGGACCCATAGGTCAGGCCGCCCGGCTTGTTGTTGGCCTTGGCGATCAAGGCCTTCAGGTCGTGCGTCTGCAGTGCCTTGTTGACGACGACTACGTTCGGTACCGAAGCGATCATCGCCAGGCCCCGAAAGTCCTTCAGCGGGTCATAAGGAAGGGCTTTGTACAGGAACGGCGCAACCGATTGCGTGCTGACCGTGCCCAGGAACAAGGAGTAGCCATCGGCGGGTTGTCCCCGCGCATAGGCGGCGCCCAGCGTTCCGCCCGCGCCGGGCTTGTTTTCGACGACGAACGGTTGCTGCGTCAGTTGGCCCAATCGCTGCGCCACTTTGCGCGCCACGATATCGGTCGAGCCACCCGCCGCGAACGGCACGATGATCCGAACGGGCTTGTCCGGCCAGGCCGCGGCCAGTTGCGCGTGGGCAGACGGCTGCATGATCAGGGCGCTGGCGACGGCGGCCAGCAGGGATAGCGTTTTCATAGGGACACTCCGGGGATCGTGGATGGAGGCCGGTCGAGGTCAATCGACCTGGACGCCGGTGCGCGCAATGAAGTCGCCCCATACCTTGGCGTCGTCCTCCGCCCGGGTGCGCATGGCCTGGGCGCTGCCCTTCAGCGGAACGAAGTACAAGTCCTTCAATTTCTTGTTGGTGGCCGGGTCGGAGATGGCAGCCTGGACCGCGGCGTTCAGCTTGCTGATGATGGCGCCGTCGGTTCCCGCCGGGCCGACCACGGCAAACCAGCCGGGCATCGCGGGCGCCTGTATGCCCGCCTCTTTCAAGGTGGGCACGTTGGGCAGGTCACCGGCCCGTTGGTCGGCCAGAATCGCCAGCGGCACCACATTGCCGCCTTCGATCTGCGGCAACGCCGAGCCCAGCACACTGGTCATGACGTCGACCTGTCCGCCGATCACGGCATTCAACGCGGGGCCAGAGCCCTTGTAGGGAACGTGTTTGAGCTTGATGCCGGCGCCCGCCGCGATCATTTCGGTCGATAGGTGCGTGGAATTGCCGGCCCCCGCGCTGGCGAACGTGATGCCGTCCGGCGAGGCCTTGGCGGCCGCCAGCAGCTGCGGCAAGGTCTTGTACGGGCTGTTCTTTCCGGCGACCAGCACGAACGGGGTGTCGACCACAGGCGCGATGTAGGCGAAGTCCTTGTTGGCGTCATAGGGCAGGCTCTTGTACAGCTTCGGGTTGAAACTCATCTGGGATACGCCCGTCAACAGCAGGGTGTAGCCGTCGGCGGGGGCTTTGGCCACATAGGACGTGGCCACGATGCCGTTCGCGCCCGGCTTGTTTTCGACGACGACAGAGGCGCCCAAAGCGCTTGCCATCTTCTCGCTCAACAGGCGGGCGACCACGTCCGCTCCGGACCCCGCGGACTGCGGAACGATCAGCCGGACCGCATGATCGGGATAGGTGGACTGGGCTTGGGCCGTTACGCCAATAACGGCCAGTGCGCAGACAAGCGCCGCGCGCAAGCAATGGGCCCGACGGGCTTTACTAAGGTCGTACATCGATTTCCCCTGGTTCGACGCGCTGGGCGCGGTCTTCTTTTGTGTGTGTGATGCGTGCGGACTCATGCTAGGCAGGCGGTCAAATCAATTCAAATACTGCTTTCCTATGCGCCTATAGGTTTTTCCTTTGGCGCCGGCGGCCGGGCGCCCGCGATGGCATCTTTTCGGCCGTCGCACGCTGACTCAGGCAGTTGAGCGCTACCCCAAGAAGCGATAAATTCATTTGGCATGTCTGGTTCGGTGGGCATCACCCCACGCGAAATCCGCTTCTGGCTAACGGAGATCTCATGGACCTACTCACGACTATCCGCACCCACATCGCCGCACTTGGCCTGCCGCTATACGCGGTCAGCGCCAGCGCTGTGCAAAAGGCCGACACTCCCATTTTGTTGACGCTGCACTGGCACGGCTTTACGCCCGACAGGACGGCGATTACCAAACCGCTACGCTCGGTTGCCGCATCAGCCATGCAACTGAACCAGCGCTGGAACGATGTGGCCGACATCGACCAGGCCATGCTCGAAGCGGGATGGCGCTTGGGCGCCTGGGACGTGGAACGCGTAGCGCATTCCGGCTGGTGCCGCCTGAACGCGCCGCTGGAAGAAGCCGTGGCCTGCCGACGGGCGTTCGCCGACTATTCCGATTTGCCCGGCGGGCAGGAGCGGGTCGCACTCGAAGCGCCGGATCATTCGGCGCTGATGGAGCTGGCCGCCAGGAAGGGGTATCTGCGCTGGATGTTCCGGCCGCGCAAGAACGGCATCTGGAATCAGACCGACGCGGACGACGCCACGGTGGACGCCGAGGGCGGGCGCTCGCAGCCGTGTCCCGTGCACGTCGCGCCCTCGGGCAGGCTGCAAAAACGCGTGACTTTCCGGCTGGGCAAGGCCGTCGGCATCTGGGTTCGTGGGTGATGCAATTTGATGCAATTTGGGGCCCTTGAAGTTGCTGGGGCTTGCCCATAGATCCTGATGCGCGCCCGCGAGGCGCAGTGTTTGGTGATCTGATTTGTTCAGGAGATTGAGTCATGAAGATCCGTCCCCTCTATGACCGGGTAATCGTCAAGCGCATCGAGCAGGAACGCAAGACCGCATCCGGCATCGTGATTCCCGATTCCGCCGCGGAAAAGCCCGAGCAGGGCGAAGTCGTGGCGGTCGGTAGCGGCAAGGTCGGTCGCGACGGCGCCGTGCAGAAGCTGCATCTGAAAGTGGGCGACCACGTCCTTTTCGGAAAGTATGCCGGGCAGACCGTGAAGGTCGATGGCCAGGAGCTGTTGGTCATGCGGGAAGACGATGTGCTGGCGGTGCTGGAACCCGCCCGCGACACGTTGAAGAAAGCGGCTTGATGCCGCTGCCCGAGCCGGTATCAGGAATCTTCCAAAGAAATATCAGGAGCCTTAGAAATGAGTGCCAAGGACATTCAATTTCACGATAACGCGCGCGCCCGCGTGGTGAAGGGCGTCAACATTCTGGCCGACGCCGTCAAGGTCACGCTGGGCCCCAAGGGGCGTAACGTGCTGCTGGAACGTAGCTTCGGCGCCCCGACGATCACGAAGGACGGCGTATCTGTCGCCAAGGAAATCGAGCTGAAGGACAAGTTCGAAAACATGGGCGCCCAGATCGTCAAGCAAGTGGCCTCGAAGACGGCCGACGTGGCGGGCGACGGCACCACCACCGCCACCGTGCTGGCGCAGGCCATCGTGCAAGAGGGCATGAAGTATGTGGCCTCGGGCATGAACCCCATGGACTTGAAGCGCGGCGTGGACCAGGCGGTCCAGGCCGTCGTGGAAAAGTTGAAAACGCTTTCCAAGCCCATCTCGACCAGCAAGGAAATTGCCCAGGTCGCGTCCTTGTCGGCCAATTCCGACGAGACCATCGGCCAGATCATTGCCCAGGCCATGGACAAGGTTGGCCGCGAAGGCGTCATCACCGTGGAAGACGGCAAGTCGCTGGACAACGAGCTGGATGTGGTCGAAGGCATGCAGTTTGACCGCGGCTACCTCAGCCCGTATTTCGTGACCGACCCCGAGAAGCAGGTGGCGCAGCTGGACGAGCCACTGGTGCTGCTGCATGACAAGAAGATCTCGAACATCCGCGATCTGTTGCCGGTGCTGGAAATCGCCGCCAAGGCGGGCAAGCCGTTGATGATCGTGGCCGAGGACGTGGACGGTGAAGCCCTGGCCACCCTGGTCGTGAACGCCATTCGCGGCGTGCTCAAGGTGGTGGCGGTGAAGGCGCCCGGCTTTGGCGACCGCCGACGCGCGATGCTGGAAGATATCGCCATCCTGACGGGCGCGACGGTGATCTCGGACGAGACCGGCATGCAGCTGGAAAAAGCCACGCTGGAAGAGCTGGGCAACGCGCAGCGCATCGAGGTGCGCAAAGAAGCGTCCGTCATCATCGGCGGCGCAGGCAAGCAGGCGGACATCGAAGCGCGGGTGGCGGTCCTGCGCAAGCAGGCAGACGAAGCCACCAGCGACTACGATCGCGAAAAGCTCCAGGAACGCGTGGCGAAGCTGGCTGGCGGGGTTGCCGTGATCAAGGTGGGCGCCGCCACCGAGGTCGAGATGAAAGAGAAGAAGGACCGTGTGGACGACGCGCTGCACGCGACGCGCGCCGCCGTGGAAGAGGGCATTGTGCCCGGGGGCGGCGTGGCGTTGCTGCGGGCGCGCACGGCCATCCACGGCCTGAAAGGCGCCAACGCCGATCAGGACGCTGGCATCCGCATCGTGTTGCGCGCGCTGGAGGCACCGTTGCGGGCCATTGTCACCAACGCGGGTGACGAGCCCTCGGTGATCGTGGCGAAGGTGCTGGAAGGCAAGGGCAACCATGGCTACGACGCGGCCACCGGCAACTATGGCGACCTGGTGGAACTGGGCGTGATCGACCCCACCAAGGTCACCCGCACCGCGTTGCAGAACGCGGCGTCGATCGCCGGGCTGATCCTGACGACGGACGCCACCGTGGCGCAGGCGCCGGAGGAATCCAAGGCCCCCGCCGCACCTGCTCCTGAAATGTCGTTCTAACCAGGACGCCGGGGGGGGGGG
>NZ_JBHFII010000004.1:123677-124568 GCF_057334215.1 Achromobacter maghribensis | reverse complement strand
GGTCAACCTTGCCGCCCGGCGCCTTCGCGTGTCAGCACGTCCAGCACGTTGTTCGCCGCGGCCACGCCCATGTTGACGTAGGCGGCGCTGGTGACGCCCCCGATGTGGGGGCTAAGGATAATGCGCGGCTCTTGCTGGAACGGATGGCCGGCAGGCATGGGCTCGACGGCGAAACTGTCCAGGCCTGCCGCTTGCACATGGCCCGACCGCACGGCCTGCAACAGTGCGTCCTCGTCGACCAGACCGCCGCGCGCCGTGTTCACCAGGATCACGCCCCGCTTGCACTGCGCCAGCGTCGTCGCGTTAAGCATGCCGCGGTTCTCATCGGTGAGCGGGCAGTGCATCGACACCACATCGGCCTCGCGCCAGATCGTGTCCAACGACACATTCTCGATATGGCCCGGCAAGTGCTTTGCATAAGGGTCGAAGCCGATCACGCGCATGTTCAGGCCGTGGACCATGGCCGCCAGGCGCTGGCCGATGGCGCCCAGGCCGATCAGGCCGATGGTCTTGCCGCCCAGCTCCATGCTCTTGTGCGTGGACTTGTCCCAGTGGCCCGCTCGCATGCGCTCGTCCAGCCCGACGACCGATTTGGCGCAGGCCAGAAGCAGCGCCAGCGCCTGTTCCGCCACGGCGGCGGCGTTCACGCCGACTGCGGCGACGACCTGGATGCCGCGTTCGGCGGCCGCCGTCTTGTCAATGGTGTCGGTGCCGCTGCCATGCTTGGAGATCACACGCAGGGCGGGGGCCGCGTCCATCGCCGCGGCGCCCACCTTGCTGTACCGCACGATGATGGCCACCGGGTCGTGCTTGCGGCACAGCGCCACGATGTCGCTCTCCGTCGGTGTTTTTCCAGCGAAAACCAGCTCAAAATTCTGGAGTCGCGCAAGC
>NZ_JBHFII010000004.1:113239-123657 GCF_057334215.1 Achromobacter maghribensis | reverse complement strand
GATGACGGGCTTGCCCGCCGCGGCGGTGTTCACAGCGATTCCCCTTCTTTCAGGACGCCAGCGGCGCGCAGGGCCGCGCTAAGCCATTTGGCTTCGGTGTCGCCGGCTTGGATGGCGGCAATGCGCGCGGCTTCATCGCGCACTTTCTTTTCGGCGGCGGGCAACAGTCCTTCTATCTTTTCGCGCTCGACCACGACTACGCCGTCGGCGTCGCCAATGATGAAGTCGCCTGCATTGACCGTCACGCCGCCCACCGACACGGGATGACCGATGCGGCCGGGGACATTCTTGGTCGGACCATTGGGGTTTGTGCCGGCAGCGAAAACCGGGTAGTCCATCTCGATGATCTCGACCGTGTCGCGCGCGGCGCCGTCCATCACCACGCCGACGATGCCGAGCTTGCGGCAGGCGTTCATCATGATGGTCCCCATCAGCGCGGAACTGAGGTCGCCCTTGCCGTCGATCACCAGAACGTCGCCGGGCTTGGCCAGGGAAATCGCGGCGTGGATCATGAGGTTGTCGCCGGGACGCACTTCAACCGTAAGCGCCGTGCCGGCAAGCTTCATGCCGGGATGCAACGGACGGATGCGGCCGTTAAGGGCGCCGCGTCGGCCGGCTACGTCGGCCAGGATGGCGGGTTGCAGATCCGCGGCGCGACGCACAATGTCGGCGCTGACGCGGGGAAAATCCTTGATGATGTCTTGATGGGCCATGAGCATTCCTGTGTGGGGAAGAGGGTGATGCGGGGAGTGATCAGGCCGGCTTGATACCGGCTTCGCGAATGACCTTGCAGGGGGGGGAATAGCGGGCCTGCATGACGAATCACTCGACCTTCGCGCCCGATTCTTCGACGATCTTGCCCCAGCGGATGCGGTCGTCGTGGATCAATTTGGCGAATTCCCCTGGCGTGCTGGTCAGTACGCGCGCGCCTTGTTCCTGGTACTTCACGCTCAGGTCCTTGGCTTGCAGAGCCTTGTTGAACTCCGCATTCAGGCGCTGCACGATGTCTTTGGGCGTGCCGGCCGGCGCGGCCAGGCCGAACCAGGTCACGGCTTCAAATCCCGGAAAGCCGCGCTCGGCAATGGTGGGCACGTCGGGCATATCGGGCACGCGCTGTGCCGACGTCACTGCCAGCGCCCGCATCTTGCCGTTGCGCACGTGGCCAATCAGCGTGGGCACTGATGACAGGTACATGTCGATCTGCCCGCCAATCAGGTCATTGGACGCTTGCGCTGCGCCCTTGTAGGGGATGTGCGTGAGCTTGATGCCCGCGGCATTCTGCAATTGCACCGCCGCCAGGTGAGCCACGGTGCCGTTGCCCGAGCTGGCGAAGTTCAAGGACTCCGGCTTGGCTTTGGCTGCGGCAAGCATGTCCTCGAAGGTCTTCAGCGGCGAGTTGGCCGGAACCACGATCACCAGCGGCGCGTCCGCGACCAAGCCGATAGCGGTCAAGTCTTTTTCGGGGTCGTAGGGCAGCTTGGCGTAGAGCGTGGGATTGATCGCCAAGTTGCTGGTTTGGCCCAGTACCAGCGAATAGCCGTCCGGCGCCGACTTCGCTGCGGTATCCACGCCGATGTTGCCGCCCGATCCGGGTCTGTTTTCCGTGACGATGTTCCAGCCCGTATTGCTGGCCACCTTTAGCGCAGCCTCTCTGGCCAGCACATCGGTGCCGCCGCCGGGCGGGAAAGGAACGATCAGACGAATGGGTTTGTTGGGGTAGCCCTGCGCCGCGGCAAGGCCACTCACGCACACCAGGGCCAGGCCCGAAAGCACACGCGCGATCTGCTTCATGATTTGTCTCCGATCGTTGTTTTTGGTGGAGGCATTGTGAATCGGTGTTCCGTTCAATACAATGCAAGTTCGTCAGATGAAACGTGTTCCATACAATGAACGAAGAAATACCTCGCGATGGTGATGAGTCCCCGGCAGAAGAAGGCGTAGTCGCCGTGCGTCGAGCGATGAGCATCCTTGCGGCGTTCGGCGTGGAAGACACCCATCTGTCCCTGGCGGAACTGAGCCGGCGCACCGGCTTTCACCGGTCCACCGTATTGCGCTTGGCGCGCACGCTCGCCATGGACGACTATCTGGCCCAACGGCCAGACGGCACGTGGCGTCTGGCGCGCGCAGCCGGTTGGCTTGGCGCCTGCTACCAGGCCACGTTCAACATTGCGGAAATCGTGCAGCCGGTCCTGAGGGATGTATCGGCCACCACGGGGGAAAGCGCCACGTTCTATGTGCGCGAGGGCAAACAGCGCATTTGCATGGCGCGGGTCGAAGGACCCAAATCGATCCGCCACCATGTGCGGATTGGCGCGGCGCTGCCGCTCGAATTGGGCTCGCCGGGACGTGTGCTGCTCGCGTTTTCCGGAGAGCCGGGCGAGCCTTACGAATCGGTGCGTCGCGCGGGCTACATGATTTCCCTGGGCGAGCGCGATGCGGAAGTCTCCAGCATTTCCGCGCCGGTCTACGGCATCAACTGGACGTTGCAGGGCGCGATCTGCATCTCGGGGCCGATTTCGCGCCTGACGGAAAGCGTGCTGCTCGAGCTCAAGGAACCCATTCTTACCGCGGCCAGTCGACTTTCGCGGTCGATGATGGGCGTTCGACAAGCGTAGTGAGTGCCGGGGTGATGGTTGGTGGCGGTTGCTCGCGTCAACCGATTCGGTTCACGGAAGCTGGCCTGTGAAAAGCAAAGCCTGCGCATGGGGCATCAGTGATCCCGCGATACGCGTGCGCAACGTAAAATGTCAGCTTCCAGCCTCTATATGCTTCCGTTATGAACCTTGAACGACTGCGTCGCGAATTTCCCGACTTCGACATAACCACCCTGCCGACCATACCCGAAGGGTATTTCGACGCGTCGAGCTACATCGATGCTGCTCCCTCATTCGAGAACGAGGAGGGCACGTTGAAAGTGTATGTCGACTACGCCAACTATGCCGACCGCGCATCCGGCAGGAGCCAGCGTTACTGCGTTTCGCGCTACGACGAGGAAGCTGGCGACTTCGAAGACGTCGCCCTGTCGACTAACGATTGGGCCGAAGTCATTCGCTTCCTGAGCGCCTGAACGCCCTCGCCAGGGGCGATCGGTTTCCGCTCGGATCGTCGGCTGCTGCCGAACCTGAATCTGTGGCAGTGGATTCCTGCATGCGATCGGCGGCCTCGATGTCAAACGCCCGTTTCTGGCCGACCGGGCGCTAAATCCAAAAGAGGACATTCGAGTAAAGTCGTTTTTCCCGCCAGCATCAGCGAACTGCCATGCCTGAGACATCGCCCCGAACCACCTTCCTCGTGACGTTTACCAACGCAGTGAGCACGTGATGGGCCGTCCGGATGCCCCGAGCCGCCGACGGCCGTGCATACAGTCGATGGTGGCCTTCGCCGTCGCGGCCTTGATCGGCTGGGGTTGCTTTGTCGGAGCGACCGAAGTGGTGGAAAGCCTGCACACCGGGGTGCTCAACAACCGCAAAGGACCTGACATCCTTGCAGCCGCGCAGCCCCTCCTTTACTGGGCCCTGATCGCCTTCTACACGGCGGCAACCCTGACCGCCGCCGGCTTGGCGCTTTTGGTGCTGGCCATTGCCATGCGCGGTCTGATGGGTGCAAGAGGCTCTGATCGATGAATGACCGTCATCAATTGGAAACGCTTCCGCTGAAGTGTGCGATTGTGAGAACCTGTGGCGTAAGAAACCGGTCGCGAACGCGAGATAAGGAAAAATCTCTTTGGAAGTCTTGATTCGAGCGGCACATCTCGCGGACAAAGATGCCCTTGGCACGCTCAAGCTGCGATCCACGCTGGCGTGGGGCGATCATGTTGACGAGTTGCTTGCCCTGGCAGAGGCGGGGCAGTTTTCCGCTGCACGTCTGCCATACGCCATGGTCGCCGAACTAGATGGCGTTCTCGTCGGGTTCATCACGGTAGTCCCCGAGACCGGCACCGAGGCGGAACTCGAAGACCTGTTTGTCGCGCCCGAACTATGGCGAATGGGTGTGGGAACGCGGCTGCTCAACGAAGCCGAGCATCGCGCAGCGCAGCTTGGAATTCGGTCGCTCCACGTTGTGGTTGGCGATCGAGCGCGATCATTCTACGAAGCTTCGGGATTTCTGTTTGCCGCCACCGTGGACACGGAGTTCTCACACGCAGTGAGAATGCGCAAAACCTTGCCCTGACCCGGTTGCCATGTCGTTGGATCCGACGATGGCATCACTTCCCGGACGGCCAACGTCCGCCCAGGGCGCGCGTGGCATCGGCCGCGGCTTCCTGCACCAGCCTGGCCATCTTCTTGACGGCGGCCGGCGAGTAGCGTTCTTTGGGGCCCGACAACGATATGGCGCCACAGATGTCGCCATCCGGGCCGAATACCGGGCTGGCCACCGCCGCGCAGTTGGGGTCGCGTTCGCCCATCGACGTCAGCATCAGGCCAACCTCGGCCGGCGACTTGCCGTCGACCAGGTAGGCCGTCAACAGCCTGCCGGCGGCGCCCTTGTCCAGCGGCAGCAGGTCGCCGACGCGGATACGGTCCAGCGTGGAATGGTGCGAGTCCACGCGTAGCACGCAGGCGCGCGAGGTCGCGTCATGGTAGACGTGGAAAGACGCGCTTTCCGTGCCTTTGTCGACCAGGCCTTGCAATAGCGGCAGGATGGTTTCGGTCAGGCGGTAGGTGGCTTCGTACGCGCGCCCCAGGTGATGCGCATAGGGCCCCAGCGAATAGCGGCCATCGGCGCGGCGTACCACCAGCGCCACTTTTTCAAGCGAAGCAATAAGCCGCAAGAGCGTGCTCTTGTAAAACCCCGTGGCCCGGGAAAGGTCCGCAAGCGTGATGGGCTCGGTGCGTTCTGCAACGGCCCCGACGATGGTCAGGGCGCGTTCGACGGCGGCGACGCCGTCAGTGGAATTGTCCTGAGTAGGGGTGCGACTCATTGGAATGGTAGGGATGGTTAGGCGGTGGTTCCCGACTCCGGATCGATCACCCGGCTGATGACCGGGAAATAGCGGTTGCCATGGCCCTGGTCCAACGCGGCGCTGAACCAGTGGTCAACGTTGCGGGCGCCCAGCGCTTGTACGCCGGTTTGTTCCGCCAACGCCAGCGCGTAGCGCAGGTCTTTGCGGGCATAGTCCACGGGGAAGGCTTTTTCGGGAAATTCACCGGGCAGAATAGCCTTTAAGCCGTGGTTGCGCAACGCGAAGCTATCCGCCGATCCGCGTGTGAAAGTCTCCAGCAATACCTGCGGATCCACGCCCGAACGCCGCGCAATCGCGCGTGCTTCCGACAACGCCACCACGGTTTCGAACAGCACCATATTGTTCAGGATCTTCACGACCTGGCCGCTGCCGACCGGGCCGCAGTAGGTGATCTCGTTGGCGAAGGTGGACACCAGCGGCTTGACCCGCTCAAACGTCGATGCCTCGCCACCGATCATGACGGACAGGGTGCCGGCCTCGGCGGCGGCGCGGGTGCGGGCAACGGGGGCGTCGATGAATGTTGCGCCCTTGCCGGCGAATTCGCCGGCCAGCTCGCGCGTCACGTCAACGGGCGACGTGCTCAGGTCCACGATCAGTTGGCCACTGCGCGTATTGGCCAGCAAGCCGTCCGCGGCGCGCGCCAGTTGCGCCACGACTTCGCCGGACGGCAGGGACAGGAACACCACGTCACAGTCGCGCATGATCTGCTGGGCCGTCGCGGTCTGGACGCCATGCGGAGCCAGGCGCTGCAAGGGTGCCGCGTCGGTGTCGCAGCCCAGCACGGGCAGGCCGCCCTTGGTGGCCAGGTTGCGGCAGATGGGTTCGCCCATGACGCCCAGGCCGATGAAGCCGGCTCGTTGAAATTCAGACATGTGGATAGTCTCCGAAGAAGGCGGGCCGTCGTCGCGGCCCTGGAAAGAATGCGAACGGACGCCTCGGCTTACATGCCGAAGTAGAGGCCCTTGGATTGTTGATACAGGCGCAGCCCGCTGACGCCTTTTTCGCGGCCGATGCCGCTTTGCTTGAAGCCGCCGAACGGCGTGGATATCGAAAGCTGCTTGTAGGTGTTGATCCACACGCTGCCGGCTTCCAGGCGCTTGGCCACGCGCCACGCGCGCCGGTAGTCCGCCGTCCAGACGCCGGACGCCAGGCCGTAGACGCTGTCGTTGGCCTGGTCGATCAAATCGTCTTCGTCGTCGAAGGTCAGCGCGCACAGGACCGGGCCGAAGATTTCCTCGCGCACCACGTGCGCATCGCGTGCCAATCCACCAAGGATGGTGGGTCGGTAGAACGCGCCCGCTTGCAGCGCGTCGTCGTCGGGCCGCTGCGCACCCAGTAGCACTTGCGCGCCGTCGCGCTTGGCGGATTCAACCATGCCTTCGATCTTGTCGCGATGGCCGAACGATGCGATCGGGCCCATCTGGGCGCCGGCGGCATCGGGCAGGTTCACGTTGAGCCGTGCGGCGCGCGCCACCAGTTTTTCAATGAACGAGGCCGCGATGCCGCGCTGCACGTAAAGCCGCGATCCCGCTACGCACGACTGCCCGCTGCCTTCGAAAATGCCACCGATTACGCCGTCTATCGCCGCGTCCTGGTCCGCGTCATCGAACACGATATGCGGCGACTTGCCGCCCAGTTCCAGCGCGACGGGCATCAGCTTTTCAGCGGCGGCATGTGCAATGGCCCGGCCGCTGGCGGTGCCGCCGGTGAACGACACCATGCGTACCCCCGGATGTTCCACCAGGCGGCGGCCCACGGTGGCGCCCAGGCCCGTGACCACGTTCAGGATGCCAGGCGGCAAGCCGGCTTCCAGCGCGATGCGGCCCAGCACCAGCGCGGGTGACGAGGTCACCTCGGAAGGCTTCAAGATCACGGCGTTGCCAGCGGCCAGCGCGGGGGCGACCTTTTGCGCTTCCATCGTCAGCGGCGAGTTCCACGGCGTGATCGCCACGACCACGCCATAGGGCTCGTAGTGCGTCATGGAAAGGTAGTTGCCGCGCGCCGGCGTAACCTCGGCGCCCAGCGTTTCGCACACGCCCGCGTAGTAGCGGAAAGTCGCCGCCGAACTGGCGACTTGCGTCTTGCATTCGGCCCAGACCTTGCCGTTTTCGATCATCTGCAAACGTGCCAGAAGATCCGCATGCCGCTCGATGCCGTCGGCGATTCGACGCAGGATGGCGGCGCGCTGGTGCGGCAGCATGTCGCGCCAGGCGGGTTGGCGTTGCGCCTGCCAGGCGGCGTCGACGGCTTGATCCACCTGGGCATCGGACGCCGCGCTCACCAAATAATTTCGCGCGCCGGTGGCGGGGTTGATGGACGCAAAGGCGGCGTCTTGCTGGGCGACCCATTCACCGCCGATCAGCATGGATTTAAGGGTTTCCGATGATTCGGACATGACGTGATGTTCCTCTCTTGATGGGATTTTTGGCGCGGCCACCGGCAGCCTGGATGCATTTACTCGTTGACAGTCTGCGGCCGAAAAAATATAAAATAGAATAAGCGTTCTGTCTACAGGAACGATAAGAATAAACAAACCGTCATTCGAAGACAAGAGGAGACAACTCGATGCACCGCAATGTCTTGTGCGCGCTGGCATGTGCCACGGCGCTGTTTGCGGGAACGGCGCACGCCGATTCCTATCCGTCCAAACCCGTGTCGATGATCGTGCCGTATCCGGCTGGCGGCGCCACCGACGTGGTGGCGCGCGCCGTCGCCGAAAAGCTGACGCAGTCGTGGGGCCAGTCGGTCATCGTTGAAAACCGCGCGGGCGCCGGCACCACCATCGGCGCCAGTTCGGTGGCGCGAGCGCCGGGCGATGGCTACACGCTGTTCATGACCACGTCCGCCCACACGATCAGCGGCCATCTGTACAACAAGCTCAACTACGACCCGGTCAAGGACTTTGCGCCCATCACGCTGGTCACCAAGGTGCCGCTGGTGCTGGTGGTCAACCCCGCCATCCCCGCCAAGACGTTGCAGGAATTCCTGGCCTACCTGAAACAAAACAGCGGGTCGGTGAACTTTGCGTCCCCGGGCAATGGCACCGCGCAACACCTTAGCGGTGAGCTCTTCAAGATCGCCACGCAGTCGGGCATCACGCACGTGCCTTACCGCGGCGACGCGCCGGCCTTTACGGACCTGGCGGGCGGACAGGTGCAAATGATGCTGGCCACGATTACGTCGGCGCTGCCGTTGATCGAGTCCGGCAAGTTGCGCGCGCTGGCCGTGGCCAACGGCACGCGCGTGCAGGCGCTGCGCAACGTGCCGACCTTTGCGGAAGCAGGCATGCCCGGCTTCGAGGCCGCGACGTGGTTTGGCTTGCTTGCACCGGCGTCACTGCCGCCGGCGCAAGCGCAACGCATCTATGAAGACGTGTCGAAGATCGTGGCCACCCCCGCGATGCAGGCGCGCATCGAAAGCCTGGGCGGGGAAGTCGTCAACAGCACCCCGCAGGCGTTCGCCGCCTTCATGTCGAGCGAACAGGAGAAATGGGGCCGGGCCGTCAAGGCGTCCGGCGCCGTCGCGGCGCAGTAATCGCAACGCCAGGCATGGAGCCAGGCACAGACACAGCCCGTAGCCGCGCGCCGATGCAGCGCAAGGCACGGGTTCAGGCAATCACGGAGGAGACACATCATGGCAGTTTCGAAATGGCTGGCAGCAAGCGTGTTCGTGTTGTCGACGGCGGCGCCCCTCGTGGCAAGCGCCGCTGATTATCCCAATGCGCCGGTGAAGTTCGTCGTGGGCTTCAGCCCCGGCAGCACCATCGATACGGTGGCGCGCATCGTCGGCGAAGCCTTATCCGCGCGAATGAAGCAAACGTTCGTCGTGGACAACAAGACCGGCGCCAACGGCATGATCGCGGCGCGCGCCGTCGCGCAGGCCAAGCCGGACGGCTACACCATCCTGGTCAGCAATTCCAGCTCGATCACGGTCAATCCCTTGCTCTACAAGGACCTGCAATACGACTCCTTGAAGGATTTTGCCCCGGTGACGACGGTGATGTCGGTGCCGTTCATCCTGACCATCAACGCCGAGAACCCCCGCGTGGCAGGCGTAACCGACGTCAAGTCGCTGGTGGCGTTGGCCAAGCGCAATCCGAACACAATCAGCTATGGCTCGGCCGGCAACGGCAACCTGATGCACCTGGCGGGCGCGCAGCTTGCCGCCATGTCCGACGTGCAGATGCTGCATGTGCCGTACCGGGGCGCCGCGCCGATGGAAGCCGGCCTGCTGTCCAAAGAAGTGGACTTCGGCTTTGACACGTTATCCGGCGTGCCACTTATCAAAGCCGGCAAGCTGCGCGCGCTGGCCGTGTCGTCCGCCAACCGGTGGCATGACCTGCCTGACGTGCCCGCGGTATCCGAGCTGGGGTATCCCGGCTTCGACATCTCGTTCTGGGTCGGCATCTTCGCGCCGGCGGGCACGCCGCAGGCCGTGGTGGACCGGCTGAACCGCGAGATCGCAGCCGTCACCCAGGACCCCGACGTGCGCGCACGGCTGGCGGCGCAGGGCAATCCGCTGACGCAATCGCCGCAGGCTTTCCGCCAGAAGATCGAGGAAGAGCTCAAGCAAAACGAAGCGCTGATCAAGCGCGCCAATATCAAGATCGATTGATCGGGCGGCGACCGCCGCATCGGCAATGGGCAGGGAGGAGCACACGTGTCCTGGGATAAAGAACTGCAAGAACTGGCGCTTCGCAAAGAATTGGCGCAGCGCATGGGGGGCGAGGCCAAGGTGCGCCGGCATCGGGAGGGTGGCAAGCTGCCGGTGCGCGAACGTATTGTGCGCATGGTCGACGCGGACTCGTTTCGCGAGGTCGGCGCGCTGACGGGCAACGGGGAATACGATGCCGATGGGCGCCTGACGGACCTGACGCCGTCGAACCTGCTGATCGGCCGCGCCAAGGTGGAAGGGCGTCCGGTGGTAGTGGCCGCCGACGACTTCACGGTGCGCGGCGGCGCCAATGACGGCGCGGTGGGCGACAAACTGGTCGAGGCCGAACGCATGGCGCATGACCTGCGGCTGCCGTTGTTGCGGCTGGTGGATGGCACGGGCGGCGGCGGGTCGGTGCGCAATATCGAGATAAAGGGCCATACGTTGCTGCCCAAGCTGCGCATGTGGCCCCTGATGGCGCAGAACCTGGCCACGGTGCCGGTAGTATCGCTGGCCTTGGGGTCGGTGGCGGGCCTGGGCGCGGCGCGCGTCGCTGCCAGCCACTACGCCGTCATGGTGCGCGAGACCTCGCAGCTTTTCATCGCCGGCCCGCCGGTGGTGGCGCGCATCGGCCAGACGCTGGACAAGAATGAACTGGGCGGCAGCGACATCCATACCCGCAATGGCGTGGTGGACGACGAAGCCGATTCGGAAGCGGACGCCTTCGCCATGGCGCGGCGTTTCCTGTCTTATCTGCCGCGCTCGGTGCATGAATTGCCGCCGCGCGCGACCGGCGCCGCCG
>NZ_JBHFII010000004.1:62762-113195 GCF_057334215.1 Achromobacter maghribensis | reverse complement strand
CCCCCCCCCCCCCCCGACCAGGATTGGCTGCGCGGCGCGATCCCCGCCGACCCGCGCGCGGTCTACAAGATGCGGCCCATCGTGTCGGCCTTGATGGACGAGGGATCGTTCATGGAGATCGGCAAGCGCTGGGGCAGGGCGGTGATCACGGGCCTGGCCCGGATCGACGGCTGGCCGGTGGCGGTGTTCGCCAGCGACCCCTATCACTACGGCGGCGGCTGGGACGGCCCGGCGGCCGAAAAATTCACGCGCCTGCTCGACCTGGCCGAGACCTTCCACCTGCCGGTCGTGAATCTGGTGGACGTGCCGGGTTTCCAGATCGGCCTGAACGCCGAGAAGGCCGGCGCCATGCGCTACGGCGTGCGCGCCCTGACGGCGGTGGCGCAATCCACCGTGCCCTGGTGCTCGATCATCGTGCGCAAGGCGTTCGGCGTGGCGGGCGGTGGCCACCAGAGCGCGGGCCGCTTCAATTTCCGCTACGCCTGGCCGTCGGCCCAGTGGGGATCATTGCCGGTGGAAGGTGGCCTGGAAGTGGCCTACAAGGCCGAGATCGAAGCTGCCTCGGATCCCGAGGCCAAGATGCGTGAGATCGAAGCGCGCGTGCGCGGGCTGACCTCGCCGTTCCGCAGCGCCGAAGCTTTCGTGGTGGAAGACATTATCGATCCGGCCAGCACGCGGCAGGTGCTGGAAGAGTTCGTGGAAGTGGTCGCGCCCTTGCGTGAACCCGGTCCGCGCGCGTTCGGGTATCGGCCATGACACCGGGTCTGGAGCGCAACATGAAGCGAGTCATCGTCGCCAACCGGGGCGCCGTCGCCTGGCGCGTCATCCGCGCGCTGCGCGCGCTGGGCCTGGAATCGGTCGCCGTCTATTCCGAGGCGGACCGCGATCTTCCTTATCTGCGTGAAGCCGATGTGGCGGTTCCGATTGGTCCGGCGCCGGCCGTGCAAAGTTACTTGAACCGCGACACGCTGCTGCGCGTGGCGCGCGAGACGGGCGCCGATGCACTGCATCCCGGTTATGGGTTCCTATCCGAAAACGCGGACTTTGCCGCGGCCGTGGAATCGGCCGGCATGATCTTCGTGGGCCCGTCGCCGCGCTGGATCCGAATGCTGGGGCACAAGACGCGGGCGCGAGATGCGATGCGGGCGTTGGGCATGCCGATGGCGGCCAGCAGTGCCGTACTGGGCGCCGACCTTGATGCGGTGCGCCATGCGGCCCAGGACCTGGGCTACCCGGTGTTGATCAAACCGGCGTCGGGCGGTGGCGGCATCGGCATGATTCCCCTGCACGGCCCGCAGGATGTGGAACCCGAATGGGCGCGGGCACGGCAAATCGCGGAACGCAGCTTTGGCGGATCGGACCTGTATCTGGAAAAGCTGCTGGTCAACCCGCGCCATGTTGAATTCCAGTTCCTGGCGGACCGCCATGGGCAGGTGCGCTGCCTGTACGAGCGCGACTGTTCTACGCAGCGTCGGCACCAGAAGGTACTGGAAGAAGCGCCCGCGCCAGGGCTGGATCGAGGCGCGGTGGCCGACATGGCCGCGAAGCTGGAAGGCATGCTGTCGACACTGGGATACGACGTGATCGGCACCGTCGAAATGCTGTACACGCCCGAGTCCGGCTTTTCGTTCCTGGAAATCAATACCCGCCTGCAAGTCGAACACGCCGTGACGGAAGCGGTTACGGGCGTCGACATCGTGGCCGCGCAACTGAAGCTGGCGGCGGGCGAGCGCATGGACAACGTGTTGGCGCGGGTGCCGCCCTTGCAAGGGCATGCGCTGGAGGCGCGCGTCTACGCGGAAGATCCTGTGCGCTTCCTGCCGTCGCCCGGCGTGCTGCGAGGCTTTACCCCGCCCGAGCTGCCCGGCGTGCGCGTGGAGACGGGCTACGCACAGGGCTGCCGCGTGTCTAGTCATTACGACCCGATGTTGGCCAAGGTGATCGCGCATGCCGCCACGCGCGACCAGGCCTTGAGGTTATTGAGGCAGGCGCTGGCGCAGTTTCATGTGGACGGCGTCAAGACCAACATTCCCTTCATTTTGCAGGTACTGGACGACCCGGGCTTTGGTGCGGGCCAGGTGTCCACCGGCATGGTGAGCCGCATTCTGGATGCGCCGCGCGCGGCGGCACAGGCGGCGTGAAGCAGGCAAGCAGGCAGGCAGGCAAGCGAGCCAGGCGGGTCTGGCAGCGATAGCAGCATGTCCGAACCGAAACAGACAAGGAGACAACAATGTTCAAAGTAGAAACGCCCGTGGTGGGCCGAGTGGTTGCCGTCAGCGTGCGCCCAGGGCAGCGCGTGGACGCCGGCGATAGCGTGATCAAGGTGGAGTCGATGAAGATGGAAATCCCCGTCGAAGCCGAACGCGCGGGGATCGTGGCGCGCGTGCTGGTGGGCGAAGGGGACGAAGTGGACGAAGGCCAGGTCGTGGTTGAACTGGAGTAACGCCGCCATGCTGATCCATACGGAACGGACGGAAGCCGGCCAGGTTGCGTTGTTGCGATTGCGCAATCCGCCGGTCAACAGCCTGAGCGCGGCGTTGCGGGCGGAGCTGCACGACGCGATCAGCGACGCACTGGCGGACCCGCATGTACGCGCGCTGGTCTTGGCGGGTGACGGGGACTTCTTTTGCTGCGGCGCAGATATCCGCGAATTCAATACTCCGATGTCGACGCGCGAACCGACATTGCGGTCTTTGATTGCGTTGATTGAAGGCGCGTCCAAGCCCGTGGTCGCCGCGATCCATGGCGCGGCACTGGGTGGTGGGCTGGAACTGGCGCTGGGGTGTCACTTTCGCGTGGCGCGGGAGGGCGCGTCGTTGGGCCTGCCCGAAGTGAAGCTGGGCGTGCTGCCCGGCGCGGGTGGGACGCAGCGGCTGCCCCGGCTGGTGGGCGTGGAACGAGCGCTGACGATGATTGCGCAAGGCGATGCGATCGATACGGCGAAGGCGCTGGACTGGGGCCTGCTTGATGCCGTGTTTGCCGATGATCTGGTCCACCGTGCCGCCGCGGTTGCACTGGCTGCCTCGGATGCGCCGTTGGCCGGTCGCAATGTCGGCGCGCGCCAGGTACCGGCGCTGTCCGATCCGGGCGTGTACGAGCGTGCCCGCGAACAGGCCGCCCGCCATTACCGGGGCTGCGTAGCGCCGTGGGCCTGCATCGCCTGCGTGGAGGCCGCCACCCACGGCACGCTTGAAGACGGCTTGGCGGTTGAGCGCGAGCGCTTTCTGGAATTGGTCAACGGCAGCCAGTCCAAGGCGCAGCGTCACGTGTTCTTTGCCGAACGCGCCGCCGTCAAATTGCCGAAGGACTGGACGGCGACGGCCGCCATCAACACGGTGGGCGTGGTCGGCGCGGGCACGATGGGCGGCGGCATCGCGATGAGTCTGGCGAACGCCGGGCTTGACGTCGTGCTGGTCGAGCGCGATGCGCAGGCACTGGAACGCGGCTGGTCGGCGATCCGCAAGAACTACGCCGCGACGGCGGCCAAGGGCAAGTTGACGGCGGCGCAGGTGCACGAACGCCAGGCGCGCATACGCCCGTCGCTGGTGATGGACGACCTGCGCAACGCCGATCTGGTGATCGAGGCCGCGTTCGAGGACATGGACGTCAAGCGTCAGATCTTCACCGCACTGGACGCGGTGTGCAAGCCGCAGGCCATCCTGGCGTCGAACACGTCGCGCCTGGATATCGACGCGATAGCCGGTTTCACCCGCCGGCCGGCGCAGGTGCTGGGCATGCACTTCTTCAGCCCGGCCAACGTCATGCGATTGCTGGAAGTGGTCAAGGGTCGGCAGACCGACGGAGACGTGGTGGCCACGGTGTTCCGGCTGGCGCGGCGCATGGGCAAGCTGCCGGTGCTGGTGGGCGTATGCGACGGGTTTGTCGGCAATCGCATGGTCAGCCCGTACACGCGCGAGGCGCATTTCCTGTTGGAAGAAGGCGCGTCGCCGTCGCAGGTGGACGGCGCCTTGCAGCGCTTCGGGCTGGCCATGGGGCCGCTGCGCATGGCGGACATGGCGGGCCTGGACATCAGCTGGGCATTTCGCAAGCGCACGGCGTCGACGCGGCCCGCGCACCTGCGCTATTCGCGCGTGGCCGACAGCCTGTGCGAACAAGGGCACTTTGGACAGAAGACGGGCAGCGGCTTTTATCGCTACGCACCAGGCAGCCGTGAACCGCTGGAAGACCCGCAGGTACTGACGTTGATCGAGGCATGCGCGCGCCAGGACGGCATCGCGCGACGCGACATCACGGACGAGGAAATCGTGCAGCGCACGATGTACGCGCTGGTCAACGAAGGCGCCCGCATCCTGGAAGAGGGCATCGCGCGCCGCGCGTCCGACATCGACGTCATCTACGTCAACGGCTACGGCTTTCCGGCGCATCGGGGGGGGCCGCTGTTCTATGCAGACCAGCAAGGGTTGCCGAATGTGCTGGCCACGATTCGGGGCTTTCACGACCAACACGGCGAACTCTGGCAGCCGGCACCGTTGTTGGAACGGCTGGTGGCGCAGGGCAAGCGCTTTGCGGACTTGTAAATCAGCGGCCGGCGCATCGGGCGCGGCGACGCAGAATAAATAGAAGGAGACAGCAATGCACACGGAACAAGCCGAAGCCCCGTCGCGGGGGCCGCAGGAACAGTACTTTGCCGCGTTGGCCGAAGGGCGCTTTCGGATTCAACGTTGCGCGGCATGCGAGCGGCATCAGTTCTTTCCCCGCACCCTATGCATGCATTGCGGTGCGATGGACCTGGAGTGGATGGACCCCGCCGGCACCGGCACGGTCTATTCCTTCAGCATCGTGCGGCGCAAGCCGGAAGCGGGCGGCGACTACAACGTGGCGCTGATCGATCTGGACGAGGGCGCGCGCATGATGAGCCGGGTGGACGGCGTGCCGCTGGAGCGGCTGCGGATCGGCATGCCGGTCAAGGCGCGGGTGTTGCTGGACGCGGCCCAGCCGCTGGTGGTGTTCGAGCCCGTGGAGGCTGCATGATGACGCTGGATTCACTGCGCGGGCGGGTCGCCATTGTCGGGGTAGGGCATGCCGGGCTGGGGGAGGCGCACGGCTACACCGAGATGGAAGTGCTGGCACAGGCTGCGTCACGGGCAGTCGCCGATGCGGGGCTGACGATGCGGGATATCGATGGGCTGGCCACGTGCAGTTCGTCGGCCACGATGTGGAGCATGCCCGTTGCCGAATACCTGGGCGTGCGGCCGCGCTATATCGAAGCCACGATGCTGGGCGGGTCCAGTTTTGTCTCGCATCTGCTGCCCTCGGTGATGGCGCTGGCGTCGGGGCAATGCAATGCAGTGCTGGTCTGCTATGGCAGCACGCAGAAGACCGCCACGTTCGGCCGCAAGGAAGGCGTCAAGGCGCGGACACTGCTGGACCCGCAGCCTTTCGAACATCCGTATTCGCCGCTACAGCCGGTCACGTCCTACGCACTGGCCGCCGCCCGTCATATGCATCAATACGGCACGAACCGGGAGCAGTTGGCCGAAGTGGCCGTCGCGGCCCGCGCGTGGGCGGCGCTGAATCCCGAGGCCGCGATGCGCGACCCCCTGTCCGTCGACGACGTGCTTCGGTCACGCCCCGTCTCGGATCCATTGACGGTGCGCGATTGCTGCCTGGTCAGCGACGGTGGTGGCGCCTACGTGATGGTGCGCGCCGACCGCGCCCGCCAGCTGCGGCAACCCCCCGTGTACGTGTTGGGCAGCGCCACGGCGGTGTGGAACCGCCAGATATCGTCCATGGAAGACCTGACCGTGACGGCGGCGGCCGAATCGGGCAAGCGCGCGCTGGTCATGGCCGGCCTGAACGTGGCGGACGTGGACGTGGCTGAGCTTTATGACGCCTTCACGATCAACACGCTGCTGTTCCTGGAAGACCTGGGCTTTTGCAAAAAGGGCGAAGGTGGCGCCTTTGTGCAGGGCGGCGGCATTGCGCCCGGAGGCCGTCTGCCGGTGAACACGAACGGTGGCGGGCTGTCGTGCGTGCATCCCGGCATGTACGGCATCTTCCTGGTCATTGAAGCCGTACGTCAATTGCGGGCGCAGGCGGGCGAACGCCAAGTGCCGGGCGCCGAAATCGCCCTGGTGCATGGCAACGGCGGCACCTTGTCCAGCCAGTCCACCGCGATCCTGGGCGGCCCGTCCACGCGCTGACGCGCGGCGACTGCCCATCCTTACAAAAGGGACTTCCATGCTGGACAAAACAGTCGATACGCTGGCCGCCGCGGTGGCCGACGTGCAAGACGGCGCGGTGATCCTGATCGGCGGCTTTGGCGCCTCGGGCGTGCCGACCGATCTGGTCTGCGCGCTGCTTGCGCAAGGCGCGCGCGACCTGACCATCGTCAACAACAACGCCGGCAACGGCGAACGCGGCCTGAGCCAACTGGTGCGAGCTGGGCGCGTACGCAAAATGATCTGCTCGTTTGCGCGGTCGTCGGATCGCAAGAAGCCGAACGCCGCCGCGTTCGCCGAGGCCTACCACGCGGGCAAGATCGAGCTTGAATGCGTGCCGCAGGGCACGATGGCCGAGCGCATGCGCGCGGCTGGCGCGGGGCTGGGGCCGTTCTTCACGCCCACCGCCTATGGCACGCCGCTGGCGATAGGCAAGGAGACCCGCGTGATAGACGGCGTGGGCTACGTCCTGGAAGCCCCGCTGAAAGGTGACTTTGCTTTCGTCAAGGCGCGCACGGCGGACCGCTGGGGAAATCTGGTGTACCGCTACGCCGGGCGCAACTTCGCGCCGGTGATGTGCATGGCCGCGACCACCACGGTGGCGCAAGTGGACAGCATCGTGGAACTGGGTGGCATCCCGCCCGAACACGTCATGACACCGGGAATATTCGTCAAGCGAGTGGTAAAGGTAGAGGGCAACCATGGCCTATGAAAAGCTGAGTCGGCGGCAGATAGCCCGCCTTGTCGCCCTGGACATTCCGGATGGCGCCACCGTCAACCTGGGCATCGGCATACCGACGCTGGTGTCGGCCTTTTTGCCGGCCGACCGCGATGTGCTCCTGCACACCGAAAACGGCATCGTGGGCATGGGGCCGGGCGACCCTGATGCACCGCTGGACCTGGACCTGATCAATGCCAGCAAGGAACCGGTGACGCTATTGCCGGGCGCATCCATCACCGACCACGTGGTGTCGTTCGCCATGATGCGCGGCGGCCACCTGGATCTGACGGTGCTGGGCGCGTTCCAGGTCTCCGCGCGCGGTGATCTGGCGAACTGGGACACCGGCGCGCCGGGCACGATTCCGGCGGTGGGTGGCGCGATGGACCTGGTGGCCGGCGCGCGCCAGGTCTACATCACGATGGACCACGTCACCAAGGACGGCCAGCCCAAGATCGTGCGCGAATGCACCTACCCGCTGACCGGCGCGGGCGTGGTCGACCGCATCTATACCGATCTGGCCATCATCGACGTGCTGCCCGACGCCATGCGGGTCAACGCCATGGTGGCGGGATTGCGCTTCGACACCTTGCAGGACCTGACGGATTGCCCGCTGACGCTGGCGGAAGATTGGCGGGTGTTGTCGCCGGAATAACGTTCGGCTCGTACTTTCCCCTTGTTGACACGGGGAGTTTTCGATACTTAGAATGTTCTTATAGAAAGAATATACGTTCTGTACATAAGAACGACATGGGCGGGAAGAGACAATGGAAAACCACGCTATGCCAGCGCAAGACGCGTCGGACGCGCAGCTTGCGCATCGATTCCGAAGCCGTGCGCTGTTGTTCTCGCGGCCGCGCCTGGTCGACATGGACCTGCTGCTGCGCGTCGGCGACGCGCCGTTGCTTGTTCGCATCCGTGACGGTCGCGTCATGACCGCCGATGCGCCCGCCGCGCCGCTGCCTTCCTGCGACGTATCGCTGCGCGCAACGGCCGCCGCCTGGTCGCGCTTCTGGCAAGCCGTGCCGGACGCGGGCTGGCATGACATCTTTGCGTTGAGCAAGCGCGGCGAGCTTTCTATCGAAGGCAACCTGCAACCCTTGATGGCGCACTTGCAGTTCGTCAAGGACCTGTTGGCCACAGGCCGAGAGGTGCAAGCATGAACGCCGTGCTTGAACCTATCGTTGGCCGTTACCTGAGCGTCGACATCGGCGGCAAGCCCTGCCGCGTCTACTTCGAAGAAGCGGGCGAGGGCATTCCACTGGTGTGCCTGCATACCGCGGGCGCCGACAGCCGCCAGTACCGCCACATGATGTGCGATGCCGACATCACGTCGCGCTATCGCGTCATTGCCTTTGACATGCCATGGCACGGCAAGTCCTACCCGCCGCCCGGCTGGCAGGACGAGGAATACCGCTTGTCCACCGAACGCTATGTGGAAACCGTCATGGCGTTCTGCCAGGCGCTGGCGCTGGATCGCCCCGCGCTGATCGGCTGCTCGATCGGCGGGCGCATCGTGTTGCAGCTGGCGCATCAGCACGCCGACCATTTTCGCGCCTTGATCGGCGTGGAAGCGGCTGATTTCCAGCAGCCCTGGTACGACACCTCGTGGCTGCATCGCGGTGACGTCCATGGCGGCGAGGTCTGCGCCGCCTTGGTGTCCGGGCTGGTCGCGCCGCAGTCGCCAGCAGTCCATCGCCACGAAACCTTGTGGCAATACATGCAGGGCGGCCCCGGCGTGTTTCGCGGCGACCTGTATTTCTACCGCGTGGACGGCGATTTGCGGGGTCGGCTGGACGGCATACGCACCGACCGTTGTCCGCTGTTTTTGTTAACGGGGGAATACGACTTTTCGTGCACGCCCGAAGACACGTTGCGCACTGCCGCCGGCATCCCCGGCGCGCAGGTCACCATCATGCGCGAGTTGGGGCATTTCCCAATGAGCGAAAACCCACAGCAGTTTCGCGGCTACATCATGCCGGTGCTGGACGCCATCGCAGGCCTATAGCGCGGCATCACCGACGGGCAGGCACTGCCCGCGACCCACAGGAGGCATCATGCGTTATCCGATCATTCTGGCCGGCATCTTCGCCCTGGCCGCAGTTCCCGCCGTGCAGGCGCAAGAGACGCTGAAGCTTGGCGCGCTGGTCACGCTGTCCGGCGCGGGCGCCGCCTGGGGGCAGGGGATGAAGAACGCCGCCGAGATTGCGGCGGATCAGGTGAACGAGGCGGGGGGGCTGGACGTCGGCGGCAAGAAGTACCGGGTCCAGGTGGTGGCCTATGACGACAAGTACCAGGCTAACGAAGCCGTCACCGTGGCCAACCGCCTGGTGTTCGAGGACAAGGTGCGCTACGTGATCGGCCCGGTCGGATCGGCGCCTGTGCTGGCGATCCAGCCCATGACGGAAAAGAACAAGGTGATCGTGATGACCTTGGGCTTTACCGCCAAGGCGCTGGCTGCGGACAAGCCCTTTACCTTCCGCCCGAACGTGACGACCGCCGAGGTGTCGCAGCCGCAGATCGACTGGCTGGTCAAGTCGCAAGGTCTGCGCAAAGTGGGCGCGCTGTTTCCCAACGACGAAACCGGGCAGCAGATCGCGCTGGACCTGGAAGCCGCATACAAGAAGGCGGGCGCGGCCTTGTCCGTCAAGGAGTTCTTCGAACGCGATCGGGTCGACTTCGTGCCCGTGCTGACGCGCATGATGGCGCGCGGCATCGACGCCATCGAACTGGACGGCAATTCGCCCACCACGGCCGGCCTGATCGTCAAGCAGGCGCGCGAACTCGGGTTCGAAGGACGCATCGTGCGCACCGGCGGCCCCGCCACCCAAGAAATCGTCAACGTGGCCGGCAAGACGGCTACCGAGGGCATGTTCGTCCATACGCCGATTGATCCAGACTTGCCCGCCACCAAGGCCTACGCCGAACGCTACGCCGCCAAGTACAAGCACGCCATGAACGGTTTCAGCCCCGCCTTTTATGACGGCACCAACATGCTGTTTGAAGCCATGCGCCGCGCCGGCACGGTGGAAGACACGGACCGCGTGCGCGTCGAACTGGAAAAGCTGGAGGGCTTTGACGGATCCCTGGGCAAGCTTAGCTGGACAGGCAAAGCCATGTACGGCATCAACCACCAGTTGAACGCGCCGTTCTACGTGGCCGAGGTCAAGGATGGCCGCGAGGTGATCCGCGCGCGCTGCACCGTCGAGGGATGCCGCTAGCGCGGCGGGGGATGCCACGTGGATTGGAGCATTTTGCTGACGCAGGCCACGATCAACGGTTTGATTGTGGGGCTGCTGTATCTGTTGATGGCGGTGGGCTTCACGCTGGTGTTCGGCGTGATGCGGATGGTGAACTTCGCCCATGGCGAGTTCTACATGCTGGGCGCCTTTGGCGCCTATTACCTGACGACCCAGGCGGGCTTTTCGTTCCTGCCCGCCGTGGCGCTGACCTTTGCGTTGGCGGTGGCCGGCGGCGCGGTGCTGGAATGGGGCGTGCTGAAGCCGTTTCGCCGGGATGAACTGAACGGCATGATCGCCACCATCGGCCTGGCGATGATCCTGCAAAACCTGGCCTTGATGTTCTTCGGGCCGGACCCCTTGTCCATGCCCGCCGTGGCGCAGGGCACCGCCCGCATGGGTAAGGTCGTCGTGCCCTTGTCGCGCGTGTACGTGGTGGTGTTCGCCTTGCTGGCGCTGGCCTTGCTGTATGGCTTCCTGCGTCATTCAAGGCCGGGCCGCGCACTGCGCGCCGTGGTCGAGGACTTTGAAATCGCCGGCATCCAGGGGATTCGCTCGCGCATCTATTACCCGCTGGGTTTTGGCCTGGGGGTGGGGCTAGCGGCGGTGGCCGGCGCGCTGATGGCGCCGCTGTTTTCGGTGTCGCCGTTCGTGGGCGCCACGCCGTTGCTCAAGGCGTTCATCGTGGTGATCCTGGGCGGGTTGGGCAGCATTCCCGGGGCCGCCTTCGCGGGCCTGGCGCTGGGTCTGGCGGAAAGCTATGGCAGCCTGCTGTTCGACAGCAGCACGGCGGACATGCTGATTTTCGCCATCGTGATCGTGATGCTGGTCGTGCGGCCCAACGGGCTGCTGGGCCGGGGGGAGGCATAAGCCATGACGGACCTTTCGCTTGACGCAGGCATGGCGCGGCCCGCGCCATTACGCTGGCTGTTGTGGGCCGCGTTGGCCGTCGCGGCGTTCGCGCCCTGGTTTGCCGGACCGTTCGTTCAGCACCTGGCGGTGCTGACCTGCCTGAACGTACTGATCGTCAACGGCTTGGCGCTGATCGCGCGCTGCGGGCAGTTGTCGCTGGGGCATGCGGCCTTCGTCGCGCTGGGCGCCTACGGCTCGGTACTGGCCGCGCGCTATCTGGGATGGAGCTTTCTGCCCGCCACGCTGGTCGGCGTGGCGTTGACAGCGTTGGTGGCCCTGACGCTGGGCGCAATCATCCTGCGCTTGAAAGGCGTTTATTTCGTATTGGTGACCTTCGCGTTCGGGGAACTGGTGCGGCTGATCCTGCTGGACGGCTCGTCCTGGTCTGGCGGCGCGAACGGCATCGCCAGCATCCCGCCGGCCGCGCTGGCCGGTATGGCGTTCGATACGCGCGCCAGCTTTTACGGCCTGGCGCTGTGCGTGGCCCTGGCCTCCGTGGCGCTCTTGAGCGTGGTGGCAAGACAGCCGTTCGGCCATGCCATCGACGCCGTGGCGGAAAACCCCGCGCTGGCCGAGTCCACCGGCCTTGGCGTGCACCGGATCCAGCTGTGCGCCTTTGTGGCCGGTTGCGCGTTGGCGGCGGCGGGCGGCGCCTTGCAGGCGCGCTACGTGGGGTATGTGTCGCCCGAGTCGTTCAACGCCAGCATCTCCATCGGCTTCATCATCATGCTGGTCATCGGCGGGCGCCGGTCGGTATGGGGCGGGCTGATCGGCGCCATGGTGCTGACGCCGCTGCCCGAGCTGTTTCGCGGCGCGGTGCAGACGCAGCACATTTTCTATGGCGCGGCGCTGATCCTGATCCTGCGTTTTCTGCCGGCGGGCCTGGCCGGCTTGCCGGGGCCGTGGCAGGCGCGCCGGCACAAGGAGTCCCAATGACCCAGCCTTTATTGCAGGTGCAGGGCCTGTCGCGCAGTTTTGGCGGATTGACGGCCTTGCGCGACGTCAGCTTCACCGTCGCCCCAGGCGAAATCGTCGGCCTGATCGGCCCCAACGGCGCGGGCAAGACGACAGCGTTCAACGTCATCAGCGGCACGATGCCGCCATCGGCGGGTTCCGTGCATTTCGACGGCCGTGATATTTCCGGCGGGCCGCCCAGCCGTGTGGTGGTGCGAGGGCTGGCGCGCACGTTTCAATCCACTTCCACCTATCCCGAGGCCACGGTGGCCCAGAACATTCGGCGCGGCATGCTGTCGCGCGTTCGACATTCGTGGCTGCGCCATCTGGCCGGGCGTGACCAGGACTTGTTGTCGGCGCCGGAGGTGGCGCGGGAGGTGGACCGGCTGCTGGTCCTGCTTGACCTGCAAGGCGGGCGCGACGCCGCGGCCGGGTCGCTGGCCTATGGCTTGCAGAAAAAACTGGGCATCGCGGTGGCGCTGGCCTGCCGGCCGCGCATGTTGCTATTGGATGAGCCGGCGGCGGGCCTGAACCACGAAGAATGCAACGAGCTGGGGCGTTTACTGCGTCGCCTGCAATCCGAGGAAGGGCTGACGATGCTGCTGGTGGAACATCACATGGCGCTGGTCATGGAACTTTGCCATCGCATCGTGGTGCTGGTGCAAGGAGAGAAAGTCGCCGAGGGCACGCCGCAAGCCATTCGCGACAACCCCGCCGTGATCGAAGCCTATCTGGGAGCCCCCGACTATGCCCATGCTTGAAGTCCAGGACCTGAAGGTTCGATACGGGCCGCTGGAGGCCGTGCGCGGCATCAGCTTCACGGTTGAACAAGGCCAGATCGTTGCGCTGGTTGGCTCGAACGGCGCGGGCAAAAGCTCCACCTTGAAAGCGCTGATCGGCCTGGCGCCGGCGGCGGGCGGGCGCATTGTGTTTGAAGGGCGGGACATCGTGCGGCTGGGTTCGGCGGCGCGGGTGTCGGCCGGGCTGGCCTTGTCGCCAGAAGGGCGGCGCTTGTTCGGCCGCATGACTGTGCTGGATAACTTGATGGCGGGCGCGCATGGCGTCAGGTCGCGTAGCCGCGTTCGCGCGCGGCTGGACGAGATCTACACGCTGTTTCCGCGTGTGCAGGAACGGCGCGCGCAGTTGGCGGGATCGTTGTCGGGTGGCGAGCAACAGATGGTGGCCATTGGCCGCGCGCTGATGGCGCAACCTCGTCTGCTGATGCTTGACGAGCCGTCGTTGGGCATCGCGCCAAAGGTCGTGGCCGAGATCGCGGACGCCATTCAACGCATCAACCGCGATAGCGGCATCGCCATTGTGCTGGTCGAGCAGAACGCGCGGCTGGCGCTGCGCCTGGCGCATCACGCCTATGCGTTCGAACATGGCGAGGTGGTGCGCAGCGGCAAGGGCGCCGAACTGCTGGCCGACCCCTTCGTGCAGAAAGCCTATCTGGGCATTTGAGTGAGTCTGGCGATGCAAACCGTTCTTCCGGAATACGAGGTCTACGCCATCCGCTACGCCCGGATGCCGCGCCAGCGACGCGACAACTTCCTGGGCGGCGATCCGCACGACGGCGACATGCCCATGGACTTCTTCGTGTGGCTGATATGCGGCACGGGCCGCGTTGTGCTGGTCGACACCGGCTTCAATGCCGACATGGCGCGCGTGCGACGCCGCGAACTGATCCAGTGCCCCATCGCGGCCCTGGCCCCGCTGGGCGTGCAGCCCGAAGACGTGCAGCACGTGGTGCTGACCCATCTGCATTACGACCACGCGGGCAACCTGGACCTGCTACCCAGCGCGCGTTTTCATGTGCAGGACGATGAGCTTGACTACGCCACCGGCCGCTGCATGTGCTTTGAACCGCTGCGGCATGCCTATGCGGTGGGTGACGTGGTCACGCTGGTCAGGCGCGTCTACGACGGCCGGGTGCAGTTTCACGACGGCGACGGGACGTTGCTGCCGGGCGTGGAACTGCTGCACATCGGCGGCCACACGAAAGGCCTGCAAGCGGTGCGCGTGCATACCGAACGCGGCTGGGTGGTGCTGGCGTCGGACGCCAGCCATTACTACGAGAACATGGGCCAGGGCAGGCCGTTTCCGATCGTCTACAACACGGCCCGGATGCTGTCGGGCTACGCGAAGCTATATGGCGCGGCGCAATCCGATCAGCATGTCGTGCCCGGGCATGACCCGTTGGTGCTGGATCGGTATCCCAAGTGGCAGGATTCGCCGCATGTGGCGATGTTGCATCGACCACCGCGGCTTTATGGTGGGTAGAAATCCGGCGGAGCGTCAATGGCCGGATGCATGGCGCCTGCAAGCCGGCCGCCCCTTGCCGGGAAGCCTTACCCCAAATGCCCGCCCGCGACGTACATCACCTGCCCGGTGACATACGACGCTTCCGGGGCCGCCATGAAGCAGATGGCGGCGGCGACTTCCTCCATGCTGCCCATGCGGTGCATGGGCGTGGTTGCCAGGCAGTCGGTGTACATCTCTTGTTGCCAGGCTTGGTCCTGCTGCGACGGCGGTTCGGTATTGCGCGGGATGGCGCGCACGCCGTTGTCCAGCGCACCGGGCGACACGCAATTCACGCGAACGCCGCTTTCGGCAAGCTCCAGCGCCATGCAGATGGTGGCCGCGTGCACGCCGCCCTTGGACGCGGAGTACGGCACACGATAGATGCCGCGCGTGGCGTTCGACCCCACGTTGACGATTGCGCCGCGCCCTTGCTTGCGCATTACCGGGATGACTTCCCGGCACGACCACAACGTGGGCCACAGCGAACGGTTCACTTCGCGCTGCATCTCGTCGGGCGTGTATTCCCAGAAGGGTTTCATCCAGATGGTGCCGCCCACGTTATGCACGGACACGTCAATGCGGCCGTGGGTGTCCAGGGTGTATTCCACCATTGCCTGCGCGCCGGCATGCGTTTCCAGGTCGGCGCTGATGAAGGACGCCTGGCCGCCGTCTTCGCGGATCTCGCGGGCCACGGCCGCACCCAGGTCGGCGGCCCGGTCGACGAGGACTACGCTGGCGCCTTCGGCGGCGAGCCGCCTGGCCGTGGCGCGGCCCACGCCTTGGGCGGCGCCGGTGACCAATGCAATCTGATTTTCAAAGCGGTTCATAAGACGGTTTCCGATTTAGTGCGCGCGCGACAGGTCGCCCGGCACGGGCCGCGACGTCTTGGTGTCGACGGCCAGCACCGCCAGCAACGCCCCGGCCAGCGGAACCGCAAGCGCCAGGAAGAAGCCCGACGGGCCGAACCAGCCCAGGAAGCTGCCACCGACGGCCGAGCCAATGATGGCCCCGGCGCGGCCGATGCCGATTGACCAGCCCGTGGCGGTCGCGCGCAGCGCGGTGGGATAGGCGCCGATCACCAGGTAGTTCAGCGCCAATTGTTGGCCCCCGATACCCAGGCCGGCAGCGCCGATCAGAATGAACACCAGCGTCCAGTCAGTGCCCGCATACCCCAGGCCCAGCGACACCGCGATGCCCAGCGCAAACATGGCCATCAACAGCGAGCGCGTCGGCACGCGCGGCATCAGATAGGACAGCGGAATCGCGCAGACGATAAAGACCAGGTTCACGGTGAACGTGCCCATGGGCGCCTGGTCGGCGGGCAGCCCGGCGGCCTTCAGCACGGTGGGCAGCCACGAAAGCAGCATGAACCAGGCCACCCAGTTCAGCAGATAGATCGACCAGATTGCGATGGTCTTGCGCGCGTAGCCATCGGCAAACAGGGCCTTGACGCTGGCGCGGATGGTGGCGTCTTCCGGCACGGTGAAGCGCGTGCCGGCCGGCAGCGGCTGGCCCGAGATCTTGGCAAGGATGCGAGCCACATAGCCCTGGCCGGCGGCGTCGCCGCGCATGGCCTTGAATTGCAGCGATTCCGGCAGCAATGCGAACAACGCAACCAGCAACAGCAGCGGCGCGATGCCACCGACGATGAAGATGCCTTGCCAGCCAATCACCGGCAGCATGCGCGCGGCGAGCAAGCCGCCCAGCATGGCACCGGCCGGCAGGCCCAGCAGCACGCCGGTGATGACGGTGCCGCGCAGGCGGGCGGGCGCATATTCGGCGGCCAGCGCCAGCACGATAGGGGTGCAGCCGCCCATGCCCAGGCCGGCGATAAAGCGCAGCGCCAGGATTTGCCAGGTTTCCGTGGCGCCCGCGGTCAGCAGCGTTGCCAGGCCAAACACGGCTACGCCCATCAAGGCGGCGGGCCGACGGCCGATGCGGTCACCCACCAAGCCCAGCAACATCGCGCCCACGGTCATGCCGACGATGCCGGCGGTAAGAATCGGCGCCAGTTCACCCGACTGCAGCTTGAAGGCGACCAGAATGGCCGGGCCGGTAAAGGCCATTGCCTGCGTATCGAAGCCGTCGAACAAGGCAATCAGAAAACACAGAATCAAAACACGCCATTGAAAGGCGCTCATTCGATTCTTATCAATCAAAGTGGGTATGGATAGCGTTGCTGCCGACATGGGAGTCCCCTCGTGGTTCGCTTGATGCGTTATTGGTATGTGGTCGAGACGGCCCTGCGCAAGGCGGCGCGCAAGGCCTTGCCGCGTTACGCCTGGGCGCTGGCGCGCGGGCGGTTGACGATTTGGTTGTCCTTGCCCTGTATCAGGCTGGTCAGCGCAAAGTTGAATTCGATTTCCTTGTAGGAATCGGCTTTCAAGCCCAGCTTGTCGCCGCCGGTTTTTTCCACCACGGGCGGAATCAAACCTTCACGCGTGGCATACGCAAAGTCATCCCAGATCAGCGGGTCGCCTTCGATATTGAATTGCGTCGTCAGCTTGCGGTGCTGGTCGGCGCTGACGAAGAAGTGCACGTGCGCGGGGCGGTTGCCGTGGCGGCCCAGCGTGTCCAGCAGCTGCTGCGTGGCGCCCTGCGGCGGACAGCCGTAGCCGACCGGCATGAGGGTGCGGAATTCGTATTCGCCATTGGGGCCGGTCTTGACCGCGCCGCGCAGGTTGAAATCGGTCTGCGCGCCGGTGGGGTCGAAGTGCGAGTAAAAGCCGTTGGAGTTGGCGTGCCAGCATTCGACCACTGCGTTGGCCAGCGGCGCGCCGTTCGTGTCGGTGACCACGCCGCGTATCACCAGCGGGCCGGCGTTCTCGTCCGCGTCCAGGTCAATGCGCGACGCGCCATCGCGCAGCGGCGCCCCGGCCACGTACAGCGGACCTTCGATGGTGCGCGGCGTGCCGCCGTCCAGGCCCGCACGCTTGTCCTCTTCATCCATGCGGATGTCCAGGTATTTTTCCAGGCCCAGGCCGGCCGCCAGCAGCGCGGCTTCGCCGTCGCGGCCCAGCTTGTTCAGGTAGTTCACGCCGGCCCAGACTTCGTCCGGCGTAATGTCCAGGTCGTCTATTGCCTTGAAGAGATCGCTTAACAAGCGGTGCGCGATCTGCTTGAAACGAGGGGTGCCCTCGGTGCCTTCCAGATTGGTGGCGGCGGCCAGCAGGTCCTGGACTTCCTTGCTGTTGAAAATATTCAGGCTCATGGTTCTGTCTCCGTTTGGTTTTCGCTGCATGCGGGGAATGGCGCCCGCAATCACTGTCGTTTGTTGGTCACTTTGATCAGCCCGTCTCGGGTGAAGCGCTTGACCCGAGCCTCGTCCAGTTCGATACCCAGGCCGGGGCCGGCGGGCACGGTCAGTTCAAAGTCGCTGTAGTCCAGCGGCTGCGTCAGGATTTCTTCGGTGATGAGCAAGGGGCCGAACAGTTCCGTGCCCCATTGCAGTTGAGCGAAGCTGGCGAACAGGTGCGCCGCCGCGATGGTGCTGACTGCGCCTTCCAGCATCGTGCCGCCGTACAGCTCAATACCCGCCGCATCGGCAATCGCGGCTACACGCTGGGCGGCGAACAGGCCGCCGTTTTGTTCGATCTTGATGGCGAACACATCGGCTCCGTGCTCGCGGGCAATGCCGAAAGCACTTTCAGGGCCTTGCACCACTTCGTCGGCCATCAGTGCAATGGGAAAGCGTCGCATCAGTCGCGCCAGCGACACCGCGCTGGCCACGGGCTGCTCGACCAGTTCACAGCCGACCTGCGCCAACGCGGGAATGGCCCAGGCGGCCTGCGCCTCGCTCCAGGCCATGTTGACGTCCACGCGCACGGACGCCCGGTCGCCCAGCGCGCTCTTGATATCAGCCACATGCTGGATATCGACCTTGGGGTCCCTGCTGCCGATCTTCAGTTTGAAAATGCGATGACGCCGCGTATCCAGCATCTGTTCCGCCTCGGCGATGTCGCGCGCGGTATCGCCCGAGGCCAGTGCCCATGCCACCGGCAGCCGATCGCGGCGGCGTCCGCCCAGCAGTTCGCTGACGGGCAGGTCCAAACGCTTGCCGTGCGCGTCCAGCAACGCGGTTTCCAGCGCGCTCTTGGCAAAGTGGTTCACTTTGACAAGCTTGCCCAGGTGCGCCATCAGGGCCTGGATGCGGGTGGCGTCCTGGCCGATCATCGCGGGTGCGAAGTAGGCGTCGATGGCCAGCTTCATTGCCTCGGGGCTTTCAGGCCCGTACGCCATGCCGGCAATGGTGGTGCCTTCGCCGATACCCACGACCCCATCGCTGCACACCACCCGGACAAGCATCAACGTCTGCCCATACATCGTGGCGACGGATAGTTTGTGCGGCCGAATGGTCGGAAGATCGATGAGAGACGTTTCGATGCGTTCGATAGTTGCTGCGGGCATGTTTGGCACAAAAAGGATAAGGGTCGGGATGTGGATTTATAGGTCCCGCCCGCTTTTTGCGTCCAATACTTTAGGAGTCCAAATTGATACCTTGTAGGTATATATCGTGGATCACGCCCTGTTGAAGGTCATCGCCGTGCATCCGGCTTCTTACCTATAAGGGTTTATCAGTAAAGGGGGTGTCAGGAAGAATGCGGTATTCGCTGCGGGCCTTGATATCGCACCTAATACCTTTAGGGTATGTAAGGCTGGCTGTTCGTGGGCGGGGCCTTTACCGGCTTAACGGGGTCAAGTCTGCGCGCGGCGAGGCAGCCAGCGCCAGAACACACCAGCTGCCACCAAACCCAGCGAGCCAACGCCGAATGACGCGCCGCCCAGCGACACCAGGGCGGTCAGCACCGACAGCGCCACCGGCCCACCGCTGGCGCCCAGGTCGGCCATGAAGCGCCAGATACCCAGGAATTGGGTGCGCGCCCCTGCTGGCGCGGCGTCGGCGCCCAGCGTCATCACGATGCCTGAACCAATGCCGTTGCCAAAACCCAGCAGCGCCGACACCAGGACGAAGCTCGCCACGCCGCTGGTTAGCGGGATCGCCATCAGGCTCAGTCCCATCAGAAGCGTACACGGCAGCGCCACCCACAGGCGGCCACGCTGGTCCATTACTTTGCCCGCCGGATAAAACACGGACATGTCGACCGCGGCGACCAGCCCATAAACGAGCGAGGTGGTGGTGGCGTCCAGGCCAAGATGGTCCGCCCACAGCGGAATGACCACCTGGCGCGACGCGCGCAGCGCGCTGATCAGCATTACGCCGACGCCGAGCGTAGCGTACACGCCGCGATGGTCACGCGCGACTTCACCCATGCGGACTCGCGGCGCACCCGCGCCCGCGCCACCGGAGGGCTCGATGTCAGGCGCCTTGAGGGCGATGAATCCCGCGCCGAGCATGGCGCTGATGGCAATCCAATAAGCGCCGTCAAGACCCAGATAATGGATGAGCCCTGCGCCCGCGAAGGGACCGATGAAGGTGCCGATTCGGGTCGTACCGCCCAGCGTGGACAGGGCGCGCGCCCGGTACGCCAGCGGTACGACCTCGATCATGTAGCTCTGACGCGCTAGCTGGAACACCGACTGCGCGCACCCCTGCATCAGCATGGCCAGCGCCAGCACCCACAGGGTGGGAATGCCGATTACAAGCGCCAGGCCGATCACGCTCAACAGGGCAGCCCCGGTCATTGCGCGCTTCTCGCCGAAGCGTTCGGTGATCAGCGCGGACGGAATGTTGGAGAGCAGCGAGCCGACCCCGATAAGGGCGGCGATCAGGCCGGCGGTGGCCAACGAGGCGCCCTGTTCTCGCGCAGTTAACGCGATTACGGGAAGGATGGCACCATTGCTGATGCCATAAAGGAGCGACGGGCCGAACGCCGGGATGGCGATCTGCTTCAGATTGAACGAATCAGGTTGCGACATGAAGAAACGTTGGGAGCACGGCCGCCTGCCTGCCGACTTACCTTTGCGCGCGGGCCGGCCCAGCGGCCATCGACGCGGGATCCCGAGAGTGTAGCGGGAGCCTTCCGCGTTCGCCTGTCAACCGCCTGACAGCGTGCGCTTGCCCGCGCTGGACCGGCATTCGTCAATCAGGCTTTGGCGGGCCCGCGTCATTGCCGTACTCAACAATCAAGCGTAAGCACTTGACGAACAGTCCCCGGTATTCCTCGGGCAGGCGAGCCAGCAGCTGGTCTTCCACCAGGACATCGCGCGGCATCACCCTGCACAGAAGGTCCATACCGGCTGGCGCGACATAAAGCTGGTAGGCCCGAGCGTCCGTCGGCGACGGCCGTCGTTCTATCAGTCCGCCGCTATGCATGCGTCTCACCATTTCGGCGACGGTATTGCGATCCATTGCCAAGCGTTCCGCCAAGGAGTTTTGGCTAAGCCCGGGCTCTTGGTAAAGCAAGACTAAAGCGGCTTTTTGCCTGGGTGTTACCCCCTCGCCGGGAAACGTAGCCGCGAACATCTCCTCGGCCTTGAAATGAGCCCGGCGTAGAAGATGGGACGGCACATCCTCAAGGCGGAAATTCTGCAGCAGTGATTCGACTTTCGCCGGGGCGGGCGAAGGCAAGACATGCGGTGGGGGAAGCTTGGGGGAGGGTGATCGAGCCATTTTTATCGCAGCGCTTTTACGGTCGTTGAGGATATTAGGTAGGGACCCCGCGTAGTTACAATAGCACGTGTACGTATAAGTTCCGGTTTCTTCCAAAAGTTCTTGCCATTACAACTAAGCAATAAATATAGGGTTTGTACGCGTTTCTTAGCGTCCCGCCCCGACCTACGATAGTACGTATACGTCTGATAAAGCCCAGTCCGCAGGATGCCGCCGCGGAGGTGAGCTTCAACTGTCAAAGTAAGGAGCTTCATCATGAGCGAAGGACTGATACTCTCCGGTTTCCTGGCGCCGCATCCTCCCCATCTGGTCTACGGTGAAAACCCGCCCCAGAACGAACCGCGGTCTGAAGGCGGCTGGGAGCCGCTGCGCTGGGCGTATGAGCACGCGCGCGAGAGCATCGAACGCATGAAGCCCGACGTGCTGCTGGTCCATTCCCCTCACTGGATTACGCAGGTGGGGCACCACTTTCTTGGCGTTCCCAGGCTTACCGGGCGTTCGGTCGATCCCATCTTCCCCAACATTTTCCGGTATGACTTCGGCATGGACGTGGACGTCGAATTGGCCGAGGCGTGCTGCGAAGAGGCCAAAAATCTTGGGCTGGTCAGCAAGATGATGCGCAATCCGAAGTTCCGGCCCGACTACGGAACGATCACGACGCTCCACATGGTCCGACCACAATGGGACATCCCCGTTGTGGGGATATCCGCCAATAACACGCCGTATTTCCTCAACACCAAGGAAGGCCTGGGCGAGATGGATCTTCTGGGCCGTGCCACGCGGGAGGCCATCCGCAAGACCGGACGCCGCGCCGTTCTGCTGGCCAGCAATACCTTGTCTCACTGGCATTTTCACGAAGAACCGGAGTTGCCCGAAGACATGACCAAAGAGCATCCCGAGCGCTATGACGGCTACAAGTGGGACGTGCGGATGATCAATCTGATGCGACAAGGCCGCATGAAAGAGACCTTCCAACTGCTTCCTCAGTTCATTGATGAAGCTTTTGCCGAGGTGAAGTCCGGCGCCTTCACATGGATGCACGCCGCGATGGGATATCCCGAACTCGCTGGCAGGCTGCACGGCTATGGCACCGTCATCGGCACCGGCAACGCCGTGGTCGAGTGGAACCTTATGGATGCAGGGCTTTCTGGCCTGAAGTCAGCAGCCCAGCCCGCCTGATCGCGCAGCTTGCCAAAGAAAAAGGGGAATTGCATGAGCATCGTATCCGCGTTTCTTGTTCCGGGCAGTCCTCTGCCGCAGTTGCGTCCCGATGTTGCGCCGTGGGGCCGCCTTCGAGACGCCTTCGCGCAGGCCGGAAAACTGCTGGCCGAGTCAAAACCTGATTGCGTGCTGGTCTACTCGACACAATGGTTCGCCGTGTTGGATCAGCTTTGGATAACCCGGCCACGCAGCACCGGACTACATGTCGATGAGAACTGGCACGAGTTCGGTGAGCAGCCGTTCGACATTCATTCTGAGTCAGCTCTGGCGCATCGATGCGTCCAAGCCTGCAACGAAGCAGGCATCAAGACACGCGGTGTCGACTACGACCAATTCCCGATAGACACCGGCACCATTACCGCGGCGACACTGATGAGCTTCGGCTCATCGATGCTTCCGGTGGTCATCGCCGCAAATAACCTTTACCACAGCGCCGCGCAGACGGAGCAGCTGGGTGCCATCGCCGCCAACGCCTTGCAAGACAAACGCGTCGCGGTGGTTGGGATCGGCGGGCTCTCCAGCGGCATGTTCCGCGAGAACATCGATCTTCAGAAAGATCACTTCCTTTCGGAAGCGGATGACGCGTGGAATCGGCGTTTGCTTGCCCTGATGGAAGGCGGCGATGTGGAGGCTATTCGCGCAAGCCTGCCCGAATATGCCAAAGAAGCGCGTCCGGACATGGGGCTGAAGCAATTCTATTGGCTACTTGGCGCGATGGGTGGGAATTTCAAGCGGGCAATCGTGCACGAGTACGCGCCGCTGTACGGCAGCGGTGGCGCCGTCGTGGAGTTCAATCTCCAGTAGTGCCTTTCAGCGGGGCTTGCCAAGCGGCCCTGTATTTGCCAAGGAGCCGTCGCGGGCGCGTTGGGCGTCTCGATGGGTCGCTATTGGCCAGCGCTTTCTTGCAACGACCTTCATCAAGACGGAATAGACATGAGTTTTACCAATCTCCCTGCACAACCACCGTTGTATCCACCAGAGGCCGAGGACTATGCGCAGGCGGCCCTGGAACTGTCGGCCGCTGCCGCACTGCGCTGCGAACGTGTCGCCGACATCCAATACGGGGATACCGCCGCGCACAGGCTCGACGTGTACCCGAGCCGAAACGCAGATGGGAGAGCGAGCCCAGTGCTGGTCTTTGCACACGGCGGAGCGTGGACGAATGGCTACAAGGAGTGGGTGGGGTTGATGGCCCCTGCCTTGGTCGCCGCCGGCATTACGTTTGTCTCGGTTTCGTATCGCCTCGCGCCTCGCTTCAAATGGCAGGCGCTGCGGGACGATTGCTTATCAGCGGTTTCCTGGGTGTATCGGAACATTCACACGTATGGCGGGGACCCCAGCCGCATTGCTCTTGGAGGCCATTCCGCAGGCGGTCATTTGATGACGCTTGCCGCCCTGAGTGCCGAGGGCTTGAACGGTCACGACATCCCGAGGTCGTCGATCGTCGCTTGTTTTCCATTGTGCGCGCCTCTTGACATCCGATATCCCGATCGCGCGCCGGGCAGTGGAGAAGAGCGCACGCACCTGAATCTGTTTAACGACGTTTCAGAAGCCGCGATGGCGAGCCCGGTGTGTCTCTTGAACAAGGACGTGCCCTATATGTTGCTGGCTTATGCCAGCGAGGATTTGCCACGCATCGTCAAGGGAAATCAAACCATGGAAGTCGAGCTGCGCCGGCTGCGGCTTCCATGCGAAACCATGGTGCTCCCGGGTGATCATTTTTCCCCGGCGATTTCGGCAGGGGAACCGAACTCGCCCTGGACGAGTCGGCTGATTCAAATCTTGCACGGATGAACTATTTAATAGGCACCTTGGAGAACGCAATGAAAATTCCCCGATTGATATTGCTCTTGGCAATCACATTGTCTACGGCAGCGCAGGCGCAATCCTGGCCAAGCAAACCCATCAAGCTGATCATTCCCTATGCCGCGGGGTCGGGTCCTGACGTTGCAACGCGTCCCGTTGCCGAACAGATCGGAAGAATTCTCAAACAGCCGGTTATCGTGGAAAACCTGGCGAGCGCTGGCGGGATCGTGGGCACCCGTACGGTCGCAAGGGCGGCGCCGGATGGATACACGTTTGGCTTTGGCAACAACATCACCTTGGCAGTTAATACGAGTTTCTATCGCAGCCTGCCCTATGATCCGATCAAAGACTTTTCTCCAGTCGGTTTGCTGTTCGATAACCCCTACATCCTGGTTGCAAGGAAGGACTTCAAGCCGAATTCCATCGCCGAGTTTATTGCGTATGTAAAACAGAACCCCGGCAAGGTGAACTTCGCGTCCGGAACGGGGGTAGGTTCGGGCAGCCATCTGACCGGTGAAATGATGAAAGCCGTGGGAGCGCTTGAGATTACTCACGTGCCGTATCGCAGCGGTTCCATGGCGCTATCAGATGTCGTCAGCGGCCGGGTCGACGTCATGTTCGACAACGTGAATGGCGTGCAACAGTTCATCAGCAACGGAACGCTTAAAGCGTTTGCGGTCACCAGCTCGAAGCGCCTGGCGACAATGCCGGATGTTCCGACGATGGCTGAATCCGGGTTTCCGAACTTCGAAGCGGTGGCATGGGGAGGAATCGTGGCGCCAAAGGGAACGCCGGACGCAATCGTTGGGCGCATGAACGAAGCGATTGGGCTTGCGCTCAAGACCCCTCAAGTCGACCAGGCCAATGCCGCGATGTCGCTCAATCCGATCAGCTCCACGCCTGAAGAATTTGCGGCATTCATTGCCGCAGAAACGAAACGGTGGGCCGAGACGGTCAAGGTTTCGGGCGCTAGAGCCGAATAGAGAGCGTCAACGGCAACGATGCAAGCGCACGGCGTCGCTAAGGCTGGGATACGCCGGCCAGTATGCCAGCAACAGCCGCGCGCATTCGATAAACGCGAATGTGCGCCGGCAATTCTAAATCCGCGACTCCATCCCGAGCCAGGCACTTATGCCTGCTCGCGGGGCGCCGCGCGCGTCGACAGCCACGCGCGACCCTTGGGTGTCAAAACCGCCACCGGGGTTTTCGTCGCCGCGGACGGATCGGGGGCCAGATCGACCAGCCCGTTGGCGGTCGCGTCCTCCCATGCCGAAAGGCGCGGACATGACGTGCGCCAGGCATCCATGATGTCGGCGTAGGTACGCGGTCGTTCGGCCACCCAGATCAGGAACTGCGTCAGATTGCCCAGTTGCGAAGCGCTGGCCTCGATATAGGGAGTGTCGAGCATGGCGGGCTCCAGTGTGTTTTGCCGACTTTCACGATACTCCCATAGCGAGCGCGCTGGTGACGGGTGATCGGTGGACTTCGAGCGGTTATCAACATCAGCCGCTGTCCGGGGTGGTCGCATTCACGAACTTTCAGCGAAGCCGCTCTCCACGTAGACACTTGCGTTGACGTATACACGTCGTAGTTCCTGCCTGAAAGTGCCGGTGCCAGCAGTGAAGACTTCCGAGCGAACGTGTAGTTGGATTCGTGAGTCTTTTTCGATGGCTTCAGACAGAATGCGTCCTGGCATGCTCGAGGGCGCCTCCAGACCGAGCAAATGCATGATGGTCGGGGCGAAGTCGCATACGCCTGAAGGCACTGGGGAAACATGGCCCTTCGCGGGAAATGCGGAGCCGGCGACGATGCCCACCGTGGCCATTTCTTTTGGATGCAGCCCACCATGCAGGCCGAGGCCAGCGCGACGATGATTGTCATAGTAGGTTCGTCCGACCAGGCCAAACGGGTCGATGCCATCGTCTGCCCTGAAAGCAAATGAGATGTCGGGCGATCGGTGATGATCTGCAAGCACCAGGTGTTGCGGCAGGCTGCCGGGTGCGACGCCTTCGCTGTCGCTCTTGGAGCGGGTGAAGATCGGGCCACACCACGATTGGCTGGCGATTGCGGCTGTGACTTTTGTGATCTGCCTGTCGGTGGGATCGGCGAGGTACAGGGCGCCGACTTGGCCCGGCACAACGAGAACTGCCGAAGTACCATCCGATTGGTAGGACGCTGTAAAACCAGCTTCCCTAAGGGTATCCAGCACCGAAACGCGAGCATGCCCAGTGATGTGGCCATGATCCGAGGTCACAAAGATCTGGACTCCTGCCTTCTGGCCGTCGGATTCCCACCAATCAAGCAGACGGCCAAATTCCTGGTCACAGTGTTTGATGATGTCACACGTGGCTTGTGCGCCGGTACCGTGAAAATGGGAAGTGATATCCGGTTCGCCGTAAGAGATGATGGTCAGATCGGGTTGGTGTTGTGGCCAGATGCTCTCGAGAAAGGCTCCTGTAATCCAGCTTTGGCCCAGAGTATCGGGTTCATCCGGCGGCGGTGCTGGCGGTAAGGGTCCGATCCTGCTTTCTACCTCGGCAAGGACCTCAGACGGGGTGCAAGATTCCCGGTAATGGCCAGATAGTCGAATGTGTCCCAGATCCTCTGCCTTGTGATTGAACAGGCGCGTAGTGCCGGCCGTGTTCGTGGAGAGTACTGCCATGCTCTTACCTGCACGGGCAAGTAACTCCCCCAGCGAAGTCACCGACATGAGTTTCCCTTCGCTTTCGACATCAAGGCTGCGTAGCAGGGCGGCGTCGGCAGTATCGATGTAGCGCGATGGTGAAGTCGACCTGTCAAGGTACTTGTTCCCCACGAGTCCATGTGAACCCACTGGAGCGCCGGTGATGAGGCTGGGAAATGCCGTTCGGGTCTCGCTCGGGTAAACCGTGCGGTGGTTGGACAGGGTGACGCCAACGTCCTTTAGCCGGCACAGGTTGGGCATCAGCCGAGGGATGATGAGGTCGGGGCGAAGGCCGTCGAAGCTGACGAGCAGAATTCTTGGTTGAATCATGTAGCTACCCGGTATGACGATAGATCTAAGGAAAAATGGAACCTTGCGTCAGGCGTCCAGACCTGTGGTGCCACGGTGCAGCCAGTTCACCAGGGTGACGCTATCCCACACGGGCAGACCAGTCGCCGTTCGAATCTGTTTTGAATAAGGGCCAACGTTGGTGCATTCCGCGACAAAGGCCTTGATGGCCGGTCTGGCTACGATGGCTGCTTTGCATAGGGCGGCAATTTCTTCCCCGGCGCGCATGACGTCCAGGGGGGCTTCGCCCGGGTAGTCCAGGATCGAATGGCGGAAGGCGGGCGCCTCTTGCAGATCGAGAACGTTAATCCGGTGAAGCTGGCCGGCCGCAACGCCCGTCGCAAGCAGATGGGATGTGCCGAGACTGGTTCCTCTTGCCGACAGCACGCCGATTTCGGCCTTGCCGTCGAGCAGCGCAAGGACGGAAGGGATCTGGGCCAGGCTTGACGCCACAAACGGTACTGGCAGCGCGTCTGCCAGGCGCTGTTGCAGTAGGGCGGCGTAGCCACAGGAGGTGGTAACTGCCGACACCCCTTGATCGACCAGGCGCATGCAGCTTGCATAGAGCGGCGTGTACAAAGCGTCGGTTTGCTCAACGGACAAGGCTGGCATGTTGTTTACCCCATGGGCAATGTCATAAAGCACCGGGAAATCGAAGGAGCCCGGATGTCCCAGGTCGCCGACCGGCCGTGGAAAGCGGCGGTCCATGAGAGCAATGCCGACGGAGACGCCGTAGATGCGCTTTCCAGGGAAAATCAGCGTGCTGGAATTTTGGGGGAAAGGTCCGTTGTGCATGGCTCTGGATAGATTTTTGTGGCGGGATGGATCTGGCCTTCGAGAATCCTGGGCAAAGATCGAGGGCGTTATTTCAAGCTGGCATCCAGCCGGTCTCGTAGCCAATCGCCGACGATGCTGACCGCGAGTGTGGTGATGACGATCATGGCGGCTGGAGCGAACATGATCCATGGCGCCCGCGTCATATAGGCCCGGCCGAATCCCACCATGTTGCCCAAGCTTGTCATCGGGGGTTGCACGCCAAGGCCAAGAAAGGAAAGGCTGCTCTCCATCAGGATGATCTCTGGGAACGTGAGCGTCATTGACACGATCAAAGTCGAAGCAATATTGGGAAGAATGTGTCGCAGATACACTCTGACCGGACTTGCGCCGATTTGCCGAGCTGCAGACGCGTATCCCTGCGCTTCCGCGGATATTGCCAACCCCCGGGCGATGCGCGCGTAGCGTTCCCAGCCGTACAAGCCCATGAGTCCGATGAAGAGGGGAAGGGAATTTCCGAAGAACGCCAGCACGGAAAGAGCAAGAATGAGAAAAGGCATGGCGGCCTGGAAGTCAACGAGTATCAGAATCGCCTGCTCCACTCGACCGCGGCAATACGCGGCCAGAAAGCCGATAGATGTTCCGATAAAGGCCGATATCGCCGTTGCGCCCAAGGCAACCAGCAGGGATATGCGGATGGATACGATGAGGCGCGACAGTATGTCGCGGCCCAGTTCGTCCGTCCCGAGAACATGGCCGGCAGTAAAAGGACCGCTTAGCCGATTGCGCAGGTCAATGGCCGTGAAGGAATAGGGCGATGCCAGGTCCGCAACCAAAGATACGACAATCACTAACAGGATCCAGCCGATTCCCAGATAGACCGAAAGCGGGACATGCTTGCGTTTTGTGCGTGGCACGGCAAGAACAGTGGTGGGGGTAGTTGATACGCTCATATCTCAGTGCTTTGCCGATTTGGTTGCGTTGCGCAGGCGCGGATCCAGAGTGCCGTAGAGGAAGTCCACGGCAAGGTTGGAGGCGACCATGGTGACTGCGACGAGAAAAAGAATGCACTGCACGACAGCAAGGTCTCTGCTCATGACGGAGACGACCAGCAGGTTGCCAATGCCAGGCCACGAAAACACGCTCTCTACCACGACCGATCCTGCAAGCAGGTTGCCCACCATGAATCCAATGATGGTCACCGTTGGTATGGCTGCATTGGGCAAGGCGTGGTTGCGGACGACGGCTGTCCACGGCACGCCTTTCGCGCTAGCCGTACGGATGTATTGCTGGCCCAGCACTTCCAGCATCGCGCTTCGCACGAAGCGGGCCAAGATCGCAGCGCCCCCTATGCCCAGGGTGAACACTGGTAGAAGCATGTGCCGCAGGCTGCCGGAGCCACCGGTCGGCAGCCATCCCAGCATGATGGAAAACACTTGCACCAAGACAAGGCCTAGCACGAAGCTAGGTATGGTGAAGCCGGCGACGGCTCCCGCCATAACCGCTCTATCTGTCGCGCTGTCACGATGCAGTGCGGCAAATACACCCAACGGTAAACCGATGCCGATCTTCAGCACGAGGGCCGGCAACGTCAATGTGAGTGTTGCCGGAATTCGGCTTAGGATAATGTCTGCAACGGACTCGCCGCTGCGCATGGACTGTCCCAGCTGCCCTTGGAATATGGAAGAGAGGTAGTGCAAGTACTGCAGCCATATCGGTTCATTCAGGCCCCAGGCGCGGCGGAATGCCGCCAGCGCTGCTTGTGAGGCGTCCTCTCCTAGAATGGCGAGAGCAGGGTCGCCCGAGAGCCGCAATATGACAAAGGCGAAGGTCATGACGAACAGCACGGTCGCCGCTGCGCGTATCAGACGAACGAAGATGAAGCGGAGCATCAGGAAACATCCTCTTGCGAGCGCGCGTCACCGAGCGGGAAATGGCAGGCCGCATAGTGGCCGTCGGCAATCTGCTGCATCGCTGGACGCTCGACCGAGCATCGAGCCTGAGCTTTGGGGCAACGCGGGTGAAAGGCACAGCCCGGCGGACGCGCGGTGGGACTAGGGGGTTCGCCTTTCAGCAAGATCCGTTTACGGTGAAAACCAGGAGCCGGTACCGCCGAGACAAGCGCCTGCGTGTAGGGATGGGCAGGCGTGTACAGGACGCGGTCCGTTTCGCCCTGCTCAACGACTCGGCCTAGATACATGACGGCGATCTGGTCGCTGACGTGCCGCACGATACGAAGGTCGTGGCTGATGAATAGAATGCTGAGGTCCAGGCGCGCTTGCAGGTCGACGAGCAAATTGACCACTTGCGCTTGAATGGACACATCCAGTGCGGACACAGGCTCGTCGCAGACCAGCAGCTTGGGCTGCGTGATAAGCGCCCGGGCAAGCACGGCGCGCTGGCGTTGCCCGCCCGATAGTTCATGCGGATAGCGACGTCCATGGTCGGCACTGAGGCCAACGGCGTCCAGCATGGAAAGCACAGTGTCATGGCGGGTGGAGGGCGTGCCGATGTTGTGGATATCCAAGGGCTCGGTTACCTGTTCCGTGATGGGTATCCTGCGGTCCAACGCTGCCAGCGGATCCTGATAGATCATTTGCATGTCGGCCCGCATCTTTCGCCAGGCCCTGCTGCCGACCGAGGGTAGCGGCTTGCCGTGGACTAGGACTTCCCCGCCGTCCGACCGTTCGAAACCCAGCGCCAGGCGCCCGGTTGTTGACTTTCCCGATCCGGATTCACCGACCAGGCCAACGGTTGTACCGTACGGAACGGTAAGGGATACATCCTCAACGGCATGGACCATCGTCTTGTGCCCGAGGATGCCGTTCCTGCTTGCATAGCGGCGCGATACGCTATTCAGTTCGAGAATATTGGTGTTCATGCCTGTGCGCGTCTGAGTGCGTGGATCGGGGCTGTTTCGGAGCCCACTTCGATGCAGGCGACGAATCGCTTCTGGGCTACTGGTGCGAGTGCCGGCGGCGTTTGGTCGCATAGCGACTGTCGCAGAGGACAGCGGGGCGAAAAGGCACAGCCGTTCGGCAAGTTCGCCGGATTCGGTACCTGTCCTTCAATGGTCTCGAGGCGTTTTCGCGTCCCGATGAATGGGGGTATTGCCGCCAGCAGCCCACGGGTGTACGGATGAAAGGGCGCCTGAAACAGAAGAGACGAGGGGGCGTCTTCCACTACCTTGCCGCTATACATCACAACCACTCTGCCGCATGTCTCGGAAATGACGCCCAGGTCATGGCTGATCAGTACCATCGCCATGCCGGTTTCTCGGCGTATGGTCGCAAGTAGATCCAGGATCTGCGCCTGGATGGTGACGTCCAGCGCGGTCGTGGGTTCATCCGCGATCAGCAGCTCGGGGGCGCCGGCCAGTGCCATGGCAATCATCACCCGCTGGTTTTGTCCGCCGGACAGTTCGTGGGGATAGCTGTTCAGGCGGGATGCCGAGTCCGGCAGGCCGACGAGATCCAGCAGACGCTTAGCCTCGGCACGTGCGCTGGCGCCGTGCAAGCCCCGATGCAGCCCTAGTACTTCGATAATCTGGCGGCCTATCCGTATGACCGGGTTAAGCGCACTAGCGGGGTCTTGGGAGATAAGAGCAATACGCCGACCGCGAATCTGGTCCATGGCCGGTGGTTTGGCGCCGATCAGTTGTTCCTTGTCGAGCAATACGCTTCCGGAGATTTTCGCCTTTGCGGGAAGCAGGCCGAGCGCAGCAAGCCAGGTGACCGATTTGCCGCTGCCAGATTCCCCGACCATGCCCAGCGCTTCCCCGTGTGCAACGGCCAGGTCCAGGCCGTGAATGATCTTTATCCCGTCAAACGCTACGGACAGGTTCCTGATCTCCAGCAGGGGTTGCTGTGATGTGGGCCTCATCGCGTGGTTCTGTTCTTCGCCTGTACGCGACCCGGGGAAGTTCAAGAGCATGGGGTCTCCTCGTCCGATTGGTGCCGCCTTAGCCGCGTGCATAGGCGGCATTGAAGGGGCCGAAATTCAGATCCAGGGTCTGGCCTGCCTTCCAGGCGACGTCTTTGCGCTTACCGTAAAACTGCCCGGAGCCGTTCAGTACGACGCACGGGGGATCTTCGGTTGTGATGATGTCGAGCATCCTGCGAATGATCGGACGCCGCGCTTGAGGGTCCGATGTGGTCTTGAGCTTCGCGCCGAGGTTGAAATACTCTTCGTTCTTCCAGATGCCAACCTGGGGCATCGTTCCCTGAGGGCCGAACTCGCGCCAAGCATGTGCGAGGTGATCGGGGAAGATGGCGGTGGAGGAACTGTCGTAGATCGCGTGAACCGGTTTGGTCTGGATTTGCGCGAAGTTCTCCATCATCTGGATCTTGACCTTTAGGCCGACCGCGCGCCACATTTCGATCATGATCTGTGCGCTGGCGACTTGATTGGGGTAATAGTCGTTGAGCAATTTATAAGTGATGACTTCGCCCTTGTAGCCCGCTTCCTTGAGCAACTTGCGAGCCAAGTCGGGATCGTAGGCAAGCTCGGGATAGTCTTCGAGATAGCCATCGCCGTAGCTCGGAAACTGGTAGCCGTTCGGAACGGGAAGTTTGTTTTGCCATAAGGCTTCGACAATCGATTTGCGGTCCAGGGCCAGGCTGAGCGCGCGACGAACACCAACCTTGGATAGAACGGGATCGGTTTGATCTATAGCCAGATACCGTATGTTCTGGACCGCCCCGCCGGTGACTTCCAGGGCAGGGCGTTTGGCTATTTCGGCGAACGAATCGGGTGCAAGGTCAGTGATCAGATCGATTTCGCCGGCAGCGAGCGCGTTGACCCGCGATGCGAGTTCCGGAATGATCTTGAATTCAATGCCCGCGAATGGCGGCGTGCCGCCCCAATATCGATCGTGAGCCGTGAGCACGACCTCAACGTCGAGGGTTTGCCGCACAAGCTTGTAGGGGCCCGTGCCAACTGGGGCGGCCGACCATTTTTCCCATGAGCCCGCGGCGTCAAAAGCCCGCTTGCTGACGATCTCCGAACACCACGACGCAAGACGTTTTTCAAGTAGCGCGTCATCGCCTTTGGCACGTATGATCACCGTATGGTCGTTGATCACTTCGACTCGGTCGATCATGTCCAGCGTCTGCATGGCTGAAGACCTTCCGGACATATTGGGCCCCAGCAAGTGCCGAGGGCTCAGCGAAAAGGCCACGTCCGCTGCCGTGAACGGGGTGCCGTCATGGAACAACACGCCTTGACGCAGGAATAGGCGAAGGGCCGCGCCGTCAAGTCGTTCCCAACGTTCGGCGAGTGCGGGGCGCAGAGCCATGCTCTCGGTCTGTTCGAATCCGATTAGCGTATCGAACAATTGTGGCGCAAGGCGGCGAGTGGCTGTAGCCACGGAAAGCACGGGCTCGATGATCGCTGGGAAGCCACTCGTTCCGACCCTGAGTACACGACGTTGAGTGGTCTGAGCAACGGCAAAGCGTGGTCCGATCATGGTCATCAGGCAGCCGGCAGCTCCCGCCGCCATGAAATTGCGTCTGGTGAGTGAAGTGTTCTGCATGGGAGATCCCAGTTGGATGGACGGGGTGCGACATTGCTCCCGCGATAGCCGCCACTATTGATCTGGCGTACTTCACTCAGATGACATTCATCGCAAAAGTAGATGTAGAATTCGCAATTCTGAATGCATGGGAAATAGAAGGGGGCGCGCGTGGCCGAGGAAAAAGACCTTTCGCTAAATGCCGTCAAAGTCTTTGTGCAGATCGCCCGGGACAGCAGTGTTACGCGGGCAGCCAAGACCCTTGGCATCACCCAGAGCGCCGCGAGCCGCCACCTGGCCGTGCTGGAGGGCTATCTGGGCGCGCAACTCCTGGAGCGGCGCGGGCGCCATAGCCAGCTTACCGACTTCGGGCGGCTTTTTGCCGAAGCAGTCGCCGAGCCGCTGGACACGATCCTCTTCACCGCCCGAAGGCTCAGGCGCCATGATGGGATCCACAGCAATCGCCTCGTGGTCAGAACCTCTCTTTCCACGTTTGCCTATACGGTTTTGATTCCGAACCTGGCAGAGTTTTCCAAAGAGATGAATGGAGTGACCGTCGATGTCATCAGCTCTTTGTCTGCTCCGACTTCCACCGACAGTTTCGATGTATTGCTGACCCGGGATTTAACGTTGACCGAGCCTGCCGATCGTTGGGACTTCTACAACGAGCAACTGGTTTGCGTCGGTGCGCCGGAATGTGTCGCAGGCCGTGGCCTGGATGCCCTGCGGACGACGCCGGTTTTGGCGGTCAATTCCCGGCCGGACATTCTGCCTGCGTGGTTGCGCGGAATCGGTTTAAGCACATCGGACGTGATATCGGGCGCTCGTTACGACCATCATTATCTGGCGCTGCCTGCCGTGACCACCGGCCAAGTGTTGCTGGTCGGTCCGTATATTGTCGTGGCCGACCTTGTTGAGCAGGGGTTGCTGGAAGTCCTGCCCGGATCGCGAGTTCCCAGTGGCCGAGACTATCGAGCCTACGCGGTGGACCGCAGCGCCAATCCGGATCTTGCTCGAGCGTTCTGTCGTTGGCTTGCGCGGCTGTGTCGTGCCAAGGGCGGGGTGTCCGCCGAAAATTCTAATTTCCCGAAAACCATCTCAAAAAGCGATTGATAGATTCGCTTTGTGCGATGTAAAAACTAGGCGGTAGGCGGAGGCTCCTTTAGGCTTTGGCGGCAACTTTTCACTCACTGAGGGTCACCCGTGCCGCTACTTGCCAAAAGATTGGACGCTATCCGTCCTTCTCAAACCAAAGTCATGACTTCCAAGGCTACTGCTTTACGTGAGCGGGGAGCCGATATCATCACCCTGAGCCAAGGCGAGCCTGACTTCGACACGCCTGAAGCGATCCGCGATGCGGGCATTGCAGCCATCCAGCAAGGGAAGACGCGGTACACACCGGTGGCTGGCGTCAAAGGGCTGCGGGAGGCCATTCGCGCCAAGCTCCGCCGCGACAACCACTTGGAATACGACATCGATCAGATCACGGTCGGTTGCGGCGCCAAACAGATCGTTTTCAATGCGCTTTTCGCCAGTCTCGATCCCTCTGATGAGGTGATTATCCCGACGCCTTGCTGGGTGTCCTATCCGGACATGGTAAGGCTGGCCGGCGGTGAGCCTGTTCTGGTCGTCTGTCATGAGAGGGACGGTTTTAAATTGCGGCCGGCGGATCTTGAGGCTGCGATTACCCCGCGCACCAAATGGCTGATGCTCAACTCACCAAACAATCCCACCGGGGCTGTTTATTCCGAAGTTGAATTGATGGCGCTTGCCGAGGTCTTGCGCCGGCATTCCCATGTACACGTCCTGGCAGACGATATCTACGAAAAACTGGTCTACGACGTGCCATTTTCCACAATGGCTGAGGTTGCCCCGGACCTTTGCTCGCGAACGTTGGTCGTCAACGGTGTTTCCAAATCTGCCGCGATGACCGGGTGGCGGCTGGGCTACGGCGCGGGTCCGCAAGCACTCATTAAGGCAATGAATACTATCGAAAGCCAAACGTCGTCGCACACGAGTTCAGTCTCGCAGTACGCGGCCATCGAGGCACTCGAGGGCGACCAATCCTATATTGCCGAGTTCGTCGATGCCTTCCGAAAACGACGGGATTTCGTCATCGGTCAAATCAACCAGGCCCCTGGCCTGAGCTGCAGCGTACCGGACGGCGCATTCTATATTTTCGTTTCTTGTGCCGGGGTCATTGGCACGACGACCGCAGAGGGAAAGAAAATCGATAGTGACATGGACTTTGCCATGTACCTGTTGGAGGACTTTGGGGTGGCCGTTGTGCCTGGTAGTGGTTTCATGGCATCACCCTACATCCGAATTTCCTTCGCCGCCGCACTGTCGGAGCTGGAGCAAGCTTGCGCCCGGCTCATTGCTGCGTGCCATGCTCTTTCAAGCGAGGTTACCGTTGAGTAAAGCAAAAATCCTGCGTGATCGCATGGCTGAACGCGGCCTGGTTCACATCATGGCCACCCATAGCCCTCTGTCGGCGATATTGGCCGAAGAGGCGGGTTTTGACGGACTGTGGGCGTCGGGCTTCGAGCTTTCGGCGCTATATGGGCTTCCGGATATGAGTCTGGTCTCAATGACGCAACATCTCGATATGCTGCGTGCCATTGCGGGACGGTCCACCTTGCCCATTGTTGCCGATATCGATACGGGCTACGGCAATGCGATCAACACCCTGCATGCGATCAAGGAATATGAGCGGGCCGGGGCCAGCGCTGTTGTGATCGAAGACAAGACCTTTCCCAAGGTGACCAGTCTGGCGCCGGGGGGCCGGCAAGAGTTGCTGCGCACCGAAGAGTTTCAGGGAAAAATCGAAGCTGCGGTAAGTGCCCGTCATGACCCGGATTTTCTGGTCATCGCCAGAACGGAGGCATTGATAGCGGGCCTGGGCGAACAAGAGGCCATCGCCCGCGCACGAGCATATGCGGAGGCTGGCGCCGACATGATCCTGATTCACTCCAAGAAGAAAGATCCCTCGGAAATCGAGAGTTTCGCGCGTGCGTGGAAAGGCGACGTGCCGCTCACCATCGTACCGAACGCCTATCCCGAGCTATCGGCATCGCGCATTCGGGCGCTGGCCAATATCAGGATGGTCATATACGGAAATTATGGAATTCGCGCTTGCACGAGCGCAATGCAAGACGTTTTCCGTCGAGTGATCGCCGATGGTGGAGTCCAGAACGTACATGCCGATATCGTTCCGGTGGAGGAGGTCTTCCGGCTGCAAGATATGGAAACCGCAAAGCTCAACGAGTCACGTTTTTTGCGCTGAGAAACGTTACGCCTTGCGGGCAGCCTATGTGGCCTTGGTCCAGTGCAATACCGGACCCAGGCCTTCGCGCTTCAGCGCCCGACCGTCCAGCTTTGGGAAGACCTGCCTTTCCCTTCCAGGACGGAAACCTGCGATCAGTTGGCCGTGATGTTGGCGGCCTTGACCACCTTGCCCCAACGGTCCAATTCCGATTGCGTATAGGCCCCCAATTCCTTAGGCCCCATGAAGATGGCTTCGGCGCCTTGTTCGGCGGCCTTCTGACGGAAGGCGTCGGTTTTCATGATCTTCTGGATTTCACCAGCGATCTTGTCCACGACCGGCGCGGGCGTGTCCTTGGGCGCGTACATGGCGAACCACGACGACACGATCAGGTCGGGATAGCCGGCTTCGGCGGCGGTCGGTACGTTCGGCAGGGACGGCAGGCGGGCGTTGCCCGTGACGGCCAGCGCCCGCAGCTTGCCGGCGGCGATCTGGCCCAGCAGCGGCGGTGGCGTGGTGATGGTCATGTCCACGGCGCCGCCCAGCAGGTCATTCAACGCGGGGCCGGTGCCCTTGTAGGGGATATGCGTGATCTGCGTGCCGGCCATCTGGTTCAGCAGTTCGGTGGCCACCTGTTGCAGCGAGCCGTTGCCGGACGATGCGTAGTTCAGCTTGCCCGGGTTGGCCTTGGCGTACGCCACCAGTTCCTTCAGCGAATTGATGGGCAGGTCGGGACGCACCACCACGACTTGCGGCGCCGACAGCACGTTGGCGACGGGGGCGAAGTCCTTGATGGGGTCCCAGCCGGCGGCGGGCGTCACGTGGGGCGTGATGACCTGGAAACCGGAGTATTGCAGCAGCAGCGTATAGCCGTCGGGCTTGGCGCGGGCCACCGCCTGCGCGGCGATGCCGCCGGAGGCGCCCGGCTTGTTCTCGACCACGACGCTCTGGCCAAGCGCCGCGCCCAGGGGCTGGGCGATCAGGCGAGCGGCAATGTCGGTGGTGCCGCCGGGCGCGGCGGACACGATCAGCGTGACAGGGCGGTTGGGAAAGTCCGCTTGCGCGCTGGCGGCGCTGGCGCCGATGGTCAGCGCGGCGGCGATACCGGCGCGCAGGATGGTGGGCAGGCTTGGGAATGCCATGGGATGTCTCCTTGGGTTTTTATAGGTGTGGTCAAAACAAACGGATAAAACGGCTGCGCTACATTGGTAGCGCACTACATCGCTGCTATTGCGGAAATCTCTCGGCCAGCCAGGCGGGTGCGGCGTGGGTCGCCAGGCGTGGCCCCGCTTGCAGCAAGGCGTTGCTCAGATCGCGCTGCACCAGCGCGGGCAGGCCGCGAACAATGGCCAGCAAAGGCGCAAGCGACACGCCGGTGTCCACGCCCATGCAGGCGAACATGTGCACGAGTTCTTCGGTGTTGACGTTGCCGCTGGCGCCGGGCGCGTAAGGGCATCCGCCCAGGCCGCCGGCCGCCGCGTCGAAGCGGGTGATGCCGGTTTGCCAGGCGGCCATCGCATTGGCCAGCGCCATGCCGCGCGTATTGTGCAGGTGCACGGTCAGCGCCACGCCGGGCAGGCGCGCGGACGCCTGTTCACACAACGCGGCCACTTGCGTCGGGAACGCCATGCCGGTGGTGTCGCACAGCGTGATGCCGGTGGCGCCTGCGTCCGCCAGCTGCGCGGCCAGGTCCAGCACCTGGTTCACGTCCACGTCGCCGTCAAACGGACAGCCGAAGGCGGTGGACAGTGACACGTTGCACGGCGTGCCGCTGCGGCCAGCGGCAGCCAGCACCTGCGACAGTTCCGCATATGACTGCTCGCGCGTCATGCGCAGGTTGGCGCGGTTATGCGTCTCGCTGCACGACATGACCAGGTTCATCTCGTCGGTGCCGGCTTCCAGCGCGCGTTCCAGCCCGCGGATGTTGGGCACCAGCGCGGTATAGATCACGCCCGGACGGCGGCGGATGCGGCGCATCACGTCCGTTGCGTCGGCCAGCGCGGGGATGGCCTTGGGCGACGTGAAACTGGTGACTTCGATGCGCGCAAAGCCGCAGTCGGACAAGGCGTCCACGAAGGCGACCTTGTCGTCGGTGGCGACCAGGGCCTTTTCAATTTGCAGGCCGTCGCGGGGGCCGACTTCGTTGATCTCGATCTTGGCGGGGCCGGCGTTCATGCAATCACTCCCTTGGCGCGCAGCGCGTCGCGTTGTTCGTTCGACAAGCCCGCCTGCGCCAGCACGGCGTCGGTGTGTTCGCCCAGCGTGGGGGCGCGTTCGCGCACCGTGCCGGGATTGGCGGACAGATACGGAAAGACCGCCGGCATTTCCACTTGCACGCCGGCGGCGGATGCCACGGTGGTGATGGCGTTGCGGGCCCGGTAGTGCGGGTCGGCGGCGATATCCGCCACGGAATAGATGCGGCCCGCCGGCACGTCGGCTTCGCGCATCGCGGCCAACACGTCGTCGATAAGCCGGGTCTGTGTCCACGCGCCGATGGCGGCATCGATTTCCACGACGCGCCGGGCGCGGCCGTCGTTGTGCGCCAAGGCCGGGTCTTGGCCCAGGTCGTCGCGGCCAATGCGTGCCATCAGGCGGGTGTAGATGGCGTCGCCATTGCCGGCGATGAGCACGTAGCCGTCCTGGCAGGGATAGGCATTGGACGGCGCAATGCCCGGCAACGCGGCGCCGGCCGGCTCGCGTACGGCGCCGAAAACGGAATATTCGGGCAACAGGCTTTCGCTAAGGTTGAACAGGCTTTCGTATAGCGCCGCGTCGATCACCTGGCCCACGCCGCCACGTGCGTCGCGCTGGTACAGCGCCATCATCACGCCCAGCGCGCCATGCAGGCCCGCGATGGTGTCGCCCAACGACAAGCCCGCCCGCACCGGCGCGCGGCCCGGTTCGCCGTTCAGGTAGCGCAGCCCGGCCATGGCCTCGCCGATGGCGGCAAAGCCGGGTTCGCGCGCCTTGGGACCGGTCTGGCCGTACCCCGAGATGCGCAGCATGATCAGGCGCGGGTTCAGTTCATGCAGGCTTTCCCACGACAACCCCCATTTCTCCAGGGTGCCGGGGCGGAAGTTCTCGATCAGCACGTCGGCCTGTTGCGCCAGGAGGCGCACGATGTCCTGGCCTTCCTGCTGGCGCAGGTCCACGCACACCGACTGCTTGTTGCGCGACTGCGCTTCCCACCACACGGACGTGCCTTCGTGCAGCAAACGCCATTTGCGCAGCGGGTCGCCTTGTCCGGGGGGCTCGATCTTGATGACCTGCGCGCCAAAATCCGCCAGGGTCTTGGCGGCGAACGGCCCTGCTATCAGTTGACCCAGCTCCAGCACGCGGATGCCAGCAAGAATCTGCCCAGCCATTACGCCTCCTTGGCGACACTCGATATTGATAGGCGGCAGTGTGCCCGCAAAGCGGCGCGTGGCGGAATGGAAAATCGGGGAAAGGGGGGTTCCTGGAACGAGAAACCCCCGGGCAAACCCGCAGCGGCAATCGCCTCAGTGATCGCCGCGCAGATGCGCCAGCAGCAGGCGGGCGCCAACGGTCAGCGTGTCGGCATCGCGCACGCCCAGCAGCAGCCAGCGGCGCGCCCATTCGTCGGTCAGGGGGATAAGTTTGATCGGCATCGACCGCGCATGCGGCTCGGCGGCGATGCGCGGCAGGATGCCCACGCCACGGGTCGCCGCCACCATGCGGCAGATGGCGTCAAAGCTGCGCACCTGGATGCGCAAGCGCATCGCCCGGCCCAGACGGTCGCTTTCGTCGGACAGGCGGGTCGCCAGCGACGTGGCCGGGGGCAGGCCGACGTAGTCGTAGGCCAACGTGTCCGCAAACGCCACCTGCGCCTCGGCGGCCAACGGATGGCGCTGCGGCACGATCAGCACCAGTTCATCCAGCCGATAGGGAAAGGTCGACAAGCCGTCGGCCGGCGTGCGGTCGGCGAATACGCCAATATCCGCGCGGTTTTCAAGCACGGCGGTGACGATGTCGCTGCTGTTCTGCTCTTCCAGGTCGATGCGCACGGCCGGATGGCCATCCATGAAGGCGGCCAGGTCTTCGGGCAGAAACTGCGTCAGGGACGAGGTATTGGCGGCGATGCGCACCTGGCCGCGCACGCCTTGGGCGAAGTCCGACAGCGCGCCCGTCATCTGCTCTATTTCCTGCAACACGCGAAGCGCGTGGACCAGGCAGGCTTGGCCGGCGTCGGTCAGCTCCACCCCGGCCGCGTTGCGGTACAGCAGCGCGGTGCCCAGGGCGGCCTCCAGGTCCGAAATGCGTTTGCTGGCCGCCCCAACCGCCAGATGCGATTGGCGTGCGCCGGCCGAGATGCTGCCCTGGCGCGCAACGGAAACAAACAGGGCAAGGGTGACGAGGTCGATGCGAGCAAGGTTCATGGAGAAATTCGGCGCGGAGTATGCCAAGGCGGTGGGGCTGACTGCTATGACCGCGTCGCCAATTCAATAATTATGTCCGAATTTCTCCCTTTGCCCCCGATGCGCGCAAGCGCCAGGTCATCGAACCGCCACGGACTCGAACCGAGGGGGCAGCCAGCCGCCGCCAAGCGCCTTGAACACCGAAATGGCTGCCCGTGCCGACTCGGTCTGCGCCTGCGCCCTGGCATCCGAGGCCTGCAGCAGGGTTTCGTCCGCATGCAGGACATCGATCAGGCTGGCCGTACCTTTCTCGTAGGCCATGAATGACGACTGACGCGCACGCGTCAACGAGTCCTCGCCACCGGTAAGCGTCGTGGCTTGCGTCTCCCGGTTGACCAGGGCCGAGAACGCGTTCTCGACGTCTTCGGCGGCGCGCAGCACGGACTGGCGGTAGGCCGCGAGCGCTTCTGCTTCCTGTCCCTTCGCTTGATCGATCTGCGCATTGATGCGGCCGAAGTCGAAAAGCCGCCACCGCAGGCCCAGAACTGCGGCCGACTGGCTGGCGCCGCTTGTGAACAGGTTGCCGCTGGAAATGGAGGTGGCGCTACCCAGCAAGGCATCCAGGGAGAATTTCGGGTAGTACTCGGCGATAGCCACGCCAATGCGCGCATTGGATGCGGCAAGGCGACGTTCTGCCACGATGAGATCGGGTCGACGGCGTAACAGGTCCGCAGGCGTACCTGCGGAGGTGATCTGCGGTGCCTTCGGGATAGCTCCGGTGGCTGTCAGTTCCGTGCGGTGGGTGCCGGGCGGGGTGCCTAGCATGACGTCCAGTGCATTCATCGCGGCATCCAGGCCGGTCTGGAGCACGGGAACCGTTGCCTGCACCTGGGCGAGCGAGCCCTCGGTCTGCCGAACCTGGTATTCGGCGGCAAGGCCCTTGTTGTGTAGCAACTGAACCTTCTCCAGCAACCCCCGTTGCGTCTTTACCTGGTGGTTTGCAATGTCCAGGCGTGCCTGCAATCCGCGGATGGTGATGTAAATGTCGGCGGTCTGCGCGGCGACGGCCAGTCGTGTGGCCGCAGCGCCTGCCTCGGACGCCTGGTATTCGGCGAGTGCAGCCTGGCGTTCGCGGCGCAACCCGCCAAACACGTCCAATTCCCAGCTCGCACCCAGGTTGGCCTCATATGAGTTGCCGTACCGGTCGAAATCCGGGGTGGAGTTCAGCACCTGACCGAGCGGCGTTTCAATAGACTGATACGCACGTCCCGCCTGGCCATTGATGTTGCCGGTAGGCAATAATGCGGCTGTCGCGGCGCCGAGTCCGGCGCGCGCCTGAGTCACCCTGGCCAAGGCCTGGGCAAGATCCAGGTTTTGCTCGAGCGCCCTTGTGACGAAGTGACTCAGTACCGGGTCTCCAAAGCCCTCCCACCAGATCGCAAGGCTGGCAGGGGTAGCCGCCGTCCGTTGTTCGACGGCCTGCTTGCCCATGTAGTGCTCTGAAAGCGGAGCATCCGGCCGGTGATAATCCGGCCCCACCGCACAACCCGTCATCAGGCAGGCGCTCATCACCAGAGCGAGAGAGCGAGGGGAAAGCATGGGAGATCCTTGAATGAGCACTAAGAGGTGACGATATTACCGTATGGTCACTCGTTGTCAATCAAAGTTCTTCAGGCTAAGCTAAGTAAATGACTGAAAACAGTACTACAACGCCCTCGCGTGGGCCGTCGGAGCACAACGTGCGCGACCAGATCGTCGACGCGGCGACCGAGCATTTCAGCCACTACGGCTATGAGAAGACCACGGTGTCGGATCTGGCCAAGGCGATCGGCTTCTCCAAGGCTTACATCTATAAATTCTTCGACTCCAAGCAGGCCATCGGCGAGGTGATTTGCTCGAACCGTCTTGCGATCATCATGCAGGTCGTTGACTCGGTAGTCGCTGATTCGCCCACCGCGTCAGAGCGATTGCGTCGCCTGTTCCGCGCGCTGACCGAGACCGGTAGTGATCTTTTCTTCCATGATCGCAAGCTCTATGACATTGCCGCCGTTGCCGCACGCGATCAATGGCCTGCCGTACGCGCGCTGGAGGCACATTTGCGTCAGGTGATCCAGAACATCCTTCTGGAGGGACGCGAATCGGGCGAATTTGAGCGTAAGACACCGCTGGACGAAGCGTCCAACGCCATCTATCTGGTCATGCGGCCTTACATCAATCCTGTACAGCTTCAGTACAACCTCGACATGGCGACGGAGTCGGCAGTGCAACTGTCAGCGCTCATCCTGCGGAGCCTGTCGCCCTAGGTTTGTAGTGACCGTTGACTTTAGTAGTCACTAGTCGCAGAATGCGGTTCCTGTTCTATTCATTTAAGTAAGGGAACCCATGCTTCGGCTACGACCTGCCACCATTGCCGTTTGCTTGCTGCCTTTCGTCTTGACGGCGTGTGGCGAGCCGTCCAAGGCCGACGATCCGCGCACGCACGCGCCGCTCGTGAGATCGGCAGCGGTCCAACATTCTTCCGATACTTCCCGTTCGTTCACCGGCACTGTCGCGGCCCGCGTGCAGAGCGACTTGGGGTTCCGCGTATCGGGCAAGATCCTTGAGCGGCTGGTCGATACCGGACAGACCGTCAAGCGCGGTGAGCCGCTGATGCGCCTGGATCCCATTGACCTTGGCCTTCAGGCGCGCGCGCAGCAAGAGGCAGTGACGGCCGCGCGGGCGCGAGCCAAGCAAACCGCCGATGACGAGGCGCGCTATCGAGACCTGGTCGCGGCCGGCGCCGTGTCGGCATCCGCGTATGACCAGATCAAGGCAGCCGCCGACTCGGCCAGGGCGCAGTTGAGCGCTTCGGTGGCACAGGCCAATGTGGCCCGCAATGCCTCGGGCTACGCCGTGCTGTTGGCCGACGTCGATGGTGTGGTCATGGAGACATTGGCGGAGCCGGGGCAGGTCGTCAGCCCGGGGCAACCAGTGGTTCGACTGGCGCGGGCTGGCCAGCGAGAGGCAATCGTGAACCTGCCAGAGACGCTGCGCCCAGCCCCTGGATCCACCGCGCTAGCGACGCTATATGGCCGCAACACCGGTGCGGTATCCGCAACGCTGAGGCTGCTGTCTGACTCGGCGGACCGCCTTACCCGGACGTTCGAGGCGCGCTACGTACTGGACGGTGCGCTGGCCAATGCGCCACTGGGCGCGACGGTTACGCTTCATATTCCCGAAGGGCCCACCAACAAGCCGGTGCTTCAAGTGCCGCTCGCGGCCATCTATAACGCCGGCAAGGGGCCGGGTGTGTGGGCGATTGCGGGCAACCCGGCAAAAGTGACGTGGCGATCCGTCGAGGTCCTGAGCCTGGGTGATGATGCCGCGCGCGTGTCCGGCGAGCTGAAGGCCGGCGAGCAGATTGTCGCGCTGGGCGCCCATCTGCTGCATGAGGGCGAGCAGGTCCGGCTGGCTTCTCAGAGCGTTGCCAGCGTAGCCGGGGGCCGTCCATGAGCGAGGGGCGTTTCAATCTTTCGGCGCTTGCCGTTCGTGAGCGCTCGGTTACGGTATTCCTCATTTTTCTGATTGCGATTGCCGGAACCTTGGCATTCTTCCAGCTGGGTCGTGCGGAGGATCCGCCGTTCACGGTCAAGCAGATGACGGTCATCACAGCCTGGCCGGGCGCTACGGCGCAGGAAATGCAGGATCAGGTGGCCGAGCCGCTTGAAAAGCGCATGCAGGAGCTGAAGTGGTACGACCGAACGGAAACCTACACCCGTCCCGGCTTGGCCTTCACCATGGTGTCTCTTGCCGACAAGACGCCGCCCTCCGAAGTCCAGGAGGAGTTCTATCAGGCCCGCAAGAAGCTCAGCGACGAATCGGGAAAGTTGCCGGCCGGTGTTATCGGACCGATGGTCAACGACGAGTTTTCGGACGTGACCTTTGCGCTCTTCGCGCTGAAAGCCCAGGGCGAGCCGCAGCGGTTGTTGGTGCGAGACGCCGAAACGCTGCGTCAACGTCTTCTGCACGTGCCCGGTGTCAAAAAAGTCAACATCATTGGCGAGCAGGCCGAACGTATTTTCGTCTCGTTCTCGCATGACCGTCTTGCCACGCTAGGCGTATCGCCACAGGACATTTTTTCTGCACTGAACAGTCAGAACGTCCTTACCCCGGCCGGCTCGATCGAGACCGAAGGGCCGCAGGTTTTCCTGCGCCTTGACGGGGCCTTCGACAAACTGGAAAAGATCCGCAATACGCCCATCGTAGCCGGGGGGCGCTCACTCAAGCTTTCGGATGTGGCAACCGTCCAGCGCGGGTATGAAGACCCGGCGACGTTCCTGGTGCGCAATAACGGCGAAGAAGCTCTGTTGCTGGGCGTCATCATGCGCGAAGGCTGGAACGGCCTGGATCTGGGCAAGGCGCTTGATGCCGAGGCGGTCAAAATCAATGAAGACATGCCACTGGGTATGACCCTGACCAAGGTCACCGACCAGTCTGTCAACATCAGCTCGGCGGTCGACGAATTCATGGTCAAGTTCTTCGTTGCCCTGCTGGTGGTGATGGTGGTGTGCTTTGTCAGCATGGGATGGCGAGTGGGCGTGGTGGTCGCGGCGGCGGTGCCGCTGACGTTGGCGGTGGTCTTCGTGATCATGGCGGCCACCGGCAAGAACTTCGACCGAATCACCCTGGGTTCTCTGATCCTGGCGCTTGGCCTGTTGGTGGACGACGCCATCATTGCCATCGAAATGATGGTCGTGAAAATGGAGGAAGGCTATGACCGCATCAGAGCCTCGGCGTATGCCTGGAGCCACACCGCGGCGCCAATGCTCTCTGGCACCCTGGTCACCGCAGTCGGCTTCATGCCCAACGGCTTTGCCCAGTCGACGGCGGGTGAGTACACCAGCAACATGTTCTGGATCGTGGGCATTGCCCTGATCGCCTCGTGGGTCGTCGCCGTGGTCTTTACGCCCTACCTCGGGGTGAAGATGCTGCCGGACATCAAGAAGGTGGCCGGGGGGCACGCGGCGATTTACGACACGCCTCGCTATAACCGCTTTCGCAAGGTGCTGACCCGTGTCATCGCCCGCAAGTGGCTGGTGGCTGGAACGGTCATCGCGGCATTTGTGGTGGCGATCGCTGGCATGGGCGTGGTCAAGAAGCAGTTCTTTCCGAATTCTGATCGTCCGGAAGTGCTGGTCGAGGTGCAGATGCCCTATGGCACCTCCATTGAGCAAACAAGCGCCACCACGGCGAAGATCGAAGCCTGGCTGCAAAAGCAGGAAGAAGCGCTGATCGTCACGGCGTATGTTGGCCAGGGTGCGCCGCGCTTCTATCTGGCCATGGCGCCCGAGCTGCCCGACCCCTCGTTTGCGAAGATCGTCGTGCTTACCGACAGCCAGGAGGCGCGCGAAAAGCTCAAGCTTCGCCTGCGCGAAGCCGCGGCTGATGGGCTTGCGCCGGAAGCCCGTGTGAGGGTCTCACAGCTCGTGTTCGGCCCGTATTCGCCGTTCCCCGTGGCCTACCGTGTGATGGGGCCCGATCCGTCCACGTTGCGCGATATCGCCGGTCAGGTGCAGCAGGTGATGCAAGCCAGCCCCATGATGCGCACGGTCAATACCGACTGGGGACCGTTGGTGCCGACACTGCATTTCTCGCTGGATCAGGATCGTTTGCAGGCGGTTGGGCTGACGTCTTCTGCCGTCGCCCAGCAGTTGCAATTCCTGCTCACGGGCGTGCCGATCACATCCGTCCGCGAAGATATTCGTTCAGTCCAGGTCGTGGGGCGCGCAGCGGGCGATATCCGACTCGATCCCGCCAAGATTGAAGGCTTTACCCTGGTGGGTTCCGCTGGCCAGCGCATCCCGCTGTCTCAGGTGGGCAAAGCCGATGTTCGCATGGAAGATCCCATTCTGCGTCGTCGGGACCGCACCCCCACGATTACCGTGCGGGGCGACATTGCCGAAGGCCTGCAGCCGCCTGACGTGTCTGCCGCGATTACCAAGGACTTGCAGCCGGTAATCGAAAAGCTCCCTGACGGTTACCGGATTGAACAGTCGGGTTCGATCGAAGAATCGGGCAAAGCCAGCACGGCGATGTTGCCGCTGTTCCCGATCATGATCGCCCTGACGCTGCTGATCATCATTCTGCAGGTGCGTTCGATGTCGGCCATGGTCATGGTGTTCCTCACTGCGCCGCTTGGGCTGATCGGTGTGGTGCCGACCTTGCTGATTTTCCAGCAGCCGTTTGGCATCAACGCACTGGTGGGTCTGATCGCTCTGTCGGGCATCCTGATGCGGAACACGCTGATTCTGATCGGGCAGATACACCACAATGAGCACGAGGGGTTGGACCCCTTCCACGCGGTGGTGGAAGCCACGGTGCAGCGCTCGCGTCCGGTGCTGCTCACCGCCCTGGCGGCCATTCTGGCCTTCATTCCGCTCACGCACTCGGTGTTCTGGGGAACGCTGGCCTATACCTTGATCGGAGGCACGCTGGGCGGCACGATCATGACACTCGTCTTCCTGCCGGCGATGTACTCGATCTGGTTCAAGATTCGGCCGGAGCAGGGCAGAAACACCGCAGAGGTTCAGCACGCATAATGCGGGCGGCGGGATGGCGGCTTGCCGCTTCCCGCCCGCGATACCGCAACGCTATGGGCGACGGCGTTCCTCAAGTGGCCAAATGCGGAGCATTGATTTTGCGATTCATCGCGACGACGGCTTCGTGTGCGGGACTGGCGCCCAGCTTCGCAAAAGCTGCCGGCATCTGGTCACGCTTTTGCTCGGCTTCACCCTTCACGGCAGATGCAAGGGCCGCGCGCGTTTCGTCTGCATCCCAGTCGCAACAATAGGCAGGCGTGGACGGCTGCTGTCGCCACGACTCCATGAGGGAACCCGCGTCGACGGGATCAAAGCCGACTTCGTCAACCAGGTTCATCGCGACCTGCTTACATTGATCGTCGTCACCCGCCACCGCGATGGCCAATCGGCCCTGGGCGCCTGTGGGCCTTCCCAGATTCGCCAGCGTGTAAGCCAGCGCATTGTTGAACGCTTTGATCACTGGGCGGCCAATCTGTTGAGACACCCATATGCTCTCAGGCATTCCGTCGTCAATGTCTGCAATGCGCACGTCTCGCATGCCAGGATAGTAGTTGCTCGTGTCGATGATCGGCACCCCGGACGCGACGGCATCGAACAAGCCAGCCGGAAGCTGCTGCATCGCCGGTAGGGGAATGGCAAGAATGATGGCGTCTACCTGATTCACCGCATCCTGGACGTCCGCTGCCGTGGCGCCCATCTGCTTTGCAAGTTTGGCGACGTCCTCCTTGCCCTTGGAATTCGCCACGCGAACTTGATGCCCAGCCGCCGTCAATTTGCGAGCCAGGGTGCCGCCGATGTTTCCGGTTCCGATGATTCCGATGTTCATATGAACTCCTGCGTATAAGAGGCCAACTGTAGAATGTGGCTATCGGAATTGGAAGTACTTACCAAAACCTCAGTAACCCACTAAGGAGTTCCCATGGCCGGGGATCGCGAATGGAACTGTGAAGACCCCAGTCGTCGACGCGAGTGGGCAGCGGCGACCACCGAAACCTTGCGCGTGCTTGAGGGGAAATGGAAGATCATCATTCTCTGCCAGCTGTTTGCCGCCAAGAAACCGATCCGCTTTTCAGAGTTGGAACGGCTTATCGATGGGGTGAATCAGAAGATGTTGATTCAGCAGCTAAAGCAGCTTGAGGCAGATGGAATCGTGCATAGAACGGTTTTCCCTCAGGTCCCTCCGAAAGTGGAATATCAACTGACAGAGGCAGGTTACGCGCTCGGGCCCTCGATGCAGGCGCTTATCGAATGGGCAGAAAGACGCCACGAATTTGGTACCACCTGAGTCCCCGCAACCGGGCCGTCTTGCACGAGAAAGCCAGCCATTCCGGATCGCCACGGGTTTTTGAAGCTGGACGTTAACCACAACCCGCTTCGATCCACTTGTACCTATGGCGGATGGATCAATAACGGCTTTCTATCGCTACCCGAAGCGCCTGGCTTGGGATTCGAGGTCGACTTGCACAGCATCGAAACCTACTGCCGCGCTTCCTGCACCGTCAGATAAAGCGAAGGACAGGCTGCGGCAATCGTATTGAAAGGCGCTGGGGGCAGTGACCCGCGAACGGGTCTCAGGGCTGGAAGAACGCCGTCGGCGTCATAAGCCGGTTTTCCTGGCGGATCAGATAGCCGGCGTCGGCGCTCTTGGTCAGGTAGCCCGCCCAGGCGGGGTCCTTCTGCAGCGCCTGGCGCTTGGCTTCGCGGTCGGCGGCGCTGTCATAGACCCAGATGTGCATGTAGCTGTTGACGTCGCCTGTCTCGGTCTGCATGTAGGCCAGCGGCTTGCCCAGGTGGCGGCTTTGCACCTCATAGCCGTGCTCTGCATAGAGCGCCAGGTGCTTCTTGATGGTGCCGGCGCGGCAGGTGTAGGTTCGTACGTCGTAAAGCATGGTGTTTCCTTGATGGGGTGTTGCGATTGGGGTTGCGAAGGGGGATCGATCGTCAGTCGGCCGTGGCGCCGGACTGTTTCACCAGCACGCTCCAGCGTTCGACTTCCTGGTTCACGTACTGCTGGAACGCGGCATGGCCGTCGCCGACGGGGTCGGCGCCCAGCCCTTTCAGCTTGTCTTGCACGGCGGGGTCGGCCACGCCCTGGGTGATGGCCTGCGACAGCTTTTCCACGACGGGCGCGGGCGTGGCCGCGGGCACGAACAGGCCGAACCAGGACCGGGCGTTCATGGCCGGGTAGGACGTTTCAGAAAACGCAGGCACGTTGGGCAGCGCGGCATGGCGCTGCTTGCCCGTGACGGCGATGGGCGTCAGGCGGCCGGCCTGTACCTGCGACAGCACTTCGGGCAGGTTCGCGAACATGATCTGGACCTGGCCGCCCATCAGGTCATTGAGCGCTTGCGAGCCCCCTTTGTAGGGCACGTGCGTCATCTGCGCGCCGGCCAGCGAATTGAACTGGGCGCCTGCCAGGTGCGATGCCGTGCCGGTGCCGCCCGAGGCGTAGTTCACGCGGTTGCCGTTGGCTTTGGCGTAGGCGGCCAGCTCTTCGGGCGTCTTGGCCGGCACCGACGGGTTCACCACCAGCAGCAAGGGCACCGAGGCCAGGTTCGACAGGCCCGCGAAGTCGCCCGTCAGGCTGTAGTCCAGCTTGTGATACAGCGTGGAATTGATGGCATGGCTGGACGTGGCCATCAGCAGGGTGTAGCCGTCGGGCTCGGCGCGCGCCGCCATGACGGCGCCGATGTTGCCGTTGGCGCCGGCCTTGTTTTCCACCACCACCGGCTGGCCAAGGCGCGTGGACATGGATTGCGCCACGGTGCGCGCGATGACGTCGGTGGCGCCGCCCGCGGCAAAGGGCACGATGATGCGCAGGGGGCGCTCGGGATAGTCGGCGGCGGCGGCCGATGCGGTGCCCAGGGTCGCGGCGGCCAGCATCGCGGCCACGGCTAGCCGCCGCAGGGGGGGCAAGGGGGTATTCATAGTCTCTCTCCAGGTGTGGATATTTTTTTATGTGTGCGCCGCGCGCCGTGCTTGCGGCCGGGGGG
>NZ_JBHFII010000004.1:0-62599 GCF_057334215.1 Achromobacter maghribensis | reverse complement strand
GGGGGGCGCGAAACCTTCGTGGCTGTCCACCCGCTCGGCGGGCACGCCGAACGATTCCGCGTAGGCCACGAAGTCGGGGTTGCAGAGGTCCGTGCCGATGGTCCGGCCCGGGTAGTGCTTTTCCTGGTGCATGCGGATCGTGCCGTACATGCCGTTGTTGAACACGATGAAGACGATGGCCAGGCGGTGCTGCCTGACGGTGGCCAGCTCTTGCGAGGTCATCAGAAAGCAGCCGTCGCCGGCCAGGCAGACAACCTGTCGTTCGGGGTGGCGCAGTTTGGCTGCAATGGCGGCGGGCACGCCGTAGCCCATGGCGCCGCTGGTGGGCGCAAGCTGGGTGCGGGGATGGCTGAAGCGGTAGTAGCGATGCGCCCAGGCGCTGTAGTTGCCCGCGCCGTTGGTCAGGATGGCGCGCGCATCCAGCCCATCACGCAGAGCGACGATGACGCGTGCCGGATCCATGCGCAGATCGTTGGCGGGCGGTTCCGTGTAGCGCAGGTAGCGCTGCCGCAGGTCGTCCAGCCAGCCGCGCCACGGGGCCGCGTCCACCGGCTCCAGTCCGGCGGCCGCGTCCGCGAAGGCGTCCAGACCCGACGGTATCTTCAAGGTGGGCTGATACACCCGGCCCAGCTCTTCCGGGTTGGCCAGCACATGGATCAGCGTCTGCCTGGGAACGGGAGATTGCAGCAGCGTATAGCCGCCTGTCACCATTTCGCCCAGGCGCGCGCCCACCGCCAGGATCACGTCGGCGTTGCGCACGGCGTCGGCCAGTTCCGGATTGACGCCTATGCCCACTTCACCGACGTATTGCGGGTGGTGGTTGTCGTACAGGTCCTGGCGGCGGAACGAGCACGCCACGGGCAGGCCGTTGCGGCTGGCGTAGCGGGCCAGGGCGTCGAGGCCTGCGCCGGTCCACCCAGAACCGCCCACAATCATCAGCGGCCGCCGCGCGCCGGCCAGAAGGGCCTGCATGTCGGCCAATGCATGGGGCGCCGGGTGCGCCTGCGGAAACTGGATTGTGCCGCAGTCCTGGGGTGCGGCCAGTTCGGTCAGCATATCTTCGGGCAGCGCCAACACCACGGGACCGGGCCGGCCCGACATCGCCACCGAGAAGGCGCGGTTCATGTATTCGGTGACGCGCGCGGCGCTGTCGATCTGCGCCACCCATTTGGTGAACTGGCCGAACATGCGGCGGTAATCGATTTCCTGGAACGCCTCGCGCTCGACCATGTCGTTGCCCACCTGGCCCACCAGCACGATAAGCGGCGTGGAATCCTGAAACGCCGTCTGCACGCCGATGCTGGCGTTGGTGGCGCCGGGCCCGCGCGTGACCATGCAGATGCCCGGCCGGCCGGTCAGCTTGCCATGCGCTTCGGCCATGAACGAGGCCGCGCCTTCGTGGCGGCAGGACACCAGGCGGATCCGCTCGCGTTCCGTGTACAACGCGTCCAGCACGTCCAGATAGCTTTCGCCGGGGACGCCGAATACGGTGTCCACGCCGTGTTCCAGCAGCGCGCGCACCACATGCTGGCCGCCGGTCATCAATGTTGCAGTGTCGTTCATCGCAGTTTCAATCAGGCCGCTAGGCGGCGGGTTGGGTCTGGATGAACTGTACGCAGCCCGGCGCCGGGCGCGTTAGGACAGATCAGAGCTTGTATTGCACTTTTTCGCGGATCCGCCCGGCGCGGCCGTCAGCCGATGGGGCGGTCGTACTTCTTGCGGAAATCGCCGGCGGTGCTGCCGGTGTGCTTCTTGAAGAAGCGGGCGAAGTAGGAGGGGTCTTCGAAGTTCAGCTGGAACGCAATTTCGGCGATGCTCAGGCCCGTATTGCTAAGCAGGCGCTTGGCCTCCAGCGCGACGCGTTCCTGCACCAGCTGGCTGGCAGTGCGCCCCACGCTGCGCTTGACCGCCTCGTTGAGCTGGCGTTCGCTAACGCAAAGCGCATCGGCGTACTGGCGGATGGCGTCGAAGTCCAGATAGTGTTCTTCGATCAGCATGGTGAACCGTTTGGACAGCGAATAGCTGGGGCCGGCGGTGGTCTCGCGCTCGTCGGCCGGATAAAGGCGGCGTAGCTGCGTCAGCAGGATCAGCAGGTAGGAGCGCACCACGTCGAAGCGCCCCGTCTGGCGGTCGCGCGTTTCGCGTTCGATTTCATTCAGCAGCGGCAGCATGCCGTCGTGCTGTTCGCGCGACAGATAAATGGCGGGCGAGCCGCCCGCCAGGTGAAAGAAGGGAAATTTGGCGATGTCGTCCGCGCGCGGGAACATGTGCGCGAAGAAGTCCGTGCTGATGTTCAGCACGTAGCCGCGTGGTTTGACGGACGAGGTCCAGGCGTGGATCTGGCCGGGTGACAGGAAGAATACCGAGTGGTCGCGCACCTCGTGCTGCTCGAAGTCCAGCATGTGCGTGCCGCGGGCTTCGCTCATCCAGAGCAGGTGGTAGTAGTTGTGCCGGTGCAGGAAGCCGCGCGGAATATCGTCCCGGTCCTGCAGCCGGACAAGGTCGAAATAGAACGACCCCTCACCTGAGAAATCGGAGGTTTCAAAGGTGGGGAACGGTTCCGGGTAGGGCGTGTGCAGGCCTGCGGACAAGCGGGAGTCTCCTTGACGGCGCGCGGGGCGGCTCTATTTTTTGCCATGATATAGGTAAACCCCGGCAAACCCCGGCGCCGCCGCCCTAGCCCTTGACCGGCGCGGGCCGTTTCAGTGCATTGAGTAGCGCCGCATTGAAGCGCTGCGGATCCTGGACCTGCGGCGAGTGTCCCAGTTCGGGCCACATCACCAGCGTTGCGCCGGGGATCGCCCGAGCCGTCTTCGGGCCCAGTTCAGCGTAATTGCCCAGGCGCTTGGCGACCTCGGGCGACGCGGCGTCCTTGCCGGGTGCGGTGTTGTCCTGCTCGCCGATCAATAGCGTGGTGGGCACGGCAATCTGGCCGAACTCATGCACGACCGGCTGGGTGTAGATCATGTCGTAGGTGAGCGCCTGGTTCCAGGCCACGCGTTCCCGGCCGTCGCCCTGCAGCATGCCGGCGGCCATCAGTACCCATTTGTCGTAGTCGTCGCGCCACTGCCCCGCGTAATACGTGCCCTGCTGGTACTTCTTCATGCCGGCAAAGTTGGCCTTGAGTTCGCGTGCGTACCAGGCGTCGATGCTGCGGTAGGGCACGCCTTCCTGCTTCCAGTCTTCCAGCCCGATCGGATTCACGAGCACCAGCGCATCGGTCGTTGCGCCGTGCATCAGCGCATAACGCGCCGCCAGCATGCCGCCCATCGAATGTCCGACCACGCTGGCGCGTTCCACGCCCAGGTGCGTCAGCAGGGCCTGGGTGTTGGCGGCAAGCTGGTGAAACGAAAATTGATAGCTTGCCGGCTTGTCGGATTTGCAAAAGCCGATCTGGTCGGGCACCACGACCCGATAGCCGGCCTGGCTCAACGCCGTGATCGTGGTGTCCCAGGTGGCGCCGCAGAAGTTCTTGCCGTGCATAAGCACGACGGTCCGGCCGTTGGCCTGCTTGGGCTTTACGTCCATGTAGGCCATCGACAGCGTCTGGCCCTGCGAGTTGACCGTGTGGCGATGGACCTCGTGTGGATACTGGAAGCGTTCGAGATTGGGACCGTAGTCTGGCACCTTGGGCGCATCCGCCGCCCGTGCCGCGCCGCCCGCCAGCAACAGGCTGGCGCACCATGCGGCAAGCTGGATATGTCGGATTCGTGTCATGCAATGGCTCCTGTTTTGGCGCCGGCCCGCTGCCGGCGCTGTACTAGAGTGACCATGCAGGGCAGGCGAGGTTCCGTGACACGCCGGGCGTGGCCTGGACTACTTCAGGCGCTTGAGAAGCTCTTGCGCGACGCCAAGCGCCGATGCCGGGTTCTGGCCGGTGATCAACTCGCGGTCGACGACGACATTCGGTGTCCACGGCGCGGCGTTGCTGCGATACTGCGCGCCGGCTTGTTGCAATGCCGTCTGCGGATAGAACTTCATCTGGCCGCCACCCAGCTGGGACTTGGCCTGTTCCTCTTCCTGGTTGCTGATGACGGTCATCTGATATCCGCTGTATATCCATTGCGGCGCACGGCCGGCCTGGCCGGATTCCAGCGCGGTCACGAAGTGCTGGGCGTCCGGCAGCGTCGACAGCAGTGCGATCGGCCCATGGCAGACCAATGCCGTGGTCTTGTTGCGGCTGTGGAAGTCGGCGAGCAAGCGCCCCAGCGCCGGGCTTTTCAGCAGGTCTTGCATCGGCGCATGACCGCCGGGGATATAGACCGCATCGAAGCGGCCATAGCCCTGCTGCTCGATACGGGCCAGGCTCACGACCGGTGACTTTTCCGGCGAGGTCAGCGCAAGTCGGTCGAGCAGATCCTGATGGACCTTCAGCTGGGCGGGGTCGTTGCCGAAGTACATCGGATCGATGGAGCTCGCATCCACCGTGGGAGCCGACCCCAGCGGCGTGGCGAACGTAATCTCGTGACCCGCATCAAGCAGCAGCTTGACGGGCTGCATCAGCTCGTTGAGATAGAAGCCGGTCGCAAAGACCTTTCCGTCCTTCAGGTCCAGGCGGTTGGCATCGGACAACACGACCAGCACGTTGCCGGCCTGGGCGGTGGTGGCCGCAAGGCCCAGGGCCATCACGGCCGCGAATTTGTGGATCGATTTCATTTTGTGGTTCCCGGCGGGTTTCAGGTTCAGAAGGGGGGCGCTTGCGGGTTCAGCCGCGCGTCTTGCCATGCCGTCACTGTATTAGGGCCGCCAGAAGAGATAAACTAGCCTTTCAGAACAATATCTGTTCTTTTGAGAGCAAGATGGGCCGAAAATTCGACTATCTAGGGGATGTAGAGGCCTTCGTCGCGGTGGTCGAACATGGCTCGTTCACCGCCGGCGCCGTGGCGCTATCGACCACCGCTTCGGTGCTGAGCCGCGCCGTCGCACGGTTGGAAACGCGCCTGGGGCGGCAATTGCTGCAGCGGACGACGCGCCGCCTGGGCCTGACCGACGCGGGCCGGCGCTACCTTGAACAGGCCCGCTCGGCCTTTTCCCAGTTCGAGGACGCCGGGCGGGAAGTACTTGGCCAGGAGGGCGAACTGGCCGGCCGCGTGCGACTGAGCGTGCCCACTACCTACGGGCACTACCGATTGCCGCCGTTATTGGCGCGCTTTGCTCAGCTGTATCCCCAGGTCCAGGTGGCGCTGAACATCACCAACCGCAACGTTGACCTGGTTGCCGAAGGATTCGATCTGGCCATCCGATTGGGCCACCTGCCCGACAGCGGCCTGGTCGCGCGCAAGCTCGAAGATGCGCCGCTGCTGTTGGTCGCTTCGCCGCAGTACGTCAAGCAAATGGGCGCGCCACAGACCGTGGAAGACCTGCATCACCATGTCTGTCTTCCCTTCATGATGCCCAGCACGGGCCGGCTCGCGCCGTGGATATTTCGTGACGACGGGCGCGACAGGGATTGGGTGCCTGGCTCTCGCTTCGAGATCTCGGACGACGTGCTAGGCGTGGTGTCGCTGGCCGAACAGGGCGTGGGTATTTGCCAAAGCTATGAATTCATCGTCCGCGACCGCATCCAGCACGGCAGGCTGGTGGAAATACTGCCGCAGTTGCGGGGAAGGTCGCGTCCGTTCTCTGTCGTCTACGCGCCGCATCGACACCAGTCGGCCGCCGCGCGCGCCCTGATCGATCTTCTGAGCAATCCGGGCGGATAACCGTCATTCAATGGCCGATTTCTTCGGCGAAGATTTCGGCCGCGGTGTGGAACGCGGAATTGGCCGCCGGTACGCCACAGTAGATGGCGGATTGCAGCAGCACTTCCTTCACCTCGTCCAACGTGACGCCGTTGTTGGCGGCGGCGCGCAGATGCAGCTTGAGTTCGGTCTCGCGGTTCAACGCGATCATGGTCGCAATCACAAGCAAGCTGCGCGTGTGGCGCGGCAGCCCCGGGCGCGTCCAGATTTCGCCCCAGGCATAGCGCGTGATCAGGTCCTGGAATTCGCGATTCAATTCCGTCGATGACGCCAGCGAGCGGCTGACGTGCGCTTCACCCAGGACCTCGGTGCGCACCGCCAGGCCCTGCTCGAATCGCTGGTGCTCGTTCATGATTGTCTCCTCTGCTTATTGTGGGGATGCTTCGTCGCCGGCATTGCGGCCCTGCATGGGAAAGCGCTTGCGGAACATGGGCGATGCCAGGCTTGCCAGCGCCAGCTCTTCGGTGGCGGCCAGCAGCTGAGGCCCAAGTTCCAACATACGCGCTTCGGTCAGGCGCATGGCCGGCCCCGCGATACTGAGCACGCCAATCGCGTCTTCGCCCTTGCGCTGCACGGGCGCCGCCATGGCCGTCATGCCGGGCGCGAACACTTCATTGATCATCGCGTAGCCGCGTTTGCGGCCCGCATGCAGCATCTTGGTCAGGGCTGCAATCGTCGTGGGTGCGTTGGGCCCATATTCGGCGGGGGAACCAAAGCCCTGACGCGACACCAGATCCAGCGCGCGCTCGTCCGACATCGTCAACATCCACGCGTGCCCGGATGCGCTGCACGACAGTCTGGCGTCTGATCCCATTTCGGGGTCATAGCGCAGACCGTGACGCGCGCCCTGCGCCTTGGCGACCCACGTCAGCCGTTCGTTGTCGACGATGGCCAGGCGCACCAACTCGCCCGAGATATCGGCCAGGCGGTCGACCAGGGGCTGGGCGATATCGACGATGCCCGTGGCGGCCAGATAGCTCAGGCCGATGGACGCCACGCGGGCCGTCAACGCGTAGTCGCCGTGGTCGCGGATCTGCCTGACGTAGCCGCAACGGCACAGGTCGGTCAGCAGGCGGTGGGCGGCGCTTTGAGGGATCTCCAGCTGCTGCGCAAGCGAGGCTAGCGGCACGCCTTCGGGTCTGGAGGATAGGTGCTCCATGACGGCAAGCGCGCGTTCGAGGACTCCGGCCATGTCATCTCAACAAGTAGTGGGGTAATGGATGATAACCCTAGGTGGAAAACTATTCCACTCGGAATTACATTCCACTACCGAGTCCTCCAAGACATCGAGAACATTCCAAAAAAACCCGGAAGGAGACAACGATGAAGACCCGCATTTTCTGCTTGGGCTTGATGGGCGTTCTATGCTCGGCCGCGATGACGGCCCACGCGCAGGACATTCAGGAACGCACCATCCGCTTCGGCCACCTGAACAACACCGACCACCCCGTGAGCGCGGGCGTGAAGAAGTTTGCAGAGATCCTGTCCAGCAAAAGCGGGGGCAAACTGAAGGTGAAGGAATTCCCGGCATCGCAGCTGGGCAACGAGATGCAGCAGCAGTCCGGCCTGCAAGGCGGCGTGCAGGAAATGTCCGCGCCAGCGTCCACCTCGCTGGCCGGCATCGTCAAGGAATTCGGCCTGATCGATCTACCGTTTTCGGTCACCGACTTTGGTCAGGCGGACGCGCTGCTGGATGGGCCGCTGGGCCGCGCGCTGACCGCCAAGCTGCCCGAAAAAGGCCTGGTGGCGCTGGGTTTCTGGGACCTGGGCTTTCGCAACGTGACGAACTCCAAGCACGCCATCACCAAGCCGGAAGACCTGGCGGGCCTGAAGATCCGCGTTATTCCCAATCCGGTGTTCCTGGACACGTTCAAGGCGTTCAAGGCCAACCCCGTGCCCATGCCGTTTGCGGAGCTGTACGGCGCGCTGGAGTCCAAAGCGGTGGACGGCCAGGAAAACCCGTACTCGGTGATTCTGTCCAACAAGTTCTACGAAGTGCAGAAGTACGTCAGCGCGACCAACCACGTCTACGCGGCCAACATCGTGCTGGTCAGCAAGAAGTTCTGGGACAAGTTGTCGCCCACCGAACAGCGCATGATGCAAGAGGCGGCCGACGAAGCGCGCGGTTACCAACGCAAGGTCAGCCGCGAAGCCGCGCAAAAGGCCGTGGCGGAATTGCAAGCCAAGGGCATCCAATACAACACGATCGAGCCGGGCCAGAAAGTCCGCATGCAGCAGGTCGTCAAGCCGGTCATCGAACACTTCACCGGCAGCTACGACCCCGCCATCGTCAAGCTCTACAACGACGAACTCGCACGCATCCGCAAGTAAACGCACCGGCGTATCCATCATGAAGATTCTTGTTCTGCACGGCCCGAACCTCAACCTGTTCGGCCGCCGCGAGCCGCACATCTATGGCACCACCACGCTGGCCGAAATCAATCAGCGCCTGGCCGCCCTGGCAGCCGAACTGGGCGTGGAACTGGCCACGCTGCAATCGAACCACGAAGGCGCGCTGATCGATTTCTTGCACGAGAACATCGACGCGGCGCAGGGCGCGCTGGTCAACCCGGCCGGTCTGACGCAGCACGGCGTGCCGCTGCACGACGCCATCAAGGCCATGCCGTTCCCCACGCTGGAAGTGCATATGTCGAACATCGCCGCGCGCGAAACGTGGCGCGCGCATTCGATCATTTCGCCGGCGGTGCGCGGCACCGTGCAGGGGCTGGGGCCGCATTCGTACCTGACGGCGCTGCGTGGGTTGGTCGACATCCTGCAAGAAGCACGCGCATGACACGGGGCACTCTTCTTTCCACGCCGAAGGAGGCCGCTCCATGGCTTTCATAGATGGGTGCATCGCGGCGGCGTGCCGCGTGCTGGAAATGGCCATCGCGCTGCTGCTGGCGGCGATGGTGGTGCTGGTCTTCGGCAACGTCGTTGCACGCTATGGCTTCAATTCCGGCATCACGTTGTCGGAAGAGCTATCGCGCTGGATGTTCATCTGGCTGACGTTCCTGGGCGCGGTCATCGCGTTGAAGGAACGCGGCCACCTGGGCATGGACATGGTGGTGGCCAAGCTGCCGACGGCGGGCAAGAAGATCTGCCTGGTCGTGGGCCAGATCATCATGCTGTACATCGTGGGCCTGATGTTCAAGGGCAGTTGGGAACAGGCCGTGATCAATGCGGACGTCAGCGCGCCGGTCAGCGGCTTGCCGATGGCGATTGTGTATGCGGCGGGCTTGGTGTTCTCGGCCCTGGCCGGGCTGATCATCGCCGTGGATCTGTACCGCGTACTGACTGGAAAGCTGCGCGACCAGGACCTGATCATGGTCCAGGAGTCCGAAGAAGCCGTGCAACTCAAGCAGATTCTGGACGACGCCAGCCACGGCGCGCCGGGGAGAAGCGCATGACTATCTTCGTATTCATCGGGTCGCTGCTGGGCGTGATGGCGCTGGGCGTGCCCATCGCTTTTGCACTGTTGGCCAGCGGCGTGGCGCTGATGTGGCACCTGGACATCTTCGATTCGCAGATCCTGGCGCAGAACGTCATCGGTGGCGCCGACAGTTTTCCGCTGCTGGCAGTGCCGTTCTTCATGCTGGCCGGCGAAATCATGAACGTGGGCGGCCTGTCCAAGCGCATCGTGGACCTGGCCCTGGCGCTGGTCGGGCACGTCAAGGGCGGGCTGGGCTACGTGACCATCATGGCCGGCTGCCTGTTGTCGGCGTTGTCCGGCTCCGCCGTGGCGGATGCGGCGGCGTTGACGGCGTTGCTGCTGCCGATGATGGTCAGCGCCGGCCACAAAAAATCAACGGCCGGCGGCTTGATCGCCGCCACGGGCGTGATCGGCCCGGTGATCCCGCCCAGCATCGGCCTGGTGATTTTCGGCGTGGCCGCGAACGTGTCGATTTCGAAGCTGTTCATGGCCGCGATCGTGCCGGGGCTGCTGATCGGCGGGGCCTTGTGGCTGACCTGGGCCTGGCTGGTTCGCCGTGAAAAAGTGGTGCCGCCACCGCGCAAATCCGCCAAGGAAATCGGCACGGCGGCGCGCAAGGCGCTGTGGGCGCTGATGCTGCCGGTCATCATCCTGGTGGGCTTGCGAATGGGCGTCTTCACGCCAACGGAGGCTGCGGTGGTCGCGGCCACCTACGCGCTGCTGGTATCGACGCTGGTCTACCGCGAACTGAAGCTGAATCAGTTGTATGCGGTGTTCGTGTCGGCCGCCAAGACCAGCGCGATCGTGATGTTCCTGATTGCCGCCGCCATGGTCAGCGCCTGGCTGATTACCGTGGCCGACCTGCCCGCCAAAGTCGTGGACATGCTTCAGCCCTACATCGGCAACAAGATCCTGCTGATGGCGGCGATCATGGTGTTGGTGATGGTGGTGGGCACCGCCATGGACATGACGCCCACCATCCTGATCCTGACGCCCGTGCTGATGCCGGTGGTGCGCGCGGCTGGCATCGACCCGGTGTATTTCGGCGTGCTGTTCATCATCAACAACTCGATCGGCCTGGTGACGCCGCCCGTGGGCACCGTGCTCAATGTGGTGGCGGGCGTGGGCAAGATGAAGATGGACGACGTCACCCGAGGGGTCATGCCGTTCATGGCCGCCGAATTCGCGGTCATGTTCCTGATGGTCGTCTTCCCGGCGCTGGTCATCGTGCCCGCGCGCTGGTTCGGCGGTTGATACGCATGCCTCGTTCGCGCCTCGCTCCCATTGCTGAACGGGGCAGGCGCGAACCGCTATTCAAAGGAGAATTCCAGCAATGTCCAAGCTTGCCCAATACCGGCGTCCGTTCTGGGACACTCAGCCCGCTTACCGCTTTGACGCGTATGGTTCCACGCTGCTACGTTCGCCAAACGAGCCGCTGATCGCGCTGCCGCAGACCCTGTCGGAAATCACTGGCCCGGCGTTCGGCGCCGCGTTTGTCAAGCAGGGCGACAACGACCTGACGCGCATCGCCAGCGCCCAGGCCATCGGCGAACGCATCATCGTGTCGGGCCGCGTGCTGGACGAAAACGGCCGCCCCGTGCCCGACGCGCTGATCGAAATATGGCAAGCCAATGCCGCCGGCCGCTACCTGCACAAGCGCGATCAGCATGATGCGCCGCTGGACCCGAACTTCAGCGGCGAGGGCCGGACGGTGACGGACGCACATGGCCGTTATCAGTTCAAGACGATCAAGCCCGGCGCCTACCCGTGGGGCAATCATTACAACGGCTGGCGGCCGCAGCATATCCACTTTTCGCTGTTTGGCCGCGCCTACGCCACGCGGTTGGTCACGCAGATGTACTTTCCGGGCGATCCGTTGCTGGAATTCGACCCCATCTTCCAGTGCGTGCCGGACGCCAAGGCGCGCGCCCGCCTGGTCGCCACGCTTGACTGGGAAACCACCGTGCCCGAATACGCGCTGGGCTATCGCTTCGATATCGTGCTGCGCGGCCGCAACGCTACCCCGATGGAGTAACGCATGCTCTACCCCACTACCTCGCAAACCGTCGGCCCCTACCTGCACATCGGCCTGTCGGGCCTGAACTGTGCGGACTTGACCGCGGGCCAGCCCGACCTGGCCGTGGCCTCGGTCGTGATCGAAGGACGGATCATTGATGGCCAGGGCAATCCGGTGCCCGACGGCATGATCGAAATCTGGCAAGCCGACGCCCGCGGCGTTTACCGCCATCCGGACGACCCGCGCCATGGCGAGCCCGCCACAAGTACGCCGGGCTTTACGGGGTTTGGACGCGTGCCGACGGAAGCGGACGGCTCGTTCCGCTTCACCACGATCAAGCCCGGCAGCGTGCCCGCGCCGGACGGCACGCTGCAAGCGCCCCATCTGCTGGTCTCGCTATTCATGCGCGGCCTGCTTAAACACCTATCGACGCGCCTGTATTTTCCGGATGAAGCCCGGGCCAACGAACAGGATTGGGTACTGCGCCAGACCCCGGCCGCCCGCAGGGAAACGCTGGTCGCACAGGCGTCGGACGACGGCGTACTGCGCTGGAATGTCGTCTTGCAGGGCGCGGGCGAAACCGTATTTTTCGATGTTTGATCGCCACGGCAACGGACGCGCCACATGACCATTCTCTCCGGCCTGACCGAACAGATCTATTCCGACCGCGACATCATGGGTTTGTTCTCCGGGCCCGGCACCATCAGGCGGATGTTGGCGGTGGAAGCGGCGTTGGCCCGCGCCCAGGCGCACTGTGGCGTCATCCCCGACCGCGCGGCCCGCAGCATCCATGACGTCTGCCATGCCGAGGACATTGACGCCATCCTGGATCTGGAGGCGATCGCCACGGCCTCAATGCTGGCCGGCAACATTGCCATTCCCTTTGTCAAGCAACTGACCGCCGCCGTGCGCCGGGTGGATCCCGAGGCGGCACGTTTCGTGCATTGGGGCGCCACCAGCCAGGACGTGCTGGACACCGCGCTGGTCTTGCAGCTGCAACAGGTCGCCGCGCAGCTGGACCAGGATCTGGACGCGGCGCAGCGCGCATGTGCGCGACTGACGGCGGCGCACCGCGACACGATCATGGTCGCGCGCACGTGGTTGCAGCACGCGCTGCCCACTACGTTTGGCGTTAAGACGGCCGGTTGGCTGGAAGCCTTGGCGCGGGCGCAGCGACGCCTGCGGCACGACGCCGAACAAGCCGCTCTGCTGCAATTCGGCGGCGCCGCCGGCACGTTGGCCAGCCTGGGTGACGCCGCACCCGCCATCGCAAGCGCATTGGCCAAAGAACTGGGCCTGGCGCTGCCCAATATGCCCTGGCACGCGCATCGCGACCGGTTGGCCGATATGGCCGCGACGTTGGGCGTACTGACGGGCACGCTGGGCAAGATCGCCCGCGATGTGTCGTTGATGGCGCAGACCGAAATCGCCGAACTTGCCGAACCCGGCGGCCCGGGGCGGGGCGGCTCCAGCACCATGCCGCACAAGCGCAATCCCGTCAGCAGCGCCGCCATCCTGGCCGCCGCCACTCGCGTGCCGCCACTGGTGTCCACCATGCTCTCCTCCATGGTGCAAGAACACGAACGCGCGTTGGGCGGCTGGCAGGCGGAATGGGACGTCCTGCCGCAAATCTGCGCGCTGACCGGTGGCGCGCTACGCCACGTGGCAGGCATGCTGGACGGCCTTGAAGTCCACGCCGCCAACATGGCGCGCAATGTAGACGCAACAAACGGATTGATCCTTGCCGAGGCTTATGCGCTTGCGCTGGGCGCTCGAATCGGCCGCATAGAGGCCCACGAACTGATCGAACAGGCATCACAGGAAGCCGTGCGCCGAAACTGCTCGCTAAAAGCAAGCGTACGCGAGGCATTAGCCAAGCATGAAGCGACACGGGCGTTGCTGGGCGACCACGACCTTGACCGCCTGGGCGATCCCGCCAACTACCTGGGTGAAGCGCAGTCTATTTGCGACCGCGTGCTCGCGAGCTGGGCGGGATCTTCTTCCTGAGCACCGTATCGCTCTGGACGTTGGCGTCTAACCTCGCCGCTCCGCCGGTATTCGATCGGGTCGTAGAACCGATACCCCATTCCGCGCAGCGTCGCGACCGGCAGTGCACGGTCGCAGGCTTGTTCGACCTTTCTGCGCAGGCGGCGCATTTGTGTATCCAGACTGCGGCGGTCGTAGGTCCAGTAGTCCTTTCCAAGCGCTTCCACGATGGCTCTTCGGCTGGCGCCCTGGGCGTGCGTGGCAAGCGTGGCCAGGACGGTGTAGTCCTGGTGGGACAAGGGAATGGGCGATGCGCCGGGAGGCACCAGGCTGGGCGGCGAATCGCAGAGTTGCCATGGCAAGGCTTGCGGTGGCGCCCCCTTATCTTCCAAGTCGTTGCGCTGGACATGCCGTGCCGTGACGTCCCGGGCCACCGCAACGCGTATCTGCTTGTCCGGGTACCAACGCGCTGACCACATGATGTGGACAATCCGTCCGTCCTTGCGCACGTATCGATTCTCGAAATCGTATTGCAGCTTGCCGCGCATCAGCCGGCCGACCGCGGCAAGCGTCGCGGACCGGTCGGCTTCGTGGATAAGGTCCATCATCGGGCGTCCCACCATCTCTTCCGGCGTGTAGCCGAAGATCGGCTCGCAGGCGCCGGTCACGCTGAGGAATCTGCCCGACTCGGTCACGACACACACGGCGTCCAGGAGCATGGGCATCAGATCGGCAAGCGGCGTAGCGGACATTAGGATCTGGGGGTGGGTATCGGTGCAACGGTAGACGCGCACCCGGGCGGGGTGGGGTGGCGCTCAGTTTAACCAGACTTGATTTCTGTGCGTAGCGCTTTTTTGAGTGCAGCGGCGCCAGAAATCCAGTGTGTGCGCTCAGATTTTCTCAGTGCCAATGCTCATACTTGCTCAGCTTCAGGCGCTTGCAAATTCCTATACTCCTCGTCGCCGCGCCGGGATCCGAACGCCCGGTAGCCAAAACCTGGAAGCCAAGAATGAAGCCGATGCGCCTGTCACCCATGATTTCCCATATGCCTGTGCGTCCGCTTTCAGCGGCGGTTGCCATGGCGGTCGCCGCTCTTGGTCTGCCATCGGCAGATGCTGCCACGCTCACGTGGGTCGGCGCAGGGGGAGGATTTTGGGGTGTCCCCGCGAACTGGGGCGGTGCTCTGCCCAGCATTGCGGATGATGCCCATGTCGCTGCCGGCACGGTACAGCTCGACAATATGAGCCAAGCGGGCACCTTGCTGGTCGGCGACACCGCGGCTGGCACACTGGTGTTTCGGTCAGGCGGGAGCCTAACCACCGGCAGCTTCGTGCTGGGCAACGATGGCGGCTCAAACGGGGCAGCCGTGCTGGGAGGAGTTGGCGTCGGCAGTGTCTGGAACTCCATGTACGGCACGATCGCCAAGGGCGTCAACAGCACTGGATCGGTGACCGTGTCGGATCCGGGGAGTCGGCTCGAAGTACTGTCTACCTTGTATGTGGGGGAACTGGGAACCGCTGCGTTGACCATCAAAAATGGGGGGGTGGTGCAGGCGGGCGTTTTGGCAGCGGGGCGTGGCGGGGACGCGTGGGGGGAGATCCAGGTGACCGACGCCGGCTCCACGTTGCAGGCCGGGACCTTGCTGGTCGGCGGTGATACGTTCGGGCCGCCCAGCACGAGCGCTCGCGGCGCGGTGCGCGTGCTGGCGGGCGCGTCGCTTATTGCCACCGAGATCAATGTTGCTGACTCGGCGCTATCCACCGGTTTTTTCCAGGTGAGCGGAACGGGATCGTCCGTGGATTCTGCATTGCCCGTGAAGGTGGGACATCATGGTGGCGGTTTGTTCGAGGTCAGCAATGCGGGGCGCGTACAGAGCGGTGGTCTGATCGCGGCCGACCAGGCGGGATCGACCGGCAGCGTCTCGCTGATGGGCGCCGGTTCGTCCTGGACCAGTTCGGGGCCAGTGGAAATCGGCAAAGAAGGCAGCGGCACGCTCTTGCTAGCCGACGGCGCGACGCTCAGCGGAACCTCCGGCTTCGTCGGCGTCGGTTCAGGCAGCGTCAGCACCGCCTCGATTGGCGGAGCGGGATCGTTGTGGAGCAACGATGGGATCTTTGTGGTTGGCGACGCCAACGGTGCGCGCGGCGGCTTGGGTGTTTCGAGTGGCGGCCAGCTGACCAGCATGAACGGCACGTTGGGCAGGCGGGCCGGGTCCTACGGCAACGTGACGATTATGGGCGATGGTTCGAACTGGACGTCGACCGGCCCGGTGACCGTGGGCGATGCAGGCGAAGGACGGCTGTTGTTGATGTTTGGAGGCGCGCTGAACGCAAGTGAAGTCGTCATCGCGAACGCCGCGGGTTCCAAGGGCACGCTGGTCATGGGCACGCCTGCGGACTTTGGCGCGGCGCCCGCCGGCGTGTTGAATGCCCCGGTGCTGCGATTTGGCGCGGGCGATGGCGAACTGCTGTTCAACTTTGTCGGCCCGGCCCTGACCTATGGCGGTAGCATTCAAGGCAATGGTCGCGTCAACATCTTGTCGGGTAACGTGATCCTGACCGGTAACAGCAGCAACACCGGCGTGACCACGGTGTCGGGAAGCTCGCTTACGGTCAACGGTACGCTGGCGGGCCCGGTCAGCGTGGGCGCGGGCGCCACGCTGGGCGGGTCGGGTTCGGTGGGGGCGACCACATTGGCCAGTGGGTCGGTTTTGAGCCCCGGCAATTCGATCGGCACGTTGACGGTCAATGGTGACCTGACCTTTGCGCCTGGAGCCACCTACCGCGTCGAAGCGACGCCGGCATCGGCCAATAGCGATCGGGTCGTGGTGAACGGCATTGCACGGCTGGCGGGGTCGGTGCTGCACGTTGGGCCGGACGGCAACTTCGCCCCTAACCTGAGCTACACCGTTCTTAGCGCCAATTCGGTAGAAGGTCGGTTCGAAAGCGTCTCGTCGAACTATGCGTTCCTGGATCCCCGGTTGTCCTACAGCGCTACCGACGTGAGACTGGGCTTGCTACAGACGCGAGCCTTCCCCACTGGTGCCAATACGCCAAACCAGCGGGCCGTGGCCGGCGCCCTGGAAAGCATGGATGCAGACAGCGCGTTGCGTCAGTATGCAGCGACGCTGGCGGTGGGGCAGACCGAAGACGCCTTCGACAGCCTGTCGGGTGAAATACACGCCAGCGTGTCAAGCACCCTGCTTCAGGGCGCGGCGCAGGTGCGCCAGACGCCTTTGGCCAAGTTGCGCGCGAACCTCCAGGCGACTGCGCGGGCGGGTAGCTACACCGCCGCTGTGGGCGTATCTGATGGCCAGGTCCTGACCGGCGAGATGCCAGCGTCCAGCGCCTTGCCAGCCTGGGCCGAAATTGTGGGAAATTGGCAGACGGTTGATACGGACGGCAATGCCGCGCAAATCCGCCAGCATGTTGGCGGACTGTTCGTGGGAGCCGATCGTGCCGTGGGCGCGGGCTGGCGTGTCGGCAGCGCCCTGGGCTACACCGACAGCAAGGCGCGTGTCGACGAGCGTTCCTCGCAGGCGAACGTGTCCAGCTACAGCGCTCTCGTCTACGGTGGAAAAGCCTTTGCCGCCGGGTCCGGCGCCTGGCAAGTCCTGGCGGGCGCGGGGTACACCTGGCATGACATTTCGACGCGGCGCTACGCCAACAGCCAAACCGCCGCGTTGACGGCCGACTATGGCGCCAGCACCAGTCAGGTGTTCACGGAATTGTCCTATGCAAGGCCATTGGGGGAACGTACCACGCTGGAGCCGTTCGTCGGCCTGGCCTGGAGCGATTTGCGCACGCGCGGTTTTGCCGAAAGCGGCGGCAACGCCGCGCTGTCGGGCGAGTCTGGAAGCACGCAGCAAACCTATACGACGTTGGGTCTGCGAGCCGCCCAGGAATTCGATGCTGGTGGCCGTCAGGGCAGGGTGTTCGGCACGGTGGGTTGGCGCCACGTGTTCGGCGACGTAAAGCCAGAATCGGTGTTGGCGTTCAGCGCCGGGCAGCCGTTCACCGTCGCGGGCGCGCCTCTCGGGCGCGATGCCGCGCTGGTGGAATTAGGTGCGGAGATGGCGATTGCGCGCACGGCGTCGGTAAGGCTGGGGTATGCCGGGCAGTATGCCAGCGACAGTCGGGAACATTCGGTTAGCGCGACTGCACGCTGGCAATTCTAAAGCGGCGGCATTGCCAGCCAGGTGTCGAATTTTATTCAAGTCCATCCCGGCCTGATGTATCTTTAATCCGCAGATTTATTCGCAAAGGTCGGGCTGGATTTGAGAATTTCGGGAGAACGACATCATGGGAATCCTGACTTTCAGTATGAACGTCACCCTTGACGGCTGTGTAGACCATCAGGAAGGGATTGCCGACGACGACACGCACGCCTTCTTCACCCGGCTCATGGACGCGTGCGGGGCGGTGTTGTGGGGGCGGGTCACCTACGAGATGATGGAGGCCTATTGGCCGGCCGTCGCCCGCGGCGACGTCGAGGCTTCAGCGGCGATGCGCGAGTGGGCCGTCAAGCTGGATGCCAAGCCGAAATACGTGGTGTCCTCGACGCGAAAGGACTACTCGTGGATCAACACCCACCCCATCGCAGACGACCTGCGCACTGGCGTACAGAAGCTCAAGGACGAGACCCCGAGGGGTGTACTGGTCGGTAGCGGCAAGCTCGCGGCCGAGCTGGACCGGCTGAATCTGGTCGATGAGTACCAATTCCTTATTCACCCTAGGATCGCCGGGCACGGCCCGACGCTGTTCGAGGGCGGGCTGCCCAGTACGCGACTGCTCGATTTGGTCTCTGCCAAGCCGCTCCGTGGCGGTGTGGTCGCCATGCACTACCGGCGCGCGCGCTGACGCCAAGGCGAGCCAATTAGCGCACGATTACCCCGTGAACGCTTAAAGTGCCTATTAGCCCGGCTAATTGTCTGCGGCGGAATTTTCCACCAGAATGACTTACTTTCGAGCCAATTCCCCTCGTTCGGGGCATCGCACAATGTTCTTGGCTCTGACCCAAGGAGTTCGTCCATGATGCGTCTTCAAGTCAACGGCCAGACCAAAGAGATCAGCGCGCCTGATGAGATGCCCCTGCTGTGGGCCCTGCGCGACGAGCTTGGCATGACCGGCACCAAATTCGGCTGTGGCATGGCCTTGTGCGGGGCCTGTACGGTCCACATGGACGGCTCGCCGATCCGTTCGTGCGTCACGCCGGTCTCGGCTACCGTCGGCCATGCGATCGCGACGATCGAAGGCATGGAGGCGGACCGCTTGGGCAAGGTCGTGCAACAGGCCTGGGTCGAGAACAACGTTGCGCAGTGCGGCTACTGCCAGGCGGGGCAGATCATGACGGCGGTAAGCCTGCTCAAGACAACCCCCAACCCCACCGAACAGCAGATCGACGACGCCATGAGCGGCAACATCTGCCGCTGCGGCACGTACCCGCGCATCCGCGCCGCCATCCAGCAGGCTGCCCTTCGCCTGGCACAGGGAGACAAGCAATGACCGCCATTGCTCAACTCTCCCGGCGCGGATTCTTGCAAGGCACCGTCGCCGCGTTGACCCTCGCAGTCACTGCCAAGGGCGTGGTCACGGCCGCCTGGGCGGCCGACACCGCCGTCCAGAAATATGGCGCCGACTCCATGCCCGGCGGCACGGTGGATGATCCGCTGGTTTTCGTCTCTATCGCGCCGGATGGCACCGTCACCATCGTGGCACACCGCGCCGAGATGGGCACCGGCGTGCGCACCAGCTTGCCCATGGTGGTGGCGGACGAAATGGAGTCGGACTGGGCGCGGGTGAAGGTCGTGCAGGCGGACGCCGACGAGACCCGCTATGGCAACCAGAATGTGGACGGTTCGCGCAGCGTCCGTCATTTCCTGATGCCCATGCGGCGCGTGGGGGCGGCAGCCCGCCAGATGCTTGAAGCCGCGGCCGCGGCGCGTTGGTCCGTTCCGGTGCTTGAGGTCAAGGCCGTGCAACACGAGGTGTTGCACCCGCCCACTGGACGCCGGCTGAGTTATGGCGAACTGGCGGCGGACGCGGCCAAGCAGGCGGTGCCGACGGGCGACGCGCTCAAGTTGAAGGCCCGGACCGAGTTCCGGTACATCGGCAAGGACCGTGTGCGCCTGGTTGACCTGGAGGCCATCGGGAAAGGCCAGGCGACCTACGGCATGGACATGCGCCTGCCCGGCATGGTCTATGCCGTGGTGGCGCGCCCGCCCGTCGTGGGCGGCCGGCTGCGTCGCTTCGACGGCGCCAAGGCGCTGGCCGTGCCGGGTGTGCTGAAGGTCGTGGAAATTCCTGCGATGACGGGCGCGCCCGCCTTCCAGCCACTGGGCGGCGTGGCGGTCGTTGCCCGCAACACCTGGGCCGCGCGCCAGGGGCGCGACGCATTGGAAATCGAATGGGACGATGGCCCAAATGGCGGCTACGACTCCGGCGCCTACCGCCAGACGCTAGAGGCGGCGGCGCGCAGGCCCGGCAAGGCGATACGCCATCAAGGCGACGCCGCGCAGGCCTGGGCCAAGGCGCCCGAAGCCCAGCGCGTGGCTGCGGAGTACTACGTGCCGCATCTGGCCCACGCTTCGATGGAACCGCCGGTGGCCACGGTGCTGATCAAAGGGGGCAAAGCCGAGGTCTGGACGTCCGTTCAGAACCCCGCGGCCGCGCGCGACGCCGTGGCTGCCCGCCTTAAGCTTGAACCCGCCAACGTCAAGGTCAACGTCTTGCTGCTGGGCGGGGGCTTCGGACGGAAGTCCAAGCCCGACTTCGTGGATGAGGCCGCCATCGTCGCCCGCGCCATGCCCGACGGCACGCCGGTCAAGCTGGTATGGACGCGCGAGGACGACATCCGCCATGATTACCTGCACACCGTTTCGGTCGAACGGCTGGAGGCCGTCCTGGACAAGAACGGACAGGTTCAATCCTGGCTGCACCGCAGCGCCGCGCCCACCATCGCCTCTCTTTTTTCCGAAGGCGCCAAAGGCCAGCAGATGTTCGAGTCGGCGATGTCGGCGATCAACATGCCTTACCGCATTCCGAACGTGCAGGTGGAAACGGCCGAAGTCGAGGCTCATGCCCGCATCGGGTGGTTCCGCTCTGTCGCCAACATTCCGCATGCCTTCGCGGCGCAATGCTTCATCGCCGAGTTGGCCGACCGCGCAGGCAAGGATCCCAAGGACTTCGCGCTGGACCTTATCGGTCCGGCGCGACGCATCGACCCGGGCACCCTGGCCGACACCTGGAACTACTCCGAATCACCCGAACGCTATCCCTACGACACCGGCCGCCTGCGCGGGGTCATCGAGGCGGCATGTAAAGGCGCCGGATGGGGCCGCACGCTGCCCAAGGGCCACGGCCTGGGACTGGCATTCTGCTACAGCTTCATGAGCTACACCGCCACCGTGGTCGAGGTCGCCGTGGACGACAAGGGCGAAGTGCGCATCATCGCGGTGGACATGGCGATGGACTGCGGGCCGCAGATCAACCCCGAGCGCATCCGCGCCCAGATGGAAGGCGGCGCCGTCATGGGCCTGAGCCTGGCCCTTACCAGCGAAATCACCTTCGAGAAGGGCCGCGTGAAGCAGAGCAATTTCCACGATTACGAGGTATTGCGCCACAATGCGTCGCCGCGCGTCATCCGGACCCACCTGGTCAATGACGACCACGCCCTGCCGCCTGGCGGCGTCGGCGAGCCGCCGGTGCCGCCCGTGGCGCCCGCGCTTTGCAACGCGATCTTTGCTGCCACCGGCAAGCACGTGCGCAGCCTGCCAGTGCGCACGGTGGTTCGATCGGCGTGAACGGGTGCGGCGCAGGCCGGGTCAGCGGCTGCTTGTCCGGGCTTGCGACCGCGAGGTCAGGAAGGCGAGGAATGCCGCGAACAGCAGCACCACGGCACTTGCCATGAAGGTGCCTTGGTAGCCTGTCGAATCGAACAGCAGGCCGCCAAGGGTGGAGCCCAGCGCAATGGCCAACTGGATCACCGCCACCATCAGGCCGCCGCCGGCCTCCGCGTCGCGAGGCATGGCGTCGGCGATCCAGCTCCACCAGCCTACCGGGGCCGAGGTCGCCATCAGGCCCCACAGGGCCAGCAACGCGACCACGGTAGCGACCCGCGCACCGAAAGGAATCAGCGTCAACGCGATCACCGCCATGAGGACGGGAATGACGATCAGCGCCCCGTACAGGCTGCGCTTGAGGACCGAGCCGATCAGCGCCGTGCCGATGACGCCAGCCACGCCGATTGCCAGCAGGATGAGCGACAGCGTGGTCACGTTCACGATCGTCACGGTTTCCAGGAACGGCCGCACATAGGTGAACAGGGCGAACTGCCCCATGAAGAACGCGCCGCAAGCGGCCATTCCCAGGGCCACCGGTGGGCTTGCCAGTACCTTGAAGACGTTGCTGGAACCCGGCGCGCGCTTTTGGGCCGCCATGTCCGGCAGGCTGATCCACTGCCAGACCAGCGCCACCGCCGCCACCGGCACGAGGCAGAAGAAAGCGCCACGCCAACCCAGGATAGCGCCCAGCCAGGCTCCCAACGGTGCGGCGATCACCGTCGCCAGCGCATTGCCTCCGTTGAAAATCGCCAGTGCGCGCGGCACCTGCTCGGGAGGCACCAGGCGCATGGCCGTCGCGGCCGACATGGACCAGAACCCGCCGATCACCATGCCAATGAGCGCGCGCCCCACCATGTAGATCAGGTAGCTTGGCGCCAGTGCCACCACGGCGCCGGAGAGGGCCATCAGCGCCGTCAACGCAAGCAGTAGCGTCTTGCGGTTCATGTCGCCGGCAAGCCGCGAGATGGACAGGCTGGTCAGTACCGCGAACGCGCCAGAGATGGCGATGCCTTTGCCGACCATTCCGTCGCTGACGCGCAGGTCGGCCGCGACCGGCGTCAGCAGGCTGACGGGCATGAACTCGGAGGCAATCAGCGCAAAGACGCACAGCGACATGGCGAACACGCCGCTCCAGTTCGGATCGCCATGGGATCGATACTGTTTTTTCATGCCGTGAATCTTGGGGCACGGAAAGCCACTTGACTAGCTAATGAAATCTTAAAAGGTATATTAGTTCCACTAATTAATAGTTCATGGGAGACTCCTGCCATGGTCAAACGCAACCTGAACGATCTTCTGTACTTCGTGACCGTGGCGCGGGAAGGCAGCTTCACGCGCGCCGCCTCGTTGCTGGGCGTCACGCAGTCGGCCCTCAGCCAGGCCATCAGCGGCCTGGAGTCCAGGCTGTCGATCCGGCTGCTTACGCGCACCACGCGCAGTGTGTCGCCCACGGCCGCCGGCGAGCGCCTGCTTAATGCCATCGGGAACCGATTTGACGAGATCGACGCGGAACTCGATGAACTGACCAAGATGCGGGACAAGCCGGCCGGCACGGTAAGGATCACGTGCGGCGAGCACATTCTTCGAACCACGCTGCTACCCAAGCTGACGCCCCTGCTGCTGGAATATCCAGACATCAAAGTCGAATTCGACGTCAACTACGGATTCCGGGACATCGCGGCCGACCGCTTCGATGCGGGCGTGCGGATGGGCGATACCATCGACAGGGACATGATCGCGGTGCCCGTGGGGCCGAAATTGCGCATGGCGATCGCGGCTTCGCCGGCATACTTCCAGACGCATCCAATTCCCAAGGTGCCGCGCGACCTGCTCAACCACAACTGCATCAACATGCGCATGCAGACGGCAGGGGGGCTCTACACCTGGGACTTCGATCGTCGCGGCCAATCACTGAACGTTCGGGTGGATGGTCAACTGGTCTTCAACACTTCGCCCAGCATCGTGGATGCGGCGGTGGCGGGATTGGGGATAGCGTCCCTGCCTGAAGAAGAGTTCGCGCCGCACCTTCAGGAAGGGCGGTTGGTGCGCGTATTGGAGGATTGGTGCCCACCATTCCCCGGATACTACCTGTACTACCCAAGCCGCAAGCAACCGTCCCATGCCTTTTCGCTGGTTCTTGATGCGCTGCGGTGGAAGGCGCCTTCCGGCGCCAAGAAGTCATAGGGCAATGCCGGGCTCTCTTCAGTTTCCGCTCATGGACGGGCGGGCGCCTGTCGGCCTCCGTCATGAATTATTTGGAACAAATATTCACAAACTGCAATTTTTCTATCAAAATTGCGTTTGCGCGGACCCCTCGCGCCCCTGCCGAAGGATCTGCCCATGCGCACCGCAAGCCGCTTGCTGGAAGAATCGTATCGCCGGACCGACCGTGCGATGTTGCCGCTGCTCTGGCTGCTATTCATCGTTGGCCTATGCCTGGCGCCGCAATATGGCCGATGGGGCGCCGCTGTCACGGTAGGCGCGGTGGCGGCGGGCATTCCCACGCTGCTGATCCTGTGGCGGCCGGGTAGCTTGTCCACCCGCCTGGCGGTGGCCTGTAGCCTGATGGTGTTGGCCGCGCTTCATATTCACCTCATGTCCGGCATGGCCGAGATGCACTTCGGCATCTTCGTGCTGCTCTCCGTGCTGCTGGCGTACCGGGATTGGCGGACCATTCTGTGCGCGGCCCTGGTGATCGCGGTACATCACCTGTCTTTCAATTTCCTCCAGCAATGGGGATACGGAACGATCTGCTTCACGGAACCCGGCCTGGGAATGGTGCTGTTGCATGCCACTTATGTCGTGGTGCAGGCTACGGCGCTGGGATGGCTGGCTTGGAAGATGGAACGCGCCGGCATCGCCGCCGAAGAGCTGGCCCGGCTTAGCGCGCATATCGGACGCGAGCCGGGGGTATTCGACCTGCGATTTGGCGGCTTGAGCATGAATAGCGGCCTGGGCCGCAGCTTCAAGACAACCATGGACGCGGTGCACCGGACCATGAGCGAAGTGCGCGCCACGGCGACGACGCTATCGGCCGCGTCTGGCGAAATGATGCAGGGCGACCAGAAGCTGGAGGAGCGTTCGCGCGCGCAGGCCGATTCGCTGGCACAGACCGTGGCGTCGATGCGTGGCCTGGCCGCCAATGTCCATGACAACGCGGCGCACGCCATGCAGGCCCGGCAACTGACCGATCAGGCGCGGCAGATCGTGGGCACGGGGAGTACGGCGGTGGCCGGCGTCGCGACCGTGATGGGAGAAATCCAGCAGGAAGCGAAGAAGATCTCGGAGATCATCGGCGTGATCGACAGCATCGCGTTTCAAACGAATATCCTGGCCTTGAACGCGGCCGTGGAGGCCGCCCGCGCGGGTGAAAGCGGCAAGGGCTTCGCGGTCGTGGCCACCGAAGTCCGCGCGCTGGCCCAGCGTAGCGCCGGCGCCGCCCGCGAGATTCGCGGCCTTATCGAGGGGTCATTGGAAAAGACCACGAATGGATTCCGTCAGGCCGACAACGCGGCCGGCGTGATCCGTGAAGTCGTTTCCAGCATTGACGGGGTTGCGGGCATCGTCGGCCAGATCGGCGACGCCGGCCGCGCCCAAAGCGCGGATATCGAAGAGGTTAATCAGGTGGTGGCCAAGATGGACGAACTGACCCGGCAAACCGCAGGCCTGATCGCAGAGGCCGCAAGCGCGTCCACGGCCCTGCAAGCCCAGGCCGCCCAATTGCTGCAAGCGGTTAGCGTGTTTCGCTTGCAAGGCAGCCAGCTGTCTGATGCGCCGGCGCCAAAGCGAATCGCGCCGTCTCCGGTCAGGCGGGCACTGGCCAGTGCCTGAGCGACGCACGCGCCGTAAGCCGGGGCTTGCGCGGGCTGCGGCGCGCGGGCGCCGCTGGTCCATCATTCAATGGAGCTGTTCCGAGCCTTTGGGCTGCAATTGCGACAACCCATTCCAATCCGGATCCTTGAACACGCGTAGATTGATGGGGTAGGCCGGGTGCCCGGCCAGGCATTGATTGAATGCCTCCATAAAGGCATCCACGTCGTGGGTGTAGAAACGCCACTCTTTCAGGTTATTGCCCGTCAGGCCAACCACCTGCACGCCCACATTGGAGTTCTCGAAGCCCTTCTCGATGGCGCTTTCAAAGCTGTCGGTGCTTTTCTTGTCTTCGTCATTGGGCATGCCGGACTCCATGCCGGTATATGGCCAAGAGACAATGATCAAGTTCTCGTTGACCTGACGATCAGGCGCCGACGGCAGTCCGGTACGAAAGCGAACGATGACCGAAAAACCATTGATGCGGGTTTCACCCACTGCCCAGAGATCGCCTGGGAAAATGCTGCTCATTGAATATATTCCTGTGTAAAAGCCGAACCGACGGGTTCAGCCCTGGATCCTACAAAACCTCGTGCGAATGCGCCAGCGCGCGGGCTTCACGGATGCTGCGTCCCGGTGGCTGGCCGAACATCCGCGCGTATTCCCGCGTGAACTGCGTCACGCTTTCATACCCGACGCCATAGGCGGTGGAGCTGATTGCGGCCCCTTCTGCAAGCAGGCGTCGGCGAGCTTCAAGCAGGCGCAGCTGCTTCTGGAATTGCAGCGGGGTGAGCGTGGTGATGCTACGAAAATGCGTGTGAAACGCCGACAGGCTCATGCCGGCGGCATTGGCAAGGGTTTCGACGCGCAAGGGCTCGGTGAATTTCTTCCGCAGGATTTCAACGGCGCGTGCAATGCGATGCGCGTGGCTGTCCGTGACACCCAGTGCGCGAATCGCGTTGCCATGCCGGCCAACCAGCAGCCAGTAGTGCAGTTCTCGTACCAGTTGGCGGCCCAGCAAGGCGATCGGGCCTGGCCGGTCCAGCAATCTGATCAGCCGTAACGCGGCTTCCGCCACTTCCGTTTCGGTGGGATCCACGCGCACGGGTTGATCGGGCACGGCCGGCAGGGCACGCATTTCGCTGAGCAGATCCGTGATCACGCCCAAGTCCAATTGCATGACGAACGAGTAGTAAGGCGCGGCCGCGCTGGCCGTGGTTATCTGGCTGACCGTCGGCACGTCCATCGTGATCAGCAAGGATTCGCCCGCGCCAAATTCGAAGGTCCTGGCGCCCATGGTCACGCGCTTTCGGCCTTGCAAAACCAAGGCAACCAAGGGTTTGGTGATGGCGTGTTGCAGGGGGGAGGGCGAGGCTTCACGCAGGAGGGCTACGCTGTCGATGGAAGTGGCCGCGAAGCCTTCGCCGTTGACATGTGCATCGGCGTAGCGCCGCGCTACCTGCAACAAGGCGTCGGTTACGCCGACATGCCTGGATGGGTCGGCCGTTGCCACGCAAGATTCAGCAGATTGGGCAAGTGAATTCATTGTCTTGGGCAAACACGCGTAGAGGAAATCGTCTGGAAATTGTATGCCTGGCGTTTCCGGTTCTCTACGATAAAACAAATAGGCAAGTGGCCAATATGATCGGGCAACCTGCTTGACGCGGCAACTCCTAACATGAACGCTCAACGATTCAGGAGCTTTCCATGACAACCATTTCTCTCGTTACCGGCGCTAGCCGAGGTCTGGGCCGCAATACGGCCCTGAGCATCGCGCGCCATGGTGGCGACGTGATCATCACGTATCGCAGCGACAGGGCTTCGGCGGATGCGGTGGTCGCCGACATCGCAGCGCTCGGCCGCAAGGCGATCGCGCTGCAACTGGACACGAACAACGTGGCGTCCTTTGCGGGTTTCCTGGCCGCCCTGCGCGAGGCGTTGAGCAGCAGTTGGGGCCGTGACAGGTTCGATCACCTGATCAACAACGCGGGCCACGGCGAGATGGCGGACTTCGCGTCGACCACCGAGGCGCAGTTCGATGCGCTCTTTGGCACCCACGTCAAGGGCGTGTTCTTCCTGACCCAGGCGCTGCTGCCGCTGCTGGCGGACGGCGGCCGCATCGTGAACCTGTCGTCGGGCCTCACCCGCGTGTCTTTTCCCGGGTTTTCGGCCTACGCCGCCGCCAAGGGCGCCGTGGAAACGCTTTCCGTGTACATGGCCAAGGAACTGGGCAGCCGAGGCATCACCGTTAACGCCGTTGCGCCCGGCGCCATCGAAACCGATTTCCTTGGCGGCGCGGTGCGCGATATCCCCGACTACAACAAGGCCTTCGCCGACCTGACCGCGCTTGGCCGTGTGGGGGTGCCGGATGATATTGGCCCCATGATCGCCAGCCTGTTGGGCCCGGATAATCGCTGGGTCAACGGCCAGCGCATCGAAGTCTCGGGCGGTCAGTCGATTTGATCGAGCGATACGCGAAGACAGCGCGCCGTTCTGCAAGGACTGGACCGGGTGACGACCGTGATGTGGCGGATCATTCGCCACTTCATCCCACACTTACCTCCATACCTTCGAACTGTCGATGGTACACAGCGGGATGATTCATGGCTTGAGCGCCGCGGCGGTGTTGTCGTGACGCGCCACATTGGCCAGGTGTTCCAGAAGCACCTGCGCGGCGGGCGACAGATTTTCTTCGTCGCGAAAGCACAAGGTGAAACGCCGCTCGGCCCAGGCATCGGTCAACGGAATCACGATCAATCCCGTTGCGTGCGCATAGGGCTGCGCGACTTCGCGGGGAACGATGGTTATGCCCAGGTTCGCGCGAACCACACGCAAGGCCGAATCGAAGTTCGACACGATCACCCGGTGCAATAAAGGTTTTCCGGCTTGCGCGGCGGCCCTGTGCAACATGACCTGCACGGAGCTTGCGACGGGCATGCCCACATGTTCGTAATCTAGCGTTTGGCTGAACTGCAACGTGGATTCCCGTGCCAGGGGATGGGCGGGGTGCACGACCATCGCCAGGTGATCGTTGCGGTATGGGCGGGACTGCAATCCATCCAGAGGCGATGCGTCCCAGCAGATGCCCAACGACGCCACGCCTTCCTTGATGCCGCGGATCACTTGGTGGCTCAAGCCTTCTTCCATGTCGACGCGGATGCTCCGATGACGCGGGTCTTGCAGGAACATTGCCACATCCTCGGCTAGCGATTCGGCCAGCACGGAGGACGTGGCCAGTACACGGATCTGGCCCCGCAGCCCATGGGAATAGGCGGACATGTCGCGTTCGATCCGGGCCGTGCTGGTCATGATCGCGCGGGCATGTTCCAGCAGCGTTTCCCCGGCTGGCGTGGGCTCCATGCCGTGTTTGCGTCGGGTCAGGAGTTTGGCGCCCACGGCGCTTTCCAACTGGGCCAGACGCTTGCTGATGGCGGATCCGACGATGTTGGCGTTCTCGCCCGCCCGGGCAATGTTGCGGGTTTCGCAAACGGCCACGAATAGCCGCAATGAAGTCAGGTCCAGGTCGCGCATGGGAAGTCCCGTTACAGGAAAGTCATCAAACCCTGCCTAAGATATTCCGTTTTGGAACGTTTTGCATTCCAAATGATCGTTATTCGGCCGATATGTGAAATCTACACTACGTCTATTCCTGCCTTATCGGACGAAGCCATTCATGTTTGCTACCGAACTTCCTACTGGCTGGCCTGCCCGCGCGATCTTGCGTGAGGTGGGTTTGCGCGACGGCCTGCAAAGCCTGGCAAGGGTGGTGCCCACCGCCATCAAGCGTGAGTGGATTGCGCAGGCCTATGCCGCGGGGCTCCGCGAAATCGAGGTCGGCTCGTTTGTACCGGCGCGCCTGCTGCCGCAATTGGCCGACACGGCCGAGCTGGTGGCCTATGCCCGGACGTTTCCCGGTTTGCGGGCGACGGTGCTGGTGCCCAACCTGAAAGGGGCGGAACGCGCCATCGAATCTGGCGCGGACCTGATGGTCGTGCCGTTGTCGGCCAGCCATGCCCACAGTCTGGCCAATCTGCGCAAGACGCCCGACGACGTGGTCAAGGAAGTCTCCAGAATTCGCGCGGCGCGCGATGCCGCCGGTTCCCGCATGTTGCTTGAAGGCGGCGTGGGCACTGCGTTCGGCTGCACGTTGCAGGGGCATGTGGAGCCGGCGGAAGTGCTGCGATTGATGCAGGCGTTGCTGGATGCGGGCGTTGATTGTGTCAGCCTGGCCGACACCGTGGGGTATGCGGATCCCCTGATGGTGCGCCGGCTGTTTGAAGCCGCGCGCCGCATTGCCGGCGACCGCCTGACGTGCGCGCATTTTCACGACACGCGGGGCCTGGGGCTGGCCAATGTGATGGCGGCGCTGGAAACCGGCATCACGCGATTCGATGCCTGTCTGGCGGGAATCGGCGGGTGTCCCCATGCGCCGGGCGCCAGTGGCAACGTGTCCACCGAAGACCTGGCCTATCTGCTGGGAAGCATGGGCGTGGACACGGGGCTGGACCTGCCGCAGCTGCTGGCCTTGCGTAAACAGGCCGGCGTCTGGCTGGAAGGGGAAACGCTGCGCGGCTCGATTGCGCAAGCAGGGTTGCCGAAGATCTGGAAAGGCGCGGCGCCGGCCGCGGACGACGCTGCCGCCGCTCCAGCACACGCGCCAGAACATAACGGCGCTTCGTGCGGCGACGCCTCTGCGCCCGCCGCACCGGCGGTTGGCAGGACACGCCGTTTGCCGTTAGCCGGTATCCGTGTGGTGGAATTCACCCACATGGTGATGGGGCCCACCTGCGGTCTGGTGCTGGCGGACCTGGGCGCCGAGGTGATCAAGGTCGAACCCATCGAGGGCGACCGTACCCGTCATCTGCTGGGCGCGGGCGCGGGTTTTTTCCCGATGTTCAACCGGAATAAGAAGTCCATTTCATTGGATCTGCGCAGCCCTGCCGGGGCCGACGCCGCGCGCAAGCTATGCGCCAGCGCCGATATCGTGGTCGAGAACTTTCGGCCCGGCGTCATGGCCAGATACGGTCTGGATTACGCATCGTTAAGTCAGCGAAATCGCGGCCTGATCTATGTCAGCTGCAAAGGGTTCTTGCCCGGCCCGTATGAACAACGCACCGCGCTGGACGAAGTCGTGCAAATGATGGGCGGCTTGGCCTACATGACGGGACGCCCGGGCGACCCCTTGCGCGCCGGCTCAAGTGTGAACGACATCATGGGCGGCATGTTTGGCGCGATAGGCGCGATGGGTGCGCTACAGGAACGCGCGGTGACGGGCCAGGGACAGGAAGTGCAATCGGCGCTGTTCGAAAACAACGTCTTCCTGGTCGGGCAACACATGCTGCAATACGCGGTCACCGGCCAGGCCGCCGCGCCCATGCCCGAGCGCATTTCCGCCTGGGCCTTGTACGACGTCTTTACCGTGAAGGACGAGGGCCAGATCTTCCTGGCAGCCGTCAGTGACGCGCAATGGATCACGTTCTGCGATGCCTTCGGGTTTGACGATCTTAAGCACTCGCCGCATCTCAAAACGAACAACGACCGCGTGCGAGCGCGCCCGGAACTGTTGCCCGATCTGCGGACGCGCTTGAAGGGGTACGAGGTAGACGAATTGGCGCGCGTCTTCGAAAAGAACGGCTTGCCGTTCGCGCCCATCGTCCGGCCGGAAGCGCTTTTTGACGACCCGCATCTGTGCGCCACCGGTGGGCTGGCCAATATACGGTTGACCGATGGCGAACGCGCCGGGCAGCAAGCGAAGGTGACGTTGTTTCCGATCACCATGGACGGCGCCCGGCTGGATGTGCGGCTGCAACCGCCCATCATGGGGGAACACACCACGGAATTGCTGAGACACGTGGGTTACCCCGACGAGAGTATTCACAAGCTGCGCGAGCAAGGCGTCATCCACTGACCGCCTGGCCGTGCCAATACCTATAAAACCAGAGGAGACAGCATCATGAAGACACACGACATATCTTGTACTCGGCGTGGGATGCTGGGCGTCTTGGGGGCGGGCATGCTGGGGGCCGCTCTGCCGCTGCGCGTGGCGCGTGCGCAAGACAGTGCCCGGCCAGTACGGTTGATTCTGCCCATCAGCGTGGGCTCTGGTGTGGACACGATCGTGCGTTCCGCCGGGCCGGCGTTGAATCGGGCGTTCGGGCAGTCGGTGGTGGTGGAAAACCAGCCGGGTGCTGGCGGTATCCTGGGCACCTCGGCCATTGTGCGCGCCACGGCCGACGGCCACACCCTGGGCGTCGTGTCCAATAACCACGTGATTTTTCCCAGCGTGCTGAAATCCGTGCCGTTCGACCCCATCCAGGACATCACGCCCATTTCCGTCATCGGCACCACGCCGCTGCTTCTGGTCGTGAATCCGACAAAGCTGCCCTACAGCAATGTGCGCGATCTGGTCGCGGCCTTGCGGGCGAAGCCCGACGCCTATAACTACGGATCATCGGGCAATGGCACCATCCTGCACCTGGGTTGCGAGCTGTTCCTGCAGCAAAACGGACTGAAAATTCGCCACATTCCCTACAAGGGAACGGGCCCCATGGTTACCGACATCATGAGCGGGCAGGTTGACTTTGGCGTGACCTCGCTGCCGTCCATCTTGCCGCACCTGAAAAGCGGGGCGCTGAAAGCCATTGGCGTGGGCAGCAAGGAACGTAGTCCGGCAGCGCCGGACATTCCCACTATTCGTGAACAGGGCATGCCCGATTACGAAGTGGAAGGCTGGTTTGCCGTGATTGGCCCCGCGAAGTTGCAGGCGGATCAAGTGCGGCGCGTGTACAAGGCCTTCGAGGCGGCGTACCGCGACCCCGAAACAAAGAAGGCCATGGACCTGCAGGGCAACAGGATCACCATGCGGGATTCCGCCGATACGGTCGAATACTTCAAGAGCGAGACCCGAAAATACGCGCAAATCGTGAAGAACGCGAATATCGAACTGCAATAAGGCCCGGCGCCATTGCATTCATAGGGCCGCCTGCGCATCACCGCAGCGCTGCCCCATGAAGTCCACGAACACCCTCACCTTGGGCGACAGGTTCCGGTTCGACGGCCACACCAGTTGAAACCGGCCGGCGCCTTCGGTGTGCTGGGGCAGCACCTCTACCAGAACGCCCGCAGCCAGCGCATCGCGCGCCAGGAAATCCGGCATGCAGCCGATGCCGAAACCCTGTATCACCGCGCCGCGCAGCGCTTCCATGTTGTTGCAGGTGAGCGCGGTGCGCAGTGCAGGGTCGGGGTCCGTCAGCGGCCAGCGTTGCAGGTGTCCAGAGTTTGGAAAGCGGAAGCGGACCGCGGCATGCGCGTGCAGGTCATCCGGCGATTGCGGCGTGCCGTGCGTCGCCAGATATTCCGGACAGGCGCATAGCAACATCCGAAACCGGCTTAACGGCCGGGCCATCAGTCGGGAGTCCGGCAGGTCGCCGCTGCGGATCGCGACGTCCATGCGTTCGCCAATCAGGTCCACGACGCGATCATTGAAGTCCAGATCAAGCTCGACGCCGGGATAACGCGCCGCGAAGTCGGGCAATACCGGCAGCAGGAAGTGATAGCTGATCAGCGGCGCGCTGACGCGCAGGCGGCCGTGCGGTTCGTCCCGCGTGCGCGAAAGCATGGCGTGGGCGTCATCGAGATCGTCCAGGATGCGCTTGCAGCGCTCGAAGTACAGGCGACCTTCTTCCGTGAGCTGCATGCGGCGCGTGCTGCGTTGGAACAGGCGCACCTGAAGGTCCTGTTCCAGGCGGGCAACGGCCTTGCCCACGGCGGAGGGCGACAGGCCAAGGTTGCGGCCTGCGGCGGCGAAGCTGCCCAGCTCCGCGCTGCAGACAAAGGGCATAAGAGCGGCAAGGCGGTCCATGTCTATTCAAGAATGTTATTCCGTAATGATCGGATTATTACCCCATTTATCGGTCAAGGCTGCCCCGTTATCTTGAAATCCCTTTTCGGATTCCGCATTGACCATGACCACGCCCATTTCGTCTTCTTCCGCCTCGCGGCGGTTGGTGCTTGCCGCCGTCTGCCTTGGCGCGCTGGTGATGCCGCTTAGTTTTACCGGCCCGGCGGTTGCGCTGCCTGCGCTGGCGCAGGCGCTGCCTGCCAGCCCGGAGGCGCTCAATTGGGTGACCAATGCGTTCATGCTGGCGTTTGGCAGTACCTTGTTGGCCGCCGGCGGGCTGGCCGACCGGCATGGGCGCCGGCGGGTCTATCTGTGGGGCGCGGCCCTTTTCGTGCTGGCGTCGCTGGCGCTGATCGCGGCCCCGGGAATGGCGGTGTTCAACCTATTGCGGGCCGCGCAGGGGCTGGGCGGCGCGGCGATTTTGTCGGCAGGCGCCGCGGCGCTGGCGCAGGAATTCGATGGCGCGGCGCGCACGCGGGCCTTCAGCTTGATGGGCACGAGTTTCGGCGTGGGACTTTCATTCGGGCCGATCCTGTCGGGCTTGCTGGTAGCGCAATTCGGCTGGCGCGGCGTGTTCGGCCTGACGGTCTTGATGGCCCTGGCGGCGTGGGGATTGGGATGGCGCTATCTACGCGAATCGCGCGATCCGGATGCGGGCAGGCTGGACTGGGCGGGAGCCTTCACGTTCTCGGGCGCGTTGGCGTTGCTGACATGCATGGCGCTGCGCGTGCCAGCCGCCGGTTGGGCGGATCGCGGCACCTTGGGGTTGCTGGCGGGTTGCGTGCTGTCGTTCATTGCCTTCGTAAAAATCGAGCTGCGCAGCAAGCGGCCGTTGCTGGATCTCACGCTGTTCCGTCATCCGCGCTTCGTCGGCGTGCAACTGTTGGCCGCGGCGCCGGCGTATGGGTTCGTGGTGCTCTTGATTCTTCTGCCGGTGCGTCTGATCGCGGTGTCCGGCCTGGACGAGGTGCATGCGGGCCTGCTGATGATGGCGTTGTCGGCCCCGTTGATGGTGGTGCCGATGCTGGCGGGGCGCCTCGTTCAACGGTTTTCGGCAGCGAGCCTGTGCGCCGTTGGATTGCTGGCGAACGCCGCGGGCTTGGCCTGGCTGAGTCACGTGATGGGGCACGCCGAGGTGTCCGCCATGGTCTGGCCGATGCTGCTGATCGGCGTGGGCATTGGTCTGCCCTGGGGGCTGATGGACGGGCTGGCGGTGAGCGTGGTGCCCAAGGAGCGCGCCGGCATGGCGGCTGGCATTTTCAGCACCTCGCGGGTGGCGGGCGAGGGCCTGGCCCTGGCGATCGTAAGCGCGATACTGGCCGGGCTGACGTCCCATTATCTTGCGGCCGTCGCGCAGGAAGGGGCGGCATCGGTGGGGACGGCGGCTCAGCGGCTGGTGGCCGGCGATGTGGCCGGGGCGATGACGCTGCTGCCGTCGGTGCAGCAAACCGCATTGGCGCTGGCGTCGGGACAGGCGTTTGCCGCGTTGCTCTACGTGCTGTGCGGCGTGACCGTGGTGACTGCGGTGGCGCTGTATTGGTTCATCGGACGGGAAGGGCACGACGGGGTCAAGCCCGTCCATGCCCGTCAGGGAGTATCGACGGGCGAGGCGACCAGTTGAGTGCGCCGGGCGCTGATCAAATGTCCATTCGCCTTATTTCTTGCGCTCTCTAGGGCGGCCGCGTAAATCGAAAGCGACGCGCAGCAACCGGCTGATTTCGCCAGTCAGATGGCGTTTTCGGCCCTGTTCCACGATGCTGATGCTGCGGAATTCTTGCGGCCCCGGCAATGACAGCACTTTCAAGGCTCGGTCCTCGTTCCAATAGACGTTTTGCAGCAAGGGCACCAAGCTGACACCCACTTGTTGGCGCACCAGCGCCGCAATGCCAAGGATCGAGTTGAGCTCCAGGATTTCTTGCGGCTTGACTCGCAAGCGGCGCAGCACCCGGTCGGCTTTGGAACCGGTGGCCGTATTGCGGTCATAGCGAATATAGGGCTGGGTAGCCAGCAGCTCCGTGATGTCCGGCGTTCTGGCATGAGCCTCGGCGCTTGCCAGCAAGATCAGGGGTTCGTCATATAGCCGCGAGCAGCTCAGGCCTTTGAAGTCCTGTCGGGGCGACGTCACCACCACGGCTGCGTCCAACTCGCCGGCCAGCAACAGTGGCGCCAATTCATCTGAACGAGCGCTGGTCAGCGTGACCGACACTTTGGGATGAATGGCCTTCAACTGCACCAGACAATTGGCCAGCAGGCCCATGGCCGAAATGATGCCGCCTACCGTGATTTCGCCTTCCATGCGCAAGTCGCGATCGGGGTCTTCCAGCATCGCTTCGTAATCGGCAACCAAGCGTCTGGCCCGCGGCAGCAACAGCTGCCCTTCGCGGCTCAAACTCGTTTGTCTGTGGTTGCGCTCAAACAGGGCTCGCCGCATTTCATCTTCAAGCGCGCGCATTTGCTGGCCGACAGCGGCGCTGGTCAACGCGACCCGATCGGCTGCGGCAGCAAAGCTGCCTTCCTCGGCGACAGCAATAAATGTTCTGAGGAACCGGATGCTGCTCATGTCGCGTAGGTTTCAGGTAAAGGTTTACTTTACCCTAATTAAAATTAAATTAGATTTTCTTTGTTTAGACGCTGACGGATACTGCGGGTCTTTCTCATTGAGTGGTTTAGACCATGAGCACTGCTACCCCGGAATCCCAGGCCGAACTGCTGGCGCGACAAACCGCGCGGCGTCTCTACGATCAAGGGCCGACGACGGTCTACTCCCATGTGGGCGACAAGCGTTTTTCGTACTGTCTTTACGTGCCCGAGTCCATCGAAGATGCGACGCGTCCGGTGGACCTGGTGGTTGTGGTGCACGGCTCAAACCGCGCGATGGAGACCTACCGGAACAGCTTTGCCGAGTTCGGCCGCTGGAACGACTGCATCATCCTGGCGCCGCTGTTTCCGGTGGGCGTGCAGGGCGATGGCAATGGCGACGGCTACAAGCAAATTCTTGAAGGCGATATCCGGTATGACCAGATCCTGCTGGATATGGTCGCAGAGGTCGGCAAGAAATACGGCCGTCACTTCGACACCTTTGGGCTCTTCGGCTATTCGGGCGGCGGCCAATTCACCAACCGCTTCTGCTATCTGCACCCCGACCGGCTCTGGGCCGCGTCGATAGGCGCGCCCGGTTCGGTCACGCTACTGGACACCGATCGCAAGTGGTGGGTGGGCGTGGCCGATATGGAGACGCGTTTTGGCAAGGCGCTGAACCTGGACGCCTTGCGTCAGGTGCCCATCCACATGGTGGTGGGCGCTGCCGATCTTGAAACCTGGGAGATCACCCATCGCCCCGGTGGCAAGCACTACATGGAAGGCGCCAATGACGCCGGCCGCACCCGACCCGAGCGGCTGGAACGTCTGCGCGCCAGCTTTGAAGCCGCCGGAGTGAAGGCCACGCTGGATCAAATTCCCAACGTGCCCCACATGGGCATCAAAGTCATGCCGGCCGCGCAGAAATTTTTCGCCGCGGTGTTGCGCGAACGGCGGGCCCGCCAAGTGCAGCAATAAGCACAAGCGGCATGGCCTGACACTGGCCATGCAGCCCACCCCATTGAAGGAGGAGTACTTCATGCACAACACTGTAAAAGCCGCCCTGAGCTGCGCCACGCTGGCATTGGCGCTGGCGGCGGCCGGGGCTCACGCTACCGAGCCATCACGCATCCAGGTCGGCATCAACGGAGATATCCGCAGCACCGACCCTGGCGTCAACCGGGACGAGAACACCGACGCCGTCGTCATGCATGTGGTGGAGGGCCTGGTGGCCTACCGCGAAGACGCGACCGTGGGCCCCATGCTGGCCGAGTCGATCAGCGTTTCCGACGATGGACGCAGCTATCGCTTCAAATTGCGCGACGGCGTGCGCTTTCATAATGGCGCACCGCTGACAGCGGCCGAGGTCCTGTGGACCTGGCACCGTTACCTGGATCCCAAGACGCAATGGCGCTGCCTGGCCGACTTTGATGGCCGTGGCCTGCTCAAGGTGCAGGACATCAGCAGCCCGGATTCGATGACCGTGGTCTTCACGCTGGAGCAGCCCAATGCCCTGTTTCTGGCGACCATGGCCAGGACCGATTGCGGCGGCACCGGCATTCTGCATCCGGACTCGCTGACGCCCGAGGGGGCGTGGCGTGCGCCGGTCGGTACCGGGCCCTTCAAACTGGGGCAGTGGCAACGCGGGCAATATATTGACCTGCAACGCTTTGCCGAATACGCCGTACGCGCCGAGGCCATGCCGGATGGCTATACCGGCAACAAGCAGGCGCTGGTGGACCAAGTGCGCTTTGTCGTGATTCCTGACAGTGCCACGGCAAAGGCCGCGCTGATGGCACGTGGCGTCGACCTGCTGCCCGACGTGACGGCAACGGACGCGGCTGATTTGAAGCAGGCCAAGGGCGTGACCATCCAGGTCAGCCCTGCCATGTCCATCAACGGCTTGCTGTTCCAGACCCGTGACCCGCTGCTGAAAGATGTGCGCATTCGCCGCGCCATTGCGCTGTCGCTGGATTACGGCCAGATGGTGGCCACGCTGTCCAGCGGACTGTCCCAGGTCAACAACTCGGCCGTACCCAGCAGCAGCACCTACTATGACGCGGCCACTGCCAAGGGCTATGGCACCGATCTGGCCGAGGCGCGCGCCTTGCTAAGCGCTGCGGGCTATCGCGGCCAGCCGATCAAGATGATCGTGAACAAGCGTTACCCGCAGATGTTCGATATGGGCATTCTGAGCCAGGCCATGCTGGCGTCCGTGGGCATCAACATCCAGATGGAAACGCTGGAATGGGGCACGCAGCTGGAACGCTACCAGAGCGGCAACTACCAAATGATGTCGTTCTCCTATTCGCCGCGGTTCGACCCGGCCTTGAGTTTTGAGCAATTGCTGGGCGACAAGTCCAAGGAAGCCCGCAAAGTCTGGGACAACGCTGACGCCATCGGCGTCTTGCGCCAAGCCATGCGTGAAGCCGAACCAGCGAAGCGCCAGGCGCTGTTTGATCAGCTGCATGGCATGTTGATCCAGGATGTGCCCATGGTCATCATCTACAACGGCACCGCCATTGGCGCCTTCCGTGACGGCATTCAGGGCTATCGGACCTGGCCGATATCGAAGCCGCGTCTGTGGGGTGTGTCTTTGGCCGCGACCGCGAAATAGGCCCGTCATGTTGCGATTCTTCCTTCAGCGTTTGGGCATGGCGCTGCCCACTTTGCTGCTGATCTCCATCATGGTGTTTGGCCTGATCCGCTTTATCCCCGGCGACCCGGCCTTGCTGATGCTGGGGGATATGGCAGACGCGCACAGCCTGGCTGAGATGCGCAAGGCTCTGGGTCTGGATCACTCTATCGTGACCCAGTACCTGATCTGGATCCGGGCCGTGTTGAGCGGCGATTTCGGCTTGTCCATCAGCAGCAGCCAGCCGGTGCTGGATCTGCTGGTCGAGCGCTTCAGCGTCAGCGCCGTCATCGTCCTGATTTCGGTTGGCCTTGCCGTGCTGCTGGCCGTGCCGGTTGGCCTCTACGCGGCATGGAAGCAGAACAGCCTGATGGATCTGGGCTTGGTCGCCAGCGCGACCTTGCTGCTGTCGATTCCGGCCTTCTGGCTGGGCTTGCTGCTGCTGTACTTCTTCGGCATGCAGTTGGGCTGGCTCCCAATCGTTGGCTACGTCAGCGTCAGCGCAGATCCCTTGCGAGGGCTGAGCTACCTGGTCCTGCCTGTGGTGACGCTGACGCTGGTGGAGTTTGGCTCGATTGCCCGCATGGCGCGCGCCAGCACGATCGAGGTCCTGCGGCTGGAGTACATCGCCCACGCCCGCGCCAAGGGCCTGTCGGAAACGGCGGTGCTGTGGGGCCATGCCTTGCGCAATGCCTTTGCGCCGACCTGGACGCTGGTGGGCCTGATTCTGGGCAATCTGCTGGGCGGCATCGCGGTGCTGGAAACCGTCTTCACGCTTCCGGGCATCGGCAGGCTTATGGTGGATTCGATTTTTGCGCGCGACTATCCGGTCTTGCAAGGGTGTCTTTTGTTGATCACCAGCATCTATGTCGTGGTGAATTTGATCGTCGACCTGCTGTATCCGGTCTTTGATCCCAGGGTGAAACTATGAATGGCAACGCCATCTCTCTGCCGGCAGTGCCTGCGCGGCGCCGCAGCCTGCCGGCGCTCAATGCCTTGATCGGCGGTGGCCTCCTGCTGGGTCTGGTCGCGCTGGCCCTGCTGGGCCTGGTGTGGACGCCGTATGACCCGCTGAAGCTGGATCTGAGCGTCCGCCTTCAGGCGCCGAGCGCGCTTCATTGGCTGGGTACGGACGAGTTCGGCCGCGATATCCTGAGCCGTCTGATCATTGGCGCCTCGACCAGCTTGTGGATCAGCCTCCTGTCCGTGGCGGTGGCCTTGGCATGCGGCACCATGATAGGCATGCTGGCCGGCTACCTTCGTGGCTGGACCGACCGCATCCTGATGATGTTCAACGACGCCTTGCTGGCCTTTCCGGGAATCCTGCTGGCGTTGGGCATCATGGCCGTCTTGGGCGCCAGCCAATACAGCATTGTGCTTGCCTTGGGCATGGCCTATACGCCGTCGGTGGTGCGTGTGGTCCGCGGCAGCGTGTTGTCGCTGCGTGAGCGCGAGTTCATCGAGGCGTCCCGAGTCATCGGCAATTCCGAGCTGTACACGATGTTCCGCCACATTGTTCCCAACTGCCTGGCGCCGGTGTGCGTGCTGGCTACCAGCATGTTCGGCTGGGCACTGCTGTCCGAAAGCGCATTGAGCTTTCTGGGTCTGGGCGTGCCGCCGCCTGCCGCCACCTGGGGCAGCATGTTGGCGGCTAGCCGGCCTTACATCGCTTCGGCCGCCTGGCTGGGCGTGTTTCCCGGTGTGCTGATCAGCATGGCCTTGCTGGGTATCAATCTGTTTGGCGATGCCTTGCGCGATCGCCTCGATCCGCGCATGAGGAAGTGAGCATGACCGAGAAAGCGCCGCTATTGTCTGTGAAGAACCTTAAGATCCGTGCCGGCCTGGATGGCCCGCTGGCCGTGAACGATGTCAGTTTCGAGCTTGCGCCAGGCGAGATCCTGGCCTTGGTGGGCGAGTCGGGCAGCGGCAAAACCATGGCCGCCCGCGCCGTGATCGGCCTGTTGCCCGCTCCCATGCAGGTGGTTGGCGGCAGCATAGGCTTCAAGGGTCAGGCTCTGGACACCCGGAACGCCAGAGCCTTGCGTCGTGTGCGCGGGGCCGAGATCGGCATGGTGTTCCAGGAACCCATGGTCTCGCTCAACCCGGCTTTGACCATAGGCCGGCAGATGAGTGAAGCACTCAAACTGCATACCCAACTCAGCGCCGCCGATATACGCCAACGCTGCCTGACCATGTTGGAGCGCATCGGTATCAAGGATCCAGTGCGCTGCCTGACCGCCTATCCGCACGAATTTTCGGGCGGCATGCGCCAGCGCATCATGCTGGCTTCGGTCATGCTGCTGCGTCCGGCCCTGTTGATCGCCGATGAACCGACCACGGCGCTGGACTGCCTGGCGCAGTTGGATGTCATCGAACTGATGCTGGAGCTGACCCGGGAGCAGGGCACGGCCGTGCTCTTCATCAGTCATGATCTTTCGCTGGTGGCGCGCTACGCCAGCAAGGTCGTTGTCATGCGTAATGGACAGGCGGTCGAGCAGGGGCCGACGGCGTCCATCCTGCTCAACCCGCAAGCCGATTACACCCGTCAGTTGCTGGAGGCGCTGCCGCGCCGTGGCGTTCTACCCCCTTTGCCCCAGGCCAGCGCACCACTGGTCGAGGTCAAAGGCGTGTGCATCGAATACCCCGGTCAGCGCAGCTTCTGGTCTCGTAGCGCCGCCTATCGCGTGGTGCGCAGCGTGGATCTCAGCATCGCGCCAGGTGAAACGCTGGCCCTGGTCGGCGGCAGCGGCTCGGGCAAGACCACGCTGGGGCGCGCTATGGCGGGTTTGGTCAAACCCTGCGCGGGCAGCATCAAGTTCGATGGCGTGGATCTGCTCAGGTCCGTCCACCGCAGCGCCCGCCTGCAATGCCAGATGATCTTTCAGGACCCTTATTCTTCGCTGGACCCTCGTATGCGAATAGGGCAGATTCTGGACGAACCTTTGCGTCATAGTGATGACCTGGACGCCTCGCAGCGTCGCACACGGGTAGCGGAAACGCTGAACGATGTCGGCTTGAATCCGTCGTTCCGTGACCGCTTCCCGCATCAGCTGTCTGGCGGCCAGCGTCAGCGTGTGGCCATCGGCCGTGCGCTGGTGCGGCGGCCGAAGATGGTCATTGCCGATGAACCGATTTCGGCGCTGGATATGACCATCCAGAAGCAGATTCTGGATCTGTTCGAGCGCTTGCAGAAGCAATACGGGTTTGCCTGCTTGTTTATCTCGCATGATCTGGCGGCCGTTGAACGGATCGCGCATCGCGTCGCGGTGATGAGCCAGGGAGAAATAGTGGAAGTCGCCGGCCGCGATGCCTTGTTCGACCATCCGCAACACCCCTATACACGCAAATTGCTGGCCGCTGCCAGCCCGCTGGAACGGCTAGCCAACGGTGGCTATCGCATCCGCTCGGCGCAACCCTGAGCCGGCCCCCGTTTCAATCATTCAAGGAGATTCCATGACCGACGCCAGTTCCGTTTCCGATGCATTCTGGGCGCCTTTCACTCCCATGCGGCAGTTTCAACAGCAGCCCATGATGTTCGATAGCGCCGACGGCATGTACTACCGCACGTCCGACGGCCGCCAGATTCTGGACGCCATGGCCGGCCTGTGGTGCGTCAACGCCGGTCACGGCCAGGCCAGCATCGTGCAGGCCATTCAACAGGCCGCCGCTCGGCTGGACTTTGTGTCCTCGTTCAAGATGAGCCACCCGGCGGCGCAGACCATGTCGGACGCCCTGATTGAATTGGCGCCCGAAGGCATGAACCGGGTGTTCTTCACCAACTCTGGCTCCGAAGCCGTCGACACGGCCTTGAAGATCGCGCGCGCCTACCATCAGGCACGCGGCGACAGCCGCCGCATCAAGTTCATCGGCCGGGCCAAGGGCTATCACGGCATGGGCTTTGGCGGCCTTTCCGTCTCGGGTATCGGCCGCCAGAAGCGCGACTTCGGCCCGCTGCTGGGTGAAGTCAGCCATTTGCCGCTGCCTTATGACGCCAGCATGCGCTTTAGCGCCGGGCAACCCGAGCAGGGCGCCAGCTATGCGGAAGCGCTCGCGCAATTGCTGGATATCCAGGACCCGAGCACGGTTGCCGCCGTCATCGTCGAGCCGGTAACCGGTTCGGGCGGCGTTTATCCGCCACCGGTCGGTTATCTGCAGCGCTTGCGCGAGCTGTGCACCCAGCACGGCGTGTTGCTGATTTTTGACGAAGTGATCACCGGCTTCGGGCGCGTTGGCCGCAACTTCGCCTCGCAGGTCTTTGGCGTTACGCCCGACTTGATGACGGTGGCCAAGGGGCTGACAAACGGTGCGGTGCCCATGGGGGGCGTCATCGTCAGCGGCGGCGTCTATGAGGCCTTCATGGCCGGCCCGCCGCAAGTGGTGGAATTGATGCATGGCTACACCTATTCCGCCCACCCGCTGGCCTGCGCCGCCGGGCTGGCGACGCTGCGTTTGCATCAGGAACTGGGCATCAACGCCATGGTGCAAGAGATCAGTCCCTTCTGGCAGTCTTGCGCGCTGGCGCTCAAAGGCCTGCCGCATGTCAACGACGTGCGTAGCATCGGCCTGTTGTGCGCTGTAGACCTGGCGCCGCGAGCCGGCGCAGCCGGCATGCGGGGCGCAGATGTCGCACGCTATTGCTTTGACCACGGCGTGCTCGTGCGCGCATCCGGTGACATGATCGTCATTTCGCCGCCGCTGATCATCAGCCCTGTTCAAGTCGAACAGATATTCGAATGTTTGCGACAAGCACTACTTCTTGACGGCCTATGACTGGCGGGTGACTCAAAGCGGGAGCATGGATCGAATTTCCTGGCCGGGCTCCGCCCAAGACCAGTCGTATTCGATTACTTGCGTTGACGCGCAATTGAATCCATACGTACGAATTTTCCGCCAACGCCTGCGCTTGCTGCGGCGGCGATCCGTTCCGACGAAGAAAATCCACGATTCGTCGAAAAAATAATGCCTTATCTCTGGGCCCCGAATTAAATCGACACGTCTTCGACTTAATTTGAAATAGCCGCCGGTCCGATTGTGCCGAGCGGCTGCCCGCAAAGGACCAGAGATGAAGCAGCTGACTGCCAACCTGACGGCGCGCAGAAGTGTCGCCGCCGTATTCGAGCCGAGCCCGTGGCCCGCGCGGCCCGCGCGGCCCGCGCGCTCCGCTCTTGGGCTGCTTTCTTCGATGTCGATGACCGCCATCGGCCTGATTCTGGCCCAGCCGGCGATGGCCGACATTTCCTGTCCGTCGCCAAGTTCGTCCTCTTCCAGCACGACGACATGCACGGTCGCCTCGAACCAGAGCGGCAACCTGACCGTTGACTACACCGGGGGCACGGGCACCGGCACCAACAACGGCGGCTATGGCGGCAACTACATCGTCGTCAACAGCGGCTACCTGGGGCCTAACCCCTTGCAAGCGGCGCTGCTGGTGCGCCTGAAGGGCGGCACAGGGTCACCGGATGGCAAGGACGCCGGCACGTTTGGCGGCTGGGGCGGCGCGATCACCATCACCAACTACGGATCGGCCGAGACCAACGTTTCTCCCGCGGAGACCCCGCAGGGGACCGCGCCGGGTGTCTGGGACGATTACAGCGCGCAGTTCGGCATCTACGGCGCGTCGGTGGGCGGCACGGGTGGCACGCCGCCCGATAACTTCGGTGGTGGCAGCGGGGGCGGCGGCGGCAATGGATCGGCCGTGAATATCAGCAACAGCGGACAGGTCCAGATGCAGAACCTGCCTTATGGCGGCGTGGGCATCTACGGGGCCAGCATCGGAGGCGCCGGCGGTACGCAGATGAGCGCGGTGGGCAGCGATCAGGTGGGCGGCAACGGCGGCAACAGCGATATCGTCAATATCACCAATACCGGCTCGGTTTCGGTGTCGTCCGGCAGCGCGGGCCGCTACGCCTGGGGCATCGGCGCGGAATCGCTGGGCGGCGCGGGGGGCGTCTATAACGGCTGGGGCGGCACGGGCGGCGGCGGAAACCCGGCGGCCGCCACGATCATCACGAACAGCGGAAAGGTACTGGTCAATGTGGGGGTTTCTGGCGGCGCCACCAGCAACCTCCTGACCAATGGCGTGCGCGGGCTGTATGTCGCAAGCCAGGGCAATGCGGGGTTTACCTCCAGCGATGGCAGCGACAACGGCGGGCAGGGGGGCGGGTTCGGCACCATGGCGGCCGTCAACAACGGCCAGATTTCGGTCACCAGTTATTCCCTGTCGCAACCGACGACCTTGGCGTCGCTGTCTGGCGGCATCGTGATGGTGGGCCTGGGGGGAGACGGCGGCGGCGGGCCAATGACCAGCACCAACACCACGGGCGAGCGCGGCGGCAACGGAGGCGCGGCGCTTTCGTCGGCGACCGTCACGCTGAACAACGGCTCGTCGATTACGACCAGCGGCAACTACCTGCCCGGCGTAAGCGTGATCAGCCAGGGCGGCAACGGCGGCCCCGGACGCGAAAACAGCAACGGCGCCAATGGCGGCAACGGCGGCAGCGTCCTGGTCGGCTTGAATGGCAGCGCCAGCATCACCACCGATGGCACGCAATCCCACGGCGTTGCCGCGCGCAGCGTGGGCGGCACGGGCGGCGGCGTGGAGACCAGCAGCGGCCTGGTCGACTTCACGCCGGAAAACGGCGGCGTGGGCGGCGCCGGCGGCGCGATCAGTGTGACGACCGGCGATGCCTCGACGGGAGCGGCCGGCGGCACGATCAGAACCCAGGGAGACTATTCGATTGGCATCCTCGGCCAGTCGATGGGGGGCATCGGTGGCACCACCACGGGAAACTTCGAGATGTTCGGCAATGCCGGCGCCGATGCCGGCAACGGCGGCAACAGCGGCACGGTCAATATCGATAGCCGCACCGCCATCACCACCTTTGGCACCTCGTCGCACGGCATCGTGGCGCAAGCCATCGGCGGGGGCGGGGGCACGGCGGGCGCCAGCGCCGGGCTTGTCTCGGTGGGGGGCGGAGGCGGCAGCGCCGTCGCCGGCGGCACGGTGACCATCACTCAGAACGGGAGCCTGAGCGTCAACGGTTCGGCGGCCATCGGCATGCTGGCCCAATCCATTGGCGGGGGCGGCGGCGACGGCGGCAGCGCCAACGGCGTGGCCGTGATCGGTGGCACGGGCGGCGGTGGGGGCGCGGGCGGCCACGCCACGGTCAACCTGACCGGGAATTCCATCTATGCCTGGGGCGATCATGGCTACGGCATCGTTTCGCAGGCGATCGGAGGAGGCGGCGGTACAGGTGGCGCCGCGTCCGCCTACGATGCCGGCGTGGGATTTTCCATGGCGGTCGCGATCGGCGGCACGGGCGGCAACGGTGGCGCCGGTGGCACCGCAGTCGCCAACATTTCCAACGCTGGCGTGACGACCGGCGCAAGCGACGCCCATGGCGTGCTTGTGCAATCGCTGGGCGGCGGCGGCGGCGCGGGCGGCGCGTCGGTGGCCAAGGCCTTGACCGTTGCCGTTCCCGATGAGGACGCCTCGTTCGGCGTCGCCGTCAGTTTCGCCATGGGCGGTTCGGGCGCCACGGGCGGGGCAGGGTCCACGGCCACGGCCACGCTGACCAATGCCGGCGTTACGACGGGCGGCGCGAACGCGCAGGGCGTGATCGTGCAATCCATCGGGGGTGGCGGTGGCGCGGGGGGAAGCGCTTCCGCTACGTCGACGGTGATTGGCACCGGCGATTCGGTCGGGGGATCGCTGCAGACGGCGCTGGGCGGCAGCGCAGGCAGCGGCAACTCGGGCGGCACCGCCACGCTGGTCATGCAGGGCAGCAACATCACGACATCGGGCGATTCCGCCAATGCGATCCTGGTGCAAAGCGTGGGTGGCGGCGGCGGCGCGGGAGGCGTGGGATCAGCCACCGGGCGCAGCGTCAACACCGATGCCAATGTATCGATGACGCTGGCCTTGGGCGGCACCGGCAACTCGGGCGGCAATGGCGGTACCGCCGGCCTGACGATAGACCCGACCAGCTCGGTCATCACGCATGGCGACGGCGCGCGCGCCGCGCTGGTGCAGTCCATCGGCGGCGGCGGCGGGGCGTCACAGGGCGGCCAGGTGGGCCTGGAGGTGAGCGCCACTGAAGAGGACAGCACGACGGACGTCCACGGCTCGGTCTCCGTCGGCCGCGGGGGCGGCGCCGGTGGCAGCGGGGGCGCCGTCAACTTGAACAGCGACGGCAATATCACTACCTATGGCGCCGACGCCGACGGCCTGCTGGCACAGAGCATTGGCGGCTCCGGCGGCCTGGGCGGCGCCGTGGGCGGCGATAGCGGCGCGTCCTCTTCGCTGCCCCGGGTGAACGATTCCGGAACCACTTACCAGTTCAATGTGGCCGTGGGCGGAACGGGCGGAGCGGGCGGCAACGGCGGCGCCATCGGAAGCAGCAGCGCGCCCGCCATCCTGGGCGCCTCGACCCAGACCTATGGCGACTATGCCGACGCGGCGGTGGTGCAATCCATCGGCGGCGGCGGCGGCGTGGGCGGCGCATCCACGGTGTCCTCCAGCGTCTCCCGGTCCAATGTGACCTTGGCGGTGGGGGGCAGCGGCGGCAGCGGCGGCACGGGCGGCGCGATCACGGCCTGGTTGAACGGCGACGGCGTCAACGCCTTCAACACTGAAGGCTATGGCGCGGCGGGGGTAGTGCTGCAGTCCATCGGCGGCGGTGGCGGGATGGCGGGTTCGGGTTCGCCGCAAGCGCGCGGCCAGATGCTGCTGGGCGGCGTGCAGGGCAACGGCGGCGCCATCACCGTCACCAGCGGGAGTTGGGCCTCCATCGTGACCAAGGGCGACAGCGCCTACGGCCTGGTCGCGCAATCGATCGGCGGCGGCGGAGGCATCGCCATGGCGGGCAGCGCCAGTTCGGCGGCCAATCCCGGCACCCAACAGTTCAGCATGATCGCGGGCAACGCCAGTGGTTACGGTATCGGCGGCTCCGTTACGGTTTCCGCTGGCCTGAACCTGAACACCTATGGCGCCAGGGCGATGGGCGTCGTCGCGCAGTCCATCGGCGCCGGCGGCGGCATCGCCACCACGGGCGCGGCAAGCGGCATGGGCACGATACAGCTGGGCAGCCTGCTGAACAGCTCCGCTGGCGCGAACGCCAGCCCGGTGCAGCTTGATCTGAACGGCAGCATTGCGACGCGAGGCGCCGGCGGGCACGGCATCGTCGCCCAATCCATCGGCGGGGGCGGGGGCATCTTGGGCGACGTGTCCCAAGCGATTCAATTCAATCCGGCGGGGTTCGCCAGGCAGTCGCTTACGGTCAACGCCAATGGCGGCGGGGGCAACTGGGTCAGCGTTGCTTTCAATGGCAGCCTGACGACGGCCGGCGCCAATTCGCATGGCATCATCGCGCAATCAATCGGTGGCGGCGGCGGTCTTGCAGGGGGACCCCAAGGCGGATTCGCGGGATCCATCGGGCAGCAGGGCGGCTATTCAAGTAGTGTCAAGGTCCAGCAGTCGGGTGCCTTGCTGGCCACGGGCGCGGGGTCGGCGGGCATATTCGCCCAAAGCGACAGCGGCACTGCCCCCAACAGCGCGGTTTCCGTCGTCGTCAGCGGCGACGTGCTGGGTGGCACGGGATCCGGCAGCGGCGTCTGGATTGCGTCCGGAAAAAGCAACCAGCTGGTCGTGAATGCAGGCGCCTCGCTGGGCGCCTTGTCGGGCGTGGCCGCGCGCTACGACGGAAAGTACGGCACCGGATCGGGTTCCATGCTGACCATCGATAACTACGGCACGCTGTCCGGCAGCACGTTGTGCGCCAATGCCGACGGCAGCAATGCCTGCGTCCTGAACAATAACGCCGGCGCCTTGGCCACCGACGCCGTTGCCTACAACGCCAACGTCCGCAACGACGGGCTGATCGTGATCGGCAAGCCTGGCCAGTTTCAGACCCTGACGGTCAGCGGCAGCCTGACCCAGTCCGGCAGCGGCGTGCTGCGTGCCGACGTGGACTTCGACACGCTACGCGCCTCGCACATGGTCGTTGAGGGCGACGCCAACCTTGCCGGCGGCATGGACGTGCTGCCGCAGGCGTTGCTGCCCAAGCGCGAACTGTCCGTGCTGACGGTGCAGGGGCGCTCGCAGGGGACGCTTACGGCGGTGGACAGCCCGGTCTTTGACTACGAAACGCGCCAGGTCGGGCCGGAAACCCGCATTCGGGTCGAATCGGCGGATTTCAACGCCTCTTCCATGGGATTGAAAGCGAACCAGGGGCAGGTCGCGAACAATCTGCAGCGAATTTGGGACGCGGGCGGAAACTCGGCGCTGGCACCGCTGTTCGCGCAGTTGGACCTGGCCTCGCGCCAGGGCGCTGGCGCCTACCGTGACAGCGTCGCCAACCTGTCGCCGGGCGTGACCCTCGCGCCAGCAGCGCAGTCCGCGGCCAACCTGGGGCAGTTCACCAACACCATGATGTCGTGCCCCACTTTCACGGGCGCCGATGCGATGACCGGCGAGCAGAATTGCTTCTGGGGCCAGGTGAGCGGCCGCGCCACCAATCAGGATGGCAGCCGCGGCACCTCGGGCTTCAGTTTCGACACCGTCACGTATCAATTCGGCGGCCAGCGCAGCCTTGGCCCCGGCTGGTTCCTTGGCGGGTCCATGGCGTACGAAAGCAGCCATGTGCGCGCCCGCGACGGCAACGTCAGCGGCAATGGCGACAGCGGCTACGCGGGCGTAGTGCTGAAGCGCGAAGCGGGACAGTGGGTCTTCTCGGCGGCCCTGGGCGGCGGCTATGGCAGCTATCGGATGGACCGCGGCATCGACATTGCCGGCTATCAGGAGACCCTGACCAGCCGGCCCGACGTTTACGGCTTCAATGCGCGCCTGCGTGCCGCCCGCACCTTCGCGCATAGCAATATGTATGTGAAGCCCTACGTGGACCTGGACTTCAGCTACAGCCGCATGCCCGCGTACACGGAGTCGGGTTCCAATCCGCTGGCGCTGGCGGTCGACGGCAGCGACCAGTTCGTCATGGGCCTGTCGCCCATGATCGAAATCGGTGGCCGCGCGGAACTGAAGAACGGCGCGATGCTGCGTCCATTCCTGTATGCAGGCGCGTCCTTCCTGTCGCAGGACGACTGGACTTCCAGTGCGCGCCTGCGCGGCGCGCCGCAGGGCACTGGCGCCTTCGACACCTCGCTGCCGGTCGATGACGTGGTCGGCAAGGTAGGCGCGGGGCTCGAGGTGATGAAGGCGGGTAGCGTGAATTTCCGCTTGCAATACGAAGGCCGCTTCTCGGAGCACGTAAGCAGCCACAGCGCGGCGCTGAAGGTGATGGTGCCGTTCTGAGCGCACGCGGGGGCGGTGGGCCGCCGCGACGGCGCGGGCCCTACGCCTGGGCCACCGCCCGCCGCAGGCGCAGCGAGGCAACGCGGCCCAGGATGATGGGTGCGACGCCGTTGATGAACATCACTTCGGTCTGCGCGCCAGGGAGTTGCGATAAATGCGAGATATGCGCCAGATTGATGATGACCGAGCGCGACAGGGCGCAGAAGGGCGGGCAGGGAAGCTGCGCGGCCAGGCGCTTGAGCGTGATGTGCATCAGCTCGTTCGCGTAGGCGGCGCTGCACAGGCGCACATAGTCCCCTTGCGCCTGCACGATGGTCAGCTCTTCAACCTTGATCAGCTTTGTGCCGGACCGTGTCCGCATGGACAGGTAGCCGGTGGCGCGCGGGCGCAGCCGCGCCAGCGTTTGTTCAAGCCTGTCGGGGCTGACCGGCTTGAGCAGGTAGTCAACCGCCTCGACGTCGAAGGCGCGCGTGGCGTAGTCGTTGTGGGCGGTGACGAAGACCACGGCGGGCGCGGGGTCCAGGCTGTCCAGCAGATCGAATCCGGTGCCGGACGTCAGTTCGATATCCAGGAAAAGGGCGTCCGGATTGTGGTCCCGGATCAGCCCGCGGGCCTGCTCGGCGGTCGCGGCTTCGCCCGCCACCTGGACGCCGGGCGCGGCTTCGAGCAGCCGGCGCAGGTAGCGTCGCGCCGGGGCTTCATCGTCGACGATAAGCACGCGTAGCATGTTCCTCTCAGGCGCCCGGGTTGGGGCGAGTATATTCTCTCGGTCCGATACGCGGGTAAATATAAGGCCACAGCCGTGTCCATGATCTTCACATCCGTCAGCCAGGGGCTGAGCCAAGGGGAGTCTTCGCCGGGCTTCTGGCGTGCCCAGATCGTCGGGTGGATCTTTCTTGCGCTGGTCGGGTATTCCATCCGCCTGGCGGTGTTCGGCAATGCCGTCGCCGCGTTCTGGCTGACGTTGGCACTGGAGCCGCTGGCATTCGTATTGACTAGCGCCGCGGCCGCGCTGCATGGCCATCGGTCGGGCAAGGGCGACGCGCCCATCCTGGTGCTTGCCTGCGCGGTGCTGCTGTGCCTGGCCGCTTCGGCGTTGCTGGGCTCGGTCGCCTACGCCATCCATCACTTGTTCCCGCCGGGATCGATGCGGGTGCTGCCAGGCAATCAGTACCGCCTGGGATTCATCTACTACATGGGGATACTCTCCATCTGGACGCTGATCTACTTCGGTGTGTCGGCCGAGCTGGCCGCGCGCACCGAGCGCATGTCCAAGATGAAGGCCGAGACCCGCTCGCTGCAGCTGGAGCTGGAGCATCTGCAGCGGCAGATCGAGCCTCATTTTCTTTTCAATTCGCTCAACACCATCGTCGCCGAAATCGCCGAACGCCCGGCCATCGCCGAAGAGATGACGCGCCGCCTGGCCGACTACCTGCGGTATTCGCTGGACCGGCGCGGGCGCGGGCTGAGCCGGCTGGAAGAAGAGATCGAGGCCGCCCAAGCCTACATACGGATACAGGCCCTGCGCTTTGACAAGCAGCTTGATTGCCAATGCCAGATCGACCCGGCCACGCTGCAGATCAACATTCCCCATATGACGCTGCAGGGGTTGGCGGAAAACGCGGTCAAGCACGGCATGCGGGCCGAGCATGACCGGTTCGTGATCCACATCCGCACCCGGCTTCATGGCGACGAGCTGATCATCCAGGTGGATAACCCGGGTCAGTTGCAGGCGCCGTTCGATCTGGTCGAGAGCGGGGGCGGGCTGGGCAATCTCTGCCGCCGCCTGGCCCTGCGGTACGCCGACAGATACGCGTTCTCGCTGGATCAGCGCGGTGACCGTACCGTGGCCGAGATCAAGCTGAAGGGAAGCCCCGCGGCGCTGTAGTCGGCGATACCGGTGGATTCCGGCCGCGGGGCGTATTCATGAGGATGACCCAGCGGGGATTCAGGCAAGCGCCACGCTCATGCCGCCGTCAGCCATGACGACGGCGCCAAGGATGAAACTGGCTTTGTCCGAAGCAAGGAACGCGATCACTTCCGCGATTTCCTGCGGCTGCGCCGCGCGGCGGATGGGCGCTTTCTTGCCATGCTCGGCAAGGAACGCCTGACCGTCTGCGTGGATATGGTTGGTGATGTTGGTGATGACGTCACCGGAGCCCACCGCGTTGACGCGAATGCCGTGCTCAATGGCTTCCAGCGACAGGGCGCGCGTCAGCTGCGCCAACGCGCCCTTGGAGGCGGCATACGCCGAGATCTGCGGGAAAGCCTGATAGCAGGCGTAAGAACCCACGTTGACGATGGCGCCCTTTCCCGCCGGGACCATCGCGCGCATCGCCTCGCGTGAGAACAGGAATGCGCCGGTCACGTTTACCGACTGAACGCGATTCCAGTCCTCCAACGACATATCCACAAGGGATTTGTTGATGATGATGGCCGCGTTATTCACCAGGATGTCGAGCTTGCCAAAGCGTTCAACCGCCATTGATGCGGCCTGCACGGCGCTTTCTTCGTGCGCCACGTCGGCCACGAGAGGGATGATGCCCGGCCGTGCCAGTGCCTCGATATTGCGGCTTCGATCAACCGCGATAACGCTGGCGCCCTCGGCATGCAGCAGGTGGGTGGTGGCCAGGCCAATACCGCTGGCCGCGCCGGTAACAATGGCGACCTTGCCCGCGAAGGCGCCGGTTTCAGTACTGCGTGAAGTCATGGTGATCTTCCTTGTCAAAGTGAACGATGGCCGCCGTGCGTTCAGAAGGGGCTGGCGGTGGGGCGCACAACGATCTCGCTGACGTCGACGTCGGCCGGCTGCTCGACCGCGTAGGCGATTGCACGAGCGATGGCATCGGGGGTGATGGCGATACGGCGAAACGCTTGCATGGCCGAGCGCGCCGTTTCGTCGGAGATGGAATCGGCCAGCTCGGATTCCACGACGCCGGGGCAGATCACCGTGACGCGAATCTTGTCCGTCTCTTGGCGCAGTCCGTCGGAAATGGCGCGGACGGCGAACTTCGTGGCGCAATAGACGGCCGCGGTGGGCGACACGGCAAGACCGCCAATCGAAGAAATGTTGATGATCTGGCCGCTACCCTGCTGCTCCATCGTCGGCAGGACGGCCGCGATGCCATGCAGCACGCCTCGGATGTTCACGTCGATCATCCGGTCCCATTCATTGACCTTCACCGCGCTTAGCGGCGAAAGCGGCATCACGCCGGCATTGTTGATCAGCACATCGATGCGGCCGAACGCATCAAGCGCATTGCGCGCGAACGCCGCGACATTCTCGGCCGACGTGACGTCGAGCTCGCGGTATTGGACGATTCCGCCTGCTTCCTGCAGCGACTTCGCCAGCTCGGCCAGCCGTTCGGTGCGGCGCGCGCCAATAACCAGCCGATGCCCTTGCGCGGCAAGCAAGCGCGCGGCTGCCTCGCCGATTCCGCTGCTGGCGCCGGTGATCAGGATGACTTTCGATTCGTTCGAGGAATGTGCCATGTTGAATAATCCTATTTTTCGATGGGAATCTTCGGGTGTACCCGGGATGGAATGGCGGCGTCGCGCCTGAGAGGTTTTGATCCGCGCTACAGCTTGTTCATTCATCATCCGGTGCATGAATGTTAGGGAATTCCGCGCTTTGGGCGAATACACGGACCGATCCCGTTATTGCCTATTCCTATCGTCCTTGGCTGGTGCAGGCCGCCAGGGAAACGCTAGAATGGCGCGTGACGCGATAAAGGGGAGAAGGCGGTGAGCAAGGTTCGAAGTGCCGCTTCGATCAAGATGGTTCGCTTGTTGGAGACGCTGGCGCCCAACGAGGGCTACACGCAGTCCGCGCTGGACAGCGTGCGGCTGATGCGGTCGGACCGCCCGCTAGGACGCACGCCCGTGTTTTATGAACCCAGCATCGTGATCGTTTGCCAGGGGCGAAAGCTAGGCTTCCTGGGCGACGAGGTATATGTCTACGATGCGCAGCATTACCTTGTGCTGTCCGTGCCGTTACCGTTTTCCACCGAAACGCAGGCCTCGCCAGAGGAACCCATGCTTGCCGTGTCCATCCGCCTGGACCTGCTGGAACTTAGCGACCTGATCACACAGATCGGGTCGGCCGGCAATCATCCCGATGCGCCGCCCGCCGGCATTACCTCCACGCGGCTGGCGGGGCACCTTGAGAGCGGCACGTTACGGTTGCTGGAGGCCTTGACGGACCCGCTTGACGCACAGGTGCTGGGGCCCAGCCTGGTGCGCGAGATCTGCTATCGGGTACTGACTGGCGAGCAAGGCGGCGCGATGCGTGCCGCGCTTGCCCACCACGGCCGATTTGGGCGTGTGGCGCGGGCCCTCAAGCGTATCCACACGGATTACGCAAAGCCGCTGAACGTTGCAGGTCTTGCGCAGGAGGCCGGGATGAGCGTGCCTGCGTTCCACGCCAACTTTCGGACGGTGACGCAGACCTCGCCGATCCAGTACATCAAGTCGACTCGCCTTCATCAGGCGCGGCTGATGATGATACGTGACGGGGTGACAGCCGCCGCGGCAGCGGCTCGCGTTGGATACGAAAGCGCGCCGCAGTTCAGCCGTGAGTTCAAGCGCCTGTTTGGGCGGACGCCGTTGAATGAAGTCCGCGACATGCGCGAATCATTCACGCTTTCTCCCGCGGTCCGCTTCGGCGGCTAAGTTCTTGCTATCGGGCCACGCCCAGGATAGCCATCCTGGGACGTGGCGGTCATGCTCTTTTCAAGGGCTTGGCATGCCGGGACATCAACCGCGCTTTGCCGCGACGCCGGCGATTGGCGCGTCGAATGCCAGCGCGGCCTTGACCGGATCAAAGTACTCGCGCAAATGGGCGATGCGTCCGTCACGCGCTGTCAGGAAGACGACATACTCTTGCTGGTAGATGCGGCCCGTTTCGGGGACCCGTCCTTCGGCGCGCACCCGTGCAACGGCCTTATGCGGATCGTCGCTTGCAGTGACTTCAATATCGAAGAAGCGGAAATGGGTGACGGCACCCTTGAACCAGTTCGCATGCCTGACGACCGCCTCGCGGCCGTCAAGCTGCAACGGATGGCCCAGGCTGGGCGCATAAGGCAAGTCCCATACGATGTCGTCATGGATCAGTGTTTGCCATTGCTGGTTGTCGTCAACCAGCCACTGGAAATGTTGTTCCAACAAAGTCGCTGCGCTATGCATGATCGTGTTCCCGAGAAGCGATTATCAAACGGCGGCCGTTGCAACGGGCGTGCGACGGTTGTCCAGACTGAACGCGCCTGCGCCGAACGCCACCACCTGCAAAAGTCCGCCTGCCATGGCCAAGTTCTTGAGGAAGTGGAACAACTGGTTCTGGTCCGCCAGCGCATGGTGAAAGATGAGAGCGGTGGCGACGGCATACGCCGCGAGTAAAGCTGCCACCAGACGGGTCCGATAGCCAAGCCCAAGCAGGACTGAACCGACCAGTTCGAGCATCACCGCAGCCACGAGGCCGAGCACGGGGGCCGGGAGCCCCATCGATGCGATGTATGCCAGATTCGCATCGGGAGCCACGATCTTGCCCAGCGCGCTGAACAAGAAAATGGTGGCCATCAAGACACGGCCGATGAAGGGAAGTGCGGTAGCGGCGTTGGGGGCCGAATTCATGGTGAACATCCTTGTAGAAGTTGATGTTCGAAGCTTAGGATCTTGACTCCTATCCATGAAGCCTATATTTTTCGATGCTATCTATCTAATTGGCAGATACATGCTCGACGCCGTCTCGCTTGATCAGCTTCGCACCTTCATCGCCGCCGCCGACGAGGGCAGCTTTTCGGCAGCGGGCCGGAAGCTAAGGCGCGCCCAATCCGTCGTCAGTCATACCCTGGCGAACTTGGAGGGTCAGCTGGGCGTGCGGCTCTTTGATCGCACAGGGCGCTATCCACGCTTGACCGAAGCAGGCGCCGCGCTACTGATTCAGGCGCGCACGGTGGTCAGTGGGATGGACGGCTTCAAATCGAAGGCGCGCGCGATGGCGGAAGGGCTTGAGCCAGAACTGTCCGTAGTGGTCGACGTCATGTACCCGATGTCATCGCTGACCGATGCGGTCGGCGCATTCCGAAAAGTGTTTCCGCACACGCCTCTTCGGCTCTACGTAGAAGCGCTGGGCGCCGTCATGCAACCGGTTATTGAACAAACGTGCCGGATTGGCATCAGCGGTTCAATGCCGGTTATTCCAGACCTCATGGAAGCGGAAAAACTGCTGGACGTGCCCATGGTGACGGTTGCCGCGCCTTCACATCCGCTGGCGTCTCGTGATGGCCTGATCCAGCCGCGCGATTTGAAGGAGCACGTGCAGTTGGTGCTGACCGACCGCACGGCGCTGACCGACGGCACGACCTTCGGCGTTTTTTCTCCGCAAACATGGCGGCTTGCGGACCTTGGTGCCAAGCACGCGTTCTTGCGCGCCGGATTCGGGTGGGGGCACATGCCGCTGGCGATGGTGCAGGCTGACCTGGATGCCGGCGCGCTTGTCCGGCTGCGGCTGGCGGCCTTCGAAGTTCGCACGCCGCCAATAGCGATGTTCGCGGTTTACCGAAAGGACACGCCGCCTGGCCCGGCAGGCCGGTGGTTTCTCGAACGGCTCATGGAATCGCGTTAGCCAGCCGCCATGTCGATGCGGGCCGCACCATTGACCATGAAAAGTGCCTAAGTCATTGATTCTTAAGGGTGTGGGACCGCGCGGCCCATGAACATCAGCGGCGGTTGGCGTCAGGCGGCTATCATTGGTCGCCATCCGGTGATTAATGACCTGGTTGATCAAGCGCCCGACCCTGCGAGGCGCGCATCTCACGGTAACCCGTCCATGAAGACCCTTAAAAAATCGAGCAAGCTCGCTCACGTCCTGTATGACATTCGTGGCCCGATCATGGATCGGGCCAAGCAGATGGAGGACGAAGGCCAGCACCTCATCAAGCTCAATATCGGCAATCTGGCCGCGTTCGGCTTCGATGCCCCGGAAGAAGTCCAGCTGGACATGATCCGCAACCTGCCCAACTCGGCGGGTTATTCGGACAGCAAGGGCATCTTCGCCGCGCGCAAGGCGGTCATGCACTACACCCAGGCGCAGGGCACGCAGGGCGTGACACTGGACGACATCTATCTGGGCAACGGCGCCTCCGACCTGATCGCGATGGCGACCAACGCGCTGCTCGATGATGGCGACGAACTCCTGCTGCCCGCGCCGGACTACCCGCTGTGGACGGCGGTGACGAGCCTGTCCGGCGGGTCGCCCGTGCATTACCTGTGCGACGAGGCGAACGGCTGGATTCCCGACCTGGACGACATCCGCGCCAAGATCACGCCGCGCACCAAGGGGATCGTGGTCATCAACCCGAACAACCCGACGGGCGTGCTCTACCCCGATGACGTGCTGCGGGGAATCGTCGACATCGCGCGTGAATTCGGACTGGTCATCCTGGCCGACGAGGTCTATGACAAGGTGCTGTACGACGACGTCCAGCACACCGCGCTGGCCAGCCTGTCCACCGATGTGCTGACGCTGACCTTCAATTCGCTGTCCAAGAGCTACCGGGCTTGTGGCTACCGCGCCGGCTGGATGGTGGTCTCGGGTGACAAGGGCGCGGCCCGTGATTACATCGAAGGCCTGGATATGCTTGCCAACATGAGGCTGTGCGCCAATGTGCCGGGCCAGTGGGCGATCCAGACCGCGTTGGGTGGCTATCAGAGCATCAATGACCTGGTGCGCGAGGGCGGTCGATTGCACCGCCAGCGCGAATTGGCTTACGAGCTGATCACCGCCATCCCGGGCGTCAGCTGCGTCAAGCCGCAGGCCGCGTTGTACATGTTCCCGCGGCTGGACCCCGAGGTCTATCCCATCCAGGACGACCGCCAGTTTTTCCTGCAGCTTCTCGAAGCCACGCGCGTGATGCTGGTGCAGGGCACGGGCTTCAACTGGTCGCGCCCCGACCACTTCCGCATTGTGTTCTTGCCGCACGAGGCCGATCTGCGGGAAGCCATCGGCCGCATCGCCAAGTTCCTGGGCGATTACCGCGCCAAGCATGCGAAGCAACGGTTGGTTTCCGTGGATGCCGATCCGGCGGAGCAGGCTGTCGATGCGCCGGTCAAGCTGGCGGCGAAGGCCGGATGAAGCGTTAACGGCCGGCGTGCCGGGCCGGGGGGGCAGCCGCGATAGCCATATGCGCAAAGTCCTTGGCCGCTTTCGCGGCATACCCGGCCGGCATCACGGCGGTGGTGGCGCTGGATAGCCCGAATGCCCCCTCCATCAGGGCAAGCACGCCCGCCGCGAGCGTTCGTGCGCCCCGAGTGTCGCGCTGCTGCTCGCGCAAGGCGGCAACCACCAATTCCGTAACCATCGCCAGTTCCTGCGCGATCACCTGGCTGTACACCGCGCGCACCTCTTCCTGGCGCACGGCCTCGGCGCTGATCATGACCCACGCCGCGACCGCATCCGGCGCCGCGCCTTCGCCCCTGCCCAGGCGGGCTTCAAGGTAGGCATCCAGCCGCAGGCCAGGCGCCGCGGCGGCATCGCAGATACGCGTGAAACGGCTACGCGCAACCTCGGCCAGCATGTCGATGAGCGACAACAGGATTTCTTGCTTGTTCTTGAAGTGGTAGTGGATCAGACCTGGCGCCAGGCCGGCCTGGCTTGCGATGGACTGGATCGTCGCCTTCTCATAACCATGCCGTGCAATGACGGTGAGCAGGGCTTGCGTAATTTCAGCGCGGCGTGCTTCGGTGTTGGGGCTTCGGGCCATGGCGGGGGTGTCATAGTTGGGTAGATAACCAATTTTAGTTGCGCGAAGCGCCGTAGAGGTGTAATTTTTCAATATTGGTTGTTCAACCAATTTATAAAACAATGCCATTGATCGGGCCATAGCCATGTCTAACCCATCCGCCCACCGCGCCGCCAAACCCTTTTTCCCGCTGCCCTACGGCAGCTTGTTCTGCAAAGTGATACCCGGCTTTCTTTCCACGGAAGAGTGCGACCGCCTGATCGCGGAAAGCGAGGCTCGGGGCTACGCAGGAGCCGATAGCGATTACCCGCCGTCCTACCGGAACAACGATCGCCAAGTGCTCGATTCCCCGGATCTGGCCTCTCGAATGTTCGCGCGGTTGCAAGGTTTCGTGCCCGCGTCCATGCCGCTGGCGGAGACAGAACCGTCGGCCTTGCCCTGGACGCTGGATTCGATCAATGAACGGTTCCGCTTGTGCCGCTATCGTCCCGGGCAGGTGTTTCACATGCATCAGGATGGCGTGCATCATCGCAGCCGGAGCCTGCAATCGCGCCTGACCTTTCTGGTTTATCTCAGCGATGGCGCGTCATGCGAGGGAGGCGACACCCAGTTCTATGAAGCCGCGCACGCCGGCGACGGCGAACCGATCGCCACGGTGACGCCACAGGCAGGCAGTTTGATCGTTTTCGATCACCGCCTTTGGCATGCTGGCGCGCGCGTGACGGCGGGGACGAAATACATCTTGCGCAGCGACGTCGTTTATCGCGCACCGGAAGGGGCGGGTCACGCCGCAGCGGCGACCTTTGAATCGGGACACCAGGGGTATGTGTGGACGCTGGAACCACTAAGCCCGGAAATCTTCGCCAGCGGCGGGCGCGATACCTCGATCCGCGTATGGCATCGGGACGGCACGTTGCTGCGCACCCTGAATGGGCACACGCAGTCCGTGCTGGGGTTGGCGCGCTTGTCCGACCGGTGTCTGGCATCGGTTTCTCGCGACCGCGCGTTGCGGATCTGGGACTGGCAATCGGGACGCTGCCTGCATGTTGTGGACTCGGCGCATGCGGCCGCGCTGCTGAGCGTGGTGGCGCTGGACGGCGGCACGATCGCCACGGCTGGCGCGGACCGGCACATCAACCTGTGGGACGCGAAAGGGGGCGCATGCGGCGCGCTGAAAGGGCATGACGGTTGGGTCTGGGCCGTGGACAAGATGCCGGATGGGCGGCTGGCATCGGCGTCCGAAGACGGCGATGTCAGGATCTGGCACCCGGCAACCGGCGCATGCCTGCACGTATTGCCGGGGCCGGTTGCCCTGCGTTCCTTGGCCGTATCCGACGATGAGAGGCACATCGCGACCGCGGGTATCGACGGAAGTCTTGTGCTGTGGCAGCGGCATGGCGACACCTGGACGACATTGCGTTCGTTCGCCGCGCACGGCGCCGCTGTGCGCCGAGTGCGGTGGTTGTCCCCCACGCTGCTTGCGTCCGCAGGCGAAGACAACCAGACACGGCTGTGGGCGATGCCCGGCTGCACACCGCTTCACGCCGAGCGCAGCCGGAACTTCACGACGGATGTCATGGCCATGGGCGAGGGTATCCTGAGTTGTTCGTATGACGGCCAAATACGCTGGTTGAACAACGGCGGTTAAACAACGAGGCTTGCGCGGGCTTATAACGCCGGCTTCAGGACCATCAGGAAGTACACCGCGACCATGGCCAGGAAGGCGGGGTAGCCCAGGCATTCCCACCACCGCGCAAAGCGCCAGTAGCGTGCCGGCAACGTGGCCTGACCCGAGGCGTGGGCGGTGGCGGCCATCTTGGACATCTCGTATTGCAGCCACACCACCGGCAGCCAGCACACGCCCGCCAGCAGATACAAGGCGATCGACAGACTGACCCAGGGCGTGGTCCATTGCCAGCCGGCGGCATGCGCCAGCCAGAGGCCCGACAGGGGCTGGAACACGACGGCAGGCGTGGTGAACCACAGATCGGCCCGGACCACCAGTTTCGACACGGCGGCGATCGCCGGGATGGAACCCGTCCGGTTGGTAAAGAAGAGGTAGAAGGCCGTGCCGAAGCCGGTGCCCACCAGCAGCACCGACGACAGAATATGCAGGGTCTTGACTGTCAGATATACGTTCATGGCTTGGGTTCCTCGGTAAGCAGAAGCAGTAACAGCGCAATGACGGCGGCATTTTTCAGGACCGGGCCGAACGGGTGCCACAGGAACTCGGGCAAGGCGACGGCAATCACGGCCGTGTAGCCCGACACCAGCCACAACTGCGCGGCCCACAGGCGCCGGCCGGGCTTGCACAGCGTGGCGACACCCAGCGCGAAATCCAGCCCCGCGGCCAGGTACAGCGCCGCAAGTGCTGCGGCGCCTTGCACGCCAACCGGTTCAAGCAACGCCAGGCTGCCGGCCACGGGATAGAGGAAGGCGCTGCAAAGGGCCGTCCATAGCCAGATCAGCGCCAATGCGCCGCGAAGCAGGCCCGGGCGCCATGCCGCCAGCGCCTGATGGCGCAGGGTCAGCGCATTGGCGGGTTCGATGAAGGATTCGAGGCCGGCGGGCGGACGCCCCAGCGCCCGGGTCGTCGTCGCGCTGGCGGCCGTATTGCCGGCGCGCAGCATCTGCCAGGTGTCGCGCGTCAACAAGGACCCCGGCAATCGGTTCAGCAGCACCGCGCCGGCCGATACCAGCCATGCCGGCACGCAAATTTGCCGCGCCGGTGCAAAGCCCATGGCGCCCCGGTAGGTGGCCAGCATCTGGCGAAACTCGACCTCGGTGCCGCCGACCAGGTTCAGCACGGAAGGGTCGACATCGTCAGCGCGCAGCGACCGCGCGACGATTTCGGCCAGCTCGTCCACGAGGATCGGACGCAGTAACTGGCGGCCGCCGCCCGGCAGCGGATGTATCGGTAATGTGGCCAGCGCGCGGAAGAACCGCGCCGACGCGCCTTGCTCGCCATAGACCAACGCCGGACGCAAGATATGGTGCGGCACAGGCAACGACCGCAGGTGATCGTCGGCCGCGCGTTTGCTTTGGAAGTAGGGCGTCTCGCCGTGCTCGGCGCCCAATGCCGACAGTTGCACGATGCGCCGGACACCGGCAATGCGGGCGGCGTCGAATAAGGCGATTGGCGCCGCCCGGTGGACCCGGTCGAAGGTGGCACCCGCGTTCTCGATCAGGATGCCGACGGCGTTGACAACCACATGGATGCCGCGCAGCCGGTCTGTCCAGGCAGCCGGATGCGTGTCCTTCATGTAATCAATAGCGATTTCGTCCGGCCGGGCGGCTACCCGCACGCCTTTCAGCACCCGGTGGCCGTCGCGCGCCAAGGCGTCGCAAAGCGCCCGGCCGACAAATCCGTTCGCGCCGCAGACCAGGATGTTCATGCCGCCGCCTTGATGGGTAAGTCGTTCATGTCTTTCTCTTGTTTCTGCTATTTCTGTATAGACAGAAATTGACGCTGAAAAAAAGGCGGGACTTTTGGTCCCGCCCCGGAGATCAAGCCTTGGTGCGCCGCATGGTCTTGCTGATCTTTGCGCCCATGCCCAGCGTCTTCATCAACGTCTCGGGTTTCATGCGAAGCATCTCGTTGGACCAGGTCGTCAGGATTTCCAGGAATTCCAGTGTTTCCCGCACGCGCTGTTCGGTGGCGCGGCTTTCGTTTTCGATTTCCGGGCTGGCCAGGCTGTCGCGCAGCATGGTCAGCGTGGGATCGATTTCGCGTTGCCGGCGGCCTTCGACGATCAGCTTGAACAGCTCCCAGATATCTGTGGACGTTTCAAAGTGGTCGCGCCGGTCTTCCATGACGTGGACGACCCGGGCCAGGCGCCAAGCCTGCAATTCCTTGAGACTGTTGCTGACGTTCGAGCGCGCAACGCCAAGCGTGTCGGCGATTTCCTCGGCGGGCACCGGACGGCCCAGCAGGTAGAGCAGGGCGTGGATCTGGGCGACGGTGCGGTTCACGCCCCAGCGCGAGCCCATCTCGCCCCAGTGGAGGATGAATCGTTCGGCGATCGGAGTCAGTTTCATGGGGCCACTGTAGGAGGTTTCTGTTATTTCTGTCAAGACAGAAATAACAGAAACCAAAGGGCTTCTAGGCCTGCGGGGCGAAACCCGCCTGGTCAGCCGTTTGACGCGATGCGCTTGCGTTCAGCAAGCCTGTGGCGCGGGGCTTCCCGAGTTGATCGACGAGACGCCGGGCCCCCCAGGCCGTGACCGAGGGCCGGTCGGCGCTGTCGGCGCTGTCGCACGTCATGGAGGGATTGCCCCGCCGGCAGTGCGCCGTGCTGATCGCCTGCGGGTGGAAGGGCGCAGCCGCGCCGATGCCGCAGAATGGCTAGGCATGTCGTTGCGGTCGGTAGACACCGCCCTGCGCCAGGCGCTACGGCATTGCGAGAAGGCCGCTCAGGGCGTGGTGACCTGATACCCGCGCTGCTGCATGCAACTGCTATAGGCGGAGGAGACGGCCGCATTGGTCTGCGCCGTCTCGCGGCGATCCTGACGCTGCCGGGAGCCGCCCACCACCATCCCGGCGACCGCCGCATCTTTCGCCTGGTTCTGCCGGTACTCTTGTTTGACATCATCGTTTACGCGGTCAGAGGCCTC
>NZ_JBHFII010000003.1:0-1086 GCF_057334215.1 Achromobacter maghribensis | reverse complement strand
GCAGAATCGCCGGCAGTGCCGGCAGGACGGCATCAAGCAGGCGCAACTGCGCCGCCACCACGGCATCGTCGCGCACCTGTTCGCGATAGGCCTGCCACTGCGACCATGACGTCTTCCAATCCAGTGGTGCCGAGTCCTGGATCACGCCCTGTTCCCGCAACATGCGCAGGCCGGCCTCGTGCCAGCGCGCATAGCGCGGCGCCAAGCCCGTGGCCGCCGAAAGCCAATCCTGCTGCGCCAATAGCGCGTACAACAGTCGACCCAGGTGCTGCTCAAGACCGTATTCCTGTACAGAGACTTCAGGTTCGTCTTGTACCAGTACTGACATGATTTTCAGTTCCCCATTCGGCAGCCGAATGACTGCGCGCTTTTTGACGAAGAAAGGTGAGTTATGCCGCGCGGGCGTCAAGTCTGCGGCGCGCACTGAGCAAGGCTTCCGGCACGGCCGTCACCAGTGGCGCTTGCATGACTACCCGGGGCGCATTCGATGCCGCCGTGATGGTGACCTTCTCGCTGACGCCCAGGCTGCGGGCCACCGAGGCCTGCGTCGTCTTGACAAACACCACCTGGTCCACCGGACCCGCCAGCAACCGATCAAGCGCTTCCATCGCCTCCGGCGGCTCGATCGAACCGATCCCCGCCCGCGCCATCCGCTGCCGATAGTCGTCCGAGGCCACCACCCCGACGCTGCCCCAATAGCCCCAGTGCATCAGCTTCACCGGATAAGGCCGGTGCCGCAGCCGCTTGGCAAACGCATCCGCATAGCAGCAACCCGCTGCGTAGTTGCTCTGCCCCGGCGCTTTCATAAAACTCTGCAACGATGAGAAAAACACCAGGAAGTCGAGCGCCTCGTCTCCAAACACCGCGTCCAGGTTCTCGGCCGTCGCCGCCTTCGCCGTCAACGCCGCCTGGAACGTGGCCTCGTCCATCGTCGCCAGGCTACGGTCGGCCAGCACAATGGCCGCATGCACCACGCCGTGGATGGCTCCGAAGCGCTCCCGGATCGTCGCGTGCGCCAGCTCCAGCGCATCCTGATCCGTCGCATCGGCCTGCAGATATAGCGGCGTCGGCCCTAGCCGGCCCAAC
>NZ_JBHFII010000002.1:0-5375 GCF_057334215.1 Achromobacter maghribensis | reverse complement strand
CTCTCGTGCGCCTCGGGAGACAGCAGCGTGTTCACGCCGCCCACCACCGCCAGCCCGCATTGGCCGCTGCGCAACAACACCATCGCCCGATGCACCGCCACCAGCGACGACGAGCACGCCGTCTCCACCGGCTCGCTCGGACCATGCCAGTTCAACCAGTAGCTCATCCGGTTCGGCCCCATCGAGCCCACCACTCCGGCCGCGCTGGAACCCGTCACTTCCTCGCCCGTCAGCGTCAGCATCTGGCCGTAGCCGCTTGTTCCCGTGCCCACCAGCAACGCCGTCGAACTGCCCGACAGGCTCTGCACGGAATACCCGGCGTCTTCCAACGCCCGATAGACATACGTCATCAGCAGCCGCTGCTGCGGGTCCATCCCCTGCGCCTCGCGCGGCGAGATCCCGAAGAACAACGGGTCAAACTCCTCCACCCCCTCGATCACGCCCGCCCGACGCAGGGCCGGCGCCGGCCGGCCGCTCCAGCGGCTAGCCGGCAGCTCCCCGATGCAGTCGCGTCCCGCTTGTAGATTGGCCCACAGCGTCTCGATGTCGGGCGCCTCTGGAAAGCAGCCGCTCATACCGATTACGGCAATCGGCTCCGGCCGAACCGAGGGCGGCTCGGCCGGCATGCCCGACACAGGGAGTGGCCGACGGCCCCGGCGACGGCCGACTGAGGCGACCGGCTCGACCGAACGCGCCGTCTGTCCGTCCTGGTGAGCACCGTGCTGCCGCGTAGGCGCCACGACAAACGCCGGCGCCAACACGTCGCCATGCTCGCGCACCAGATACGCCGTCAACGCCGCGATCGTCGGTGCCTCGAAGAACACCGTCGGACTCAGCGTCAGCCCATACCGCTGGTTCAACACATTGCCAAACGAGGTCAGCGTGATCGAGTCGAAACCGAATTCACTGAGTGGCGCGTCTCGCTCAAGCTCTTCCCTGGCGATCTGCAAATGCGCCGAGATCAGTCCTGTCAACACGCGCTCAAGCGCTTCAGAGAACGTATCGCCGGCAATGGGGTCTTGCTCCGGCCCATCGTCCCGCGGCGACAATGCCACGGACGTAGGCGCCCACTCACGGGGCGCTTCGTGCGGCGTCTTCGTTTCGCTCTGGACCTGCACCAAGCCATCGCTGGTGGCCACGATGATCTGCTGCCCCAGTTCGTAAGCGGCCTCTGCCGGCGCTTCGATCGCGCCAAATCCCTCCGCGGTCAGCACGTCGCGCCAGCCCTGCAAGCTCAAGGCCGGCGTCCCGGGGATCCGCACCGCCTCGTCCTCGGCCAGCCACCAGCCCTCCAACAGCCCGAACGTCAGATGCAAGAACAGGCTCGCCGCGCTCAACTCGTTGAGCAGCAGCAGGCCATTGCCTTTGAGCAGCGTTTTGACGTGCCGCAATGTGCGCCGGATATCCCGCGTCGCGTGCAGCACATTCGCCGCCACCGCCACATCGTAATGCCCCAACGCGAACCCCTGGGCCACCGGCGTGTGCTCGATGTCCAGGCGCCGGGTCTGCAGATACGGCGCCTGGGCGGCGTAGCGCTCCCGGGCGTGCAGCAGAAACGCTGGCGATACGTCGGTGTAGCAGTATTCCTCGATGTGCTCGGCATAAGCCCCCAGTTGCGCGAACAGCCCCGCACTGGTTCCCCCGGTGCCCGCCCCTATCTCCACGATCCTCAGCTTCGCCCGCGGGTCGTGCATGATGCGGGCGCGGACATACGCGTCCAGCCGTTCACCCAACACGCCGTTGAAGTAGTCCGCTACCGGGTGGTCGCGGTAGACGCCTTCCACCAGGCCCAGCTGCCCCTGTGGAAACAAGACGTCGGTGGCCGCCTGATCTCCCCGCAGAATCGCCGGCAGTGCCGGCAGGACGGCATCAAGCAGGCGCAACTGCGCCGCCACCACGGCATCGTCGCGCACCTGTTCGCGATAGGCCTGCCACTGCGACCATGACGTCTTCCAATCCAGTGGTGCCGAGTCCTGGATCACGCCCTGTTCCCGCAACATGCGCAGGCCGGCCTCGTGCCAGCGCGCATAGCGCGGCACCAACCCCGTGGCCGCCGAAAGCCAATCCTGCTGCGCTAATAGCGCGTACAACAGTCGACCCAGGTGCTGCTCAAGATTACGTTGCGCCTTTGCTCTCTTCAACACGTCCTGTACTGCTGACGACATATACGTATTCCTCTTAAGCCAAATAGATGCAGAAGCGCTCTTCAACCAGTGAAAAGAATCGCGTTATGCCGATACCAGGTCCAAGCTCTCGGCTGACGAATCATGCGGCCCAGGATGGAGCGTTTCTTGAGGCGCCCGCAACACGATCCTGGGCGCATTCGATGCCGCCGTGATCGTGACCTTCTCGCTGACGCCCAGGCTGCGGGCCACCGAGGCCTGCGTCGTCTTGACAAACACCACCTGGTCCACCGGACCCGCCAGCAACCGATCAAGCGCTTCCATCGCCTCCGGCGGCTCGATCGAACCGATCCCCGCCCGCGCCATCCGCTGCCGATAGTCGTCCGAGGCCACCACCCCGACGCTGCCCCAATAGCCCCAGTGCATCAGCTTCACCGGATAAGGCCGGTGCCGCAGCCGCTTGGCAAACGCATCCGCATAGCAGCAACCCGCTGCGTAGTTGCTCTGCCCCGGCGCTTTCATAAAACTCTGCAACGATGAGAAAAACACCAGGAAGTCGAGCGCCTCGTCTCCAAACACCGCGTCCAGGTTCTCGGCCGTCGCCGCCTTCGCCGTCAACGCCGCCTGGAACGTGGCCTCGTCCATCGTCGCCAGGCTACGGTCGGCCAGCACAATGGCCGCATGCACCACGCCGTGGATGGCTCCGAAGCGCTCCCGGATCGTCGCGTGCGCCAGCTCCAGCGCATCCTGATCCGTCGCATCGGCCTGCAGATATAGCGGCGTCGGCCCTAGCCGGCCCAACCGCGCACGATGCTGGCCAATCGCCTCGTCCTCGGCACGCCGGCCCAGCCACACCAGTTGTGCGCGGTGCCGCCGGATCAGATGCTCGCTCAACGCCATGCCGATGCCTCCGGCCCCGCCCAGCACCACGTAGACGCCGCCCTCGCGATACGGCGGCAATGCCGCCTTGGGTACCGCGCAAGGCGCCAGCCCCTGCTGATGCCAACGCCCGGCACGCCACGCCCGCGCATCCCCCCGCGCCTCGGCGGGCTGGGCCAGCAGCGCCGCCAGCGGCAGGTCCTCATCCTTCGGCAGATCGAGCAAACTGACGCGCCACTGGGGATATTCCTTGGCCAGGGAGCCGACCAAGCCGTGCACGCCAGCCTGATCGGGATCGGCCGCCTCGTCGGGCCCCACCCCCACCGCCTGCCGGGTCACGATCGTCAGGGCCAGCGATCGCGTGCCGTACTCCAGCGCCAGCAGCGCCTGCGCCAGCCGCAGAGCCATCACCGCTGCCCCCGCTTCACCGGCCGGCACCTGCCACACGATGTGTTGCAGCGGCCCTTCGCGCCTGAGCGCCTCGACCAAGGTCTCGCGGCTGTCGCGCACCGACCACGCCACGGCGGGCGGCCCCGCGAACGGCGTCTGCGTGCCGGCATGCAGCTGTATCAGCTGCTGCATGGAAGGTGACGCATTTAGCCCGGCTTCGCTTACCACCTCCCATACCGGCGCCAACATCAATTCGCCCTCAAGCGACGGGGAGAACAAGGAAGACCCATCCGGCAAAGCGGCGCTGAACGCCACGTGCGCCATCGCCGCAGGCGCGCTGGACTCGGCCGTCCGATCCTCGCTTGAGGAAGCGGGCAACGCCCGGCTGCTGAGCTGGCTCAGCCGGACCGCCACGCGGCCCTGCGGATCAACAATCTCCACTTGCAGCTTGCGCACCGCCGCGCTGTCTCCGGCCGCCGGCCGCACCACTGCATACGCAGGCACCGGCACCGGCAACCACTGCTCCACCGACTGCACCGCGAACGGCAGTGCCAAACCGTCATCCGTTATCGTCAGCCCTAGACTGGACTGCAACGCGCCATCCAGCAGACTCGGCGGCAAACCGTAGCTGCCCTGCGATGCATGCCCCTGCAGCGAACCGATTGCCACGCTATCACCGACTTCGAGCGCGTTCAGCACCTGGAAGCTCGGTCCATAGGCCAAGCCCATCGACGCAAATCGTGCATAGCAATCCGCGCGGTTGATCGTTCGTCCGCACTGCGCGCGCAGTGCCGCCAGGTCGACGGTGGGCGCCTCGCCCGGCGCCGAGACCACCGCCCAGCCCTGGCTGTAGACCTGCACCGCCTCGCCTTCGCCGCTGTAGATCTCGTAGCCGATTCGTCCGTCTTCCTCGACCTCCAGCCCGATGTGCACGGCCAGCGGCTCGGCGACCGCCAGGGGCCGCATCCAGCTCACCTGCTCGATACGGATCGCACCATCTTCCTCCAGCGCCAGACTCGCCGCGGCTCGCGCCCACTCCAGCTGCGCCACGCCCGGTACAAGCTTCTGCCCTCGTACCACATGGTCACGCAGGAAGTGTTCCTCGCCCGTCAGCCACGTGCTGTAGCGCTGCTCACGCAGAGTAGAGGTATTACGATGCACCAGCGGGTGCAGCACTGCTTCGCGCTCCGGTGGCGACAGCGCGCCAGCCAGCTGCGCGGCCTGCGTACCCGACCCGTTCTCGGGCACCCAATACCGATCCTTCGCAAACGGATACGTCGGCAGGCTCACCCGCGAAGGCCGCGATGGCCCCGACGCGCCATACAGCGCCGACCAATCCACCGCCAGGCCCTGCACCCACAACTCGGCCAGTTTCCCTACCTTGCCGCGCGCCAGCCACTTGGCGATCAACTCCCGCAGGTCCTCATCGGCTGCGAAGGCCGACAACGTGTCCGACCCGCGCTTGACCTCGCCCTGGTACACGTCCTCCAGGCTGGTCTCACCCTGCTCATACGCCGATAATTTGCGCGTAAGCTCTGCCACCGAATTCACCACCAGCGCCAGACGCATCCCCAGCGCCTCGCGCCCAACTTGCAGCGTATAAGCCAGCGACGCCAGATCCACCTCGCGCCGTTCCAGATGCGCCCGCAACTGCGCCGCCTGCGCCCGAAGCTGCTCGCCCGTGCGCGCTGACAGCACCACCACTGTTGGAGCCTGCACCTGCGGCGCATCCGAGGCCGATTCCTCATACTCCTCCAGCACCACGTGGGCGTTCACCCCCCCGAAGCCAAAGGAACTCACCCCCGCCCGCCGCGGCAATGCCCGGCCTGTCTCATCGACGGGCGCCTCCCAAACCTGCTCCTCGTTCACCACGTAGAACGGACTGTCATCCAGATCGATGCGCGGGTTCAACGGCTCGGCGTGCAGGCTCTTGACCAGGCGCTTGTGCCGCATCTGCAGCAGCACCTTGATCAGGCCCGCCAC
>NZ_JBHFII010000001.1:80248-144308 GCF_057334215.1 Achromobacter maghribensis | reverse complement strand
CAGGCGACAAGCCGGCCTTGCCGGCCGAGCCGGACCGCGCGGCATCGCCGCCGACGCCGGGCAGTACGGAAACCGGCGCGGCCAAGCCGACGCCTGCGGTCACGCCGTCACCGGCCGCTGCCACGGTGACGCCAGCCGCCACGCCTGCCGTGGCGGATACACCGCCTGCCGCCACACCGCCCGCGCCCGGCAACTAGCCCGCGCCCGAACCGCGCGACGCCGATTTGCCCTGGCGCAAATCGGCGCCGACGGGCGGCGCTTCAGGTCGCTCGCTTGCGGCGATAATGCCGGCCATGACATACCAACTTCTCAAAATGGCCCACGTGGCGGCCGTTGTCGCCTGGATCGTCGGCTCGCTGTTTGTTTCGCTGTTCCTGCTGTCGTCACAGCCGCAAGACGGCGACGACGCGCCGAAAGAACGCAAGATGCTGGGCGCGCTGCGCCGCTGGACGCTGTGGGTGACCACGCCGGCAATGGTCGTCTCGTGGTTGATCGGCCTGCATCTGGCAATGACCTTCGGCTGGTTCGCCATGCACTGGATCTGGGTCAAGGTCGGCGTGGCGTTGGCCTTGTCCGCCTTGCTGGGCATTCAAAGCGCCGCGTTGCGCCGTATGGCCAATGGCAGCCCGAAGCGGCCCCCCGCAGTGGATCTCTATGCCCCGTTCACCGTCATCGCGTGCGCGGTCATCGTGACGCTGGTCGTCGTCAAACCGTTCTGATCCGGCGCGGCCGGCTTATGCCGACCGGCCATATCCAAAGATCCCCGTAATAAGGACTCAACGAAGTATTCGTTCGTGGCCGCCGGGGCCGTCCCTAGAATCGTCTCTCTCATAACTGCATTGACTTAGAGGCGATTCCATCATGACTACCCGTTTTCAAGGTGCGCGCGCCGCGCAGGGCCGGACAGCGCCCGTCAGGCGGACGCGCCTCGTCCTCAAGGCGCTGCTGGGCGCCGTGCTGGCCTCTGCCGCGATGTTCCATGGCCCGGCGTTTTCCGCTGATCTCAAGCCCCTGAAAGTGGGCGTGCGTGGCGGTGTCGACGAGCAGATCTGGGAAGTGGTTACGCAGGTGGCCAAGAAGAACGGTCTGGCCGTCGAACCCGTGGTCATCACGGGCACCGCCAGCCCCAACGAAGCGTTGAACAACGGCGACCTGGAAGCGAATGCCTTCCAGCACATCCCTTTTCTGAACGACCAGATCAAGCAGCGCGGCTACAAGCTGGTGCCGGTGGCGAACACGCTGATCTCGCCCATCGCGTTCTATTCCAAGCAATACAAGTCGTTGAAGGATCTGCCGGACGGCGCGCGCGTCGGCATTCCGAACGACCCCAGCAACCAGACCCGCGCGCTGGTGATACTGCGCGACCATGGCTTGATCACGCTGAAAGACGGCTTCGACCCGGCGACGGGCACCGCGACGCTGGCCGACGTGACCGCCAATCCGAAGAAGCTGAATTTCGTCGAGAGCGCGTCCGTGGTGCTGGCGCGTTCGTTGCCGGACGTGGACACCGCCGCCATCGTCAACAGCTTCGCCTACCAGGCCGGTTTGATCGCCACGCGTGATGGCATCGCGGTGGAGAAGAAGGAAAACAATCCCTACGTGAACATCATTGCCGTGCGCGAAAAAGACAAGAACGCGCCATGGGTGCCCGAATTGATCAAGGCCTACCACTCGGAAGAAGTTCGCCAGTTCATCCTGAGCAAGTACGAAGGCTCCGTGATCCCGGTTTTCTAAGATGCAGCACGAATTTTCCAAGCCGGGTTCTGCCGCGGCGGCTGCCGGCCAGGGGCCAGGGCCTGACGCCCATATCGTCTTCGAGGGGCTGCAAAAGCGGTATCAAAGCGCGCAGGGCACGGTGGCGGCGCTGTCCGACGTGTCGTTCCAGGTGGCGCGCGGCGAGGTCTTCGGCATCATCGGGCGCAGCGGGGCGGGCAAATCCACGTTGCTGCGTTCCATCAACATGCTGGAACGGCCCTCCGCCGGCCGCGTGCTGGTGGACGGCGTGGATGTGGGCCAGCTGGACGAGGATGCGCTGGTGGGCCTGCGCCGCCGCATTGGCATGATCTTCCAGCACTTCAATCTGCTTTCCGCCAAGACCGTGGCCGAGAACGTCGCGCTGCCGCTGCGTGTGGCAGGCGTTGCGCCCGCCGTCGCGCGTGGGCGGGTCGAGGCGCTGCTGGACATGGTGGGATTGCGCGACAAGGCGGACGTCTATCCGTCCAAACTGTCGGGCGGCCAGAAGCAGCGCGTGGGTATCGCGCGCGCACTGGTGCATCAACCGGAAATCCTGCTGTGTGACGAAGCCACGTCTGCGCTGGACCCGGAGACCACGCAATCGATCTTGTCGCTGCTGCAGGACATCAACCGCAAGTTGGGGCTGACGGTCGTGCTGATCACGCACGACATGGCGGTGATCCGCGAAGTCTGCCATCAGGTGCTGGTGCTGGACGGCGGCCGCAAGGTCGAACTGGGCGAGGTCTGGCGCGTGTTCGGCAATCCGCAGGCGGATGCGACGCGCGCTTTGCTGCGTCCGTTGCAGCATGAGCTGCCTGCCGACCTGGCCGCCAGGCTGGTGCCCGACCTGCATGGCCGCGACGGCGTTGCCGTGCTGCGGCTGCGTTTCACCGGGCAGGGGCGGCCCGATGGCGTGTCGCTGCAGGCCCTGGCGGCGATGGGGCCCGGCGCGACGCTGCTGCATGGCGGGCTGGACCGGCTGCGCGGCCATGCGCAGGGCAGTCTGCTGGTGTCGGTGCCCGCCGGCGCATTACAGGAAGAGGCCGCGCGCGCCGCGCTGGTGGCCGATCAAATCAAGGTGCTGGGTTATGTCGCTGCCGATGCTTGATAAATACCTGCAGGCGTTCCTGCAGACCCTTGCGATGGTCAGCGTGTCGGCCGTGATCGCGATCGTGTCGGGACTTGCGCTGGCGGTCGTGCTGACGGTGACCGCGCCCGGCAACCTGTATCCCAAGCCGCGCTTGAACAAAGCGCTGTCGATCACGGTGAACACGTTCCGCGCCATCCCCTTCATCATCCTGCTGGTGGCCATGCTGCCGTTCACGCGTTTCCTGGTCGGCACCACGTTGGGCACCTGGGCGGCTATCGTGCCGCTGTCGGCCAACCTGGTGCCGTTCTTTGCCCGCATCGCTCAGGTCAGCCTGAATGACGTGGACCACGGGCTGGTGGAGGCGGCGCGCGCCATGGGCTGCCGGCGCTGGCATATTGTGCGGCACGTGCTGCTGCCCGAAGCCTTGCCCGGCATCATCGGCGGCATGACGGTCAGCGTCATCGCCATGATCAACGCGTCGGCCATGGCGGGCGCGGTCGGCGCAGGGGGGCTGGGCGACCTGGCGATCCGCTACGGCTACGAACGCTATGAAACCCGCGTGATGTTCGAGGTGATCGTGATCTTGATCGCGCTGGTGTCGATCGTGCAGTTCACCGGCGAATGGCTCTCGCGCCGCGCCGACCACAAGCGGTAGGGTTGGGGCGGCGATGCGGACAAGCGGACAAACCGGGTCAGGGCAGCGCCGAGAGAAGGCTTGCCAATTGCTGCCTGCCCAATTTTTCCTGCTCGGCGGACAGCTTGCCGATCGCCGCCATGTGCTCGTGAAAGCGGTTCAGGTCGTCGTTGCGGTCGAACAGCAGTTCATCATGGTCCGCGTACCAGTGCTGGCGGTTGTCGTCCAGCAACGTGATCATCTGACCGAACTCCCGCAGGATGCGGGCTTCCAGCGACCAGACCTGCTCCAGGTTGGCGCTGCGCTGGGCCAGCGTCGCGTTCAGGCGCGTCAGCATCTTCTGTTTTTCCGGCTCGCGGATCGCCAGCGAGCGGATCAGGGCGGGCATGTTCTTCAGCACCTGCATGCTTTGCTGCTGGTACTTCGGCACCAGATGCTCGGCCTGCTCAAGAATCATCCGGCTTTCCACCAGGCCGGTGTCGCGCGCCAGCCGGTGCGCGTCCAGCAGCCGGGGCATGCCGATGTCGTGCAGATCCTGAAGATAGGCCTTGTGCTGCGCCACCCGTTCGCCGGCCACGGTCTTGATGACGCGTTCCAGTTCACCGTAGAAACCGGTGGCCTTGGGCGTCGGGTCGATGGCGGGCACGGCCTCGGGGCCGCCTTCCGGGTTGCCGACCATCAGGCTCAACGTGTCCGCGACTTTGCGGATTTCGGCGGCGGCCACCTGTTCCTGCTCGTGTTCGCCGGCGTTGCGCAGGCCGATCACCACGGCCGACGCAAGCACCGCCGCGCCGGCGATCAACGCAATACGCAGCCATGCAGGCCGTGCGCGCGGGGTGTGCAGAGGCGTTTCCTGGGGAGTCATGGCGCACCAGAAATTGGGGACATGGTTTTGAATGTAGCGCAGTTTTCTGGCAAGGGCGCAAGGCCTTTGCAATATTCGATGACAGGAGTTCAGTAATGTCCGACACCACTCAGCAAGGTTTCGCCACCCGCGCCATCCACCTGGGTTATGACCCGCTGGAGGAGCAGGGCGCGCTGTCGCCACCGTTGTACCTGACGTCCACGTATACCCAGGACAGCATCGAAGCCTTCGATCAGATCCGCCTGGGCGAAAAGCAGGGCTATGTCTATGGCCGCACGCGCAATCCCACGCAAGCGCTGCTGGAAGAGCGGTTGGCGTCGTTGGAGGGGGCCGAGGCTGCCGTTGTGACGGCCTCCGGCATGGCCGCCATTTCCGCTACCTTGTTTTCGCTGCTGCAAAGCGGCGACGAGATCGTCGTGGACCAGATCGTCTACGGCACCGCGTTCACCTTGTTTTCGCAAGGGCTGAGCCGCTTTGGCATCCACGCCGTCTTCGCCGACTTCACGCGGCCCGAAAGCGTCGCCGCCGCGATCGGCCCCAATACGCGCGCCGTGTATTTCGAAACGCCAGCCAACCCGAACCTGCGGCTGGTCGACATCGCCGCCGTGTCCGCCATCGCGCGCGGCAAGGGCGTGTTGACCATCGTGGACAACACTTTCGCCACCCCCGTACTGCAACGCCCCTTGGCGCATGGCGCCGACATCGTGCTGCATTCCGCCACCAAGTACCTGGGCGGCCACGGTGACCTGCTGGCCGGGGCGGTGGTGGGCAGCAAGGCGCATATCGACGCCATCCGGTTGCAGGGCTTGCGCTACTTCACGGGGGCGACGTTGTCGCCGTTCACCGCCTTCCTGGTGCTGCGCGGCCTGAAGACGCTGGAGTTGCGGGTGCAGCGTCACAGTGAATCCGCCTTGAAGGTGGCCAAGCTGTTGCGCGAACATCGGGCCGTGGCGGACGTGTTCTATCCGGGCCTGGAAGGCACCCCTGGCGAGGACATCGCGCGGCGCCAGCAAGCGCTGGGTGGGGGATTGGTGGCGTTTGAGTTGAAGGGCGGATTGGCCGCGGGTCGGCAGTTGTTGAACGGCTTGAAGCTGGCGCGCATCGCGGTCAGCCTGGGCGACCCGGAAACGCTGATTCAGCATCCCGCATCCATGACGCACGCCAGTTACTCCGCCGAGGACCGCGAGAAGTACGGCCTGTCCGAAGGGCTCTTGCGCCTGTCCGTAGGGTTGGAGACGCCGGACGACATCCTGGCCGATCTCAAGCAGGGGCTGGACCGGGTATAGGCGGCAGGTTCTGTAAAAGATGTTACAACGTTTGATTCTCGTCAAATCCACGCCACGCCGCGCGAGTTAGGGTTTCGCCTTTGCCTGATGGGCCGCGGTGTGTGACCGGCGGGCGTGGGCCAGGCGATAAGCGCAGCAAGGACAGGATTCATGACAGACAAGACACCGCAAGCCGAACCAGCCGTTCCCGCCGCGCCAGCCAAGCGCGCGGGGACTGCCGCCAAACGCACCGCCAGCACTCGCGCGGGCACGAGTACGGGCACGAGTACGGGCACGAAGACGCGGCCGGCGGCGGCCGTTCCGCCCATCGAACCGGTGGTGCAGGCCCGCAAGCGCGTGGCCGCCCGTGAAGACGCCGCCCGCCAGGAAACCGTCTCGGTGCTGTCCGATATCGCGCGTCGCTACACGGTGGGCCCTGACGCGCAGGCGCACGAAGCCCTGCGTTCGGTGATCGAAGAACTGTCGCCGGACGACGCCCGCGCCGTGCATCGCGCGCTGCTGGACGCCACGACGCAGGGACCGGCCGGCCGCCGCAACCCCGACGAAGAACTCGCGATTGATTGGCGCGAAGGCATCTATCCGTACCGCCACCGCATGCTGCGCCGCAATTACGAAAAGCAGAAATACCAGTTGCAGGTCGAACTGCTGAAGCTGCAGGCCTGGGTCAAGGCGACCGGCCAGCGCGTCGTGATCCTGTTTGAAGGACGTGACGCGGCGGGCAAGGGCGGCACCATCAAACGCATGATGGAACACCTGAATCCGCGCGGCGCACGCGTGGTCGCACTGGAAAAGCCGTCGGACACCGAAAAAGGCCAGTGGTACTTCCAGCGTTATGTGCAGCACCTGCCCACGGCTGGCGAGATCGTGATGTTCGATCGGTCCTGGTATAACCGCGCCGGCGTGGAACGCGTGATGGGCTTTTGTTCGCAGCAGGAATACCTGGATTTCCTGCGCCAGGTGCCTGATTTTGAACGCCATCTGGTCAGCAGCGGCATCCATCTGGTCAAGTTCTGGTTTTCGGTCAGCCAGGAAGAACAGCGCCGCCGCTTCCTCCAGCGCAAGGTGCATCCGCTCAAGCAATGGAAGCTGAGCCCCGTGGACCTGGCTTCGCTGGACAAGTGGGACGATTACACGCGTGCCAAGGAAGCAATGTTCGCGCACACCGACACGGCGGATGCGCCGTGGATCGTGGTGAAATCCGACTGCAAGAAGCGAGCGCGGCTCAATGCGATGCGCTATGTGCTGAGCCGCCTGCCGTACGAAGGCAAGAGCGGCGACGCCGGCATGGCGCTGGATTCGCTGATCGTCGGCCGGGCACTGTAAGCGTTCAGGCGCCCAGCGCCTTCAGGTCCAGGGTGTAGCTGCGTCCGATCCACACGGCGCAGTCGCGATGGTCCCGCAGCGAATCGCCGGTGTTCGGATGCATGAAGACATCCAGCACGCCGTGGTTCAGGGTAAGCCAGGTCGTGATCTCGGCGAAATGCGCCGGGGCGAACGCGATCTGGTAGCTCCATTGCGGATGCGGACCCACGGGGCGCTCATGGAAGCGCCCCATCTCCATCTTGCCCTCGAACTGTGCGATCACACGTTCGCGCAGGGCTTGCGCGGCGTCACGGCCGGCGGCGTCGAAATACACGTGGGCGTGCCAGCTGGCAACGCGATCCATGGCGACATTGTTCATGTTCTTCTCTTCAGGTTCAGCCGCCCGCGCGCTTGGCGCGATGGCCGTTTTTCGTCAACGTCTCGATGATCCGGTCGCAGTGGTCTCCCTGTACTTCGATCACCCCGTCCTTCACCGTGCCGCCCGATCCGCACGCGGTGCGCAACTGTTTGCCCAGCACGCCCAACGCCTCCGGATCCAGTGCCAGCCCTCGCACCACGGTCACGCTCTTGCCGCCGCGACCCTTGGTTTCGCGCGATACGCGTGCCACCCCGTCGCCTGCCGGCACGGAGACGGTCTTGCATTGGCATTGGACAAGCGCTTGCCGGCAAACGGGGCACATGCGGCCGCTTTCGGTGGAATAGACAAGGCCGCCCGTTGCGCTGCGCTTCATGATTTGCCTCGGATCTGGTCGATCAGCCGGCGGTCGCGCTTGGTCGGGCGCCCGGTCTCGATGCCCAACGCGGGTTCGGGCGCCAGGCGCCGCATTTCGGCCGCGCGCGTGCGGGCCGCGATACTTTCGGGGGTCTCGTCGTACAACAGGCGGGCCGTCGGCGCCGGGCCACGCACGCCGCTCACCGCGACAACGCGCACATGCAGCGCCGGGTCCTCTTTGCGGATGGTGATCAGGTCGCCGGGGGCGACTTCGCGCGACGGTTTGGCGGGCTGGTCGTTCACGGATACGCGGCCTCGGCCGATCTCTTGCACCGCCAGGCTGCGCGTCTTGTAGAAGCGGGCGGCCCAAAGCCACTTGTCGAGTCGAATCTTGTCCATCTTGCCTGTCCCTGCGTAAATCTGCTTCAAGCCATGATGATAGCCGCGCCGCCGCGGCCGCGCCCGGCAAAAAAAAGCGGCGCCCTTTCGAGCGCCGCAAGTCCGGCTATCCGGCAACCGGGCTGGCGGCCCGGCAGTACTCATACTCAATCCAGCTTCAGGCCGGCTTCCTTCACCACCCGTTGCCATTTGGCGATTTCGGCGCGGCGGAATGTGTCCAGTTCGGCAGGCGTCGAGCCAATGGGTTCCGCACCAATGCCGGCCAGCTGCTCGGCAATGGCGGGGTCCTTCAGCACCTTGGCCAGTGCTTGCGATACCTGGTCCACGATGGCGGGCGGCGTGCCGGCGGGCGCGAACACCGCGTTCCATTCATACGTCTCGTAGCCCGGTACGCCCGATTCGGCGATGGTCGGCAGGTCGGGGGCGGTCTTGGAGCGTTCCAGGCCGCCGACGGCCACGGCGCGCAGCTTGCCGTTCTTTACGTGCTGCCAGGCCGAACCCATGCTGGCGAACATGACCGGCACCTGGCCGGACATAACGTCGATCATGGCAGGGCCACCGCCCTTGTAGGCCACATGCTGCAACTGGGTCTTGGCCAGCAGGTTGAACAGTTCGCCAGCCAGATGCTGCGCCGAACCGGGGCCGGCCGACGCGAAATACACGGCGTCCTTGGCGCCGGGCTGACCCAGCTTGATCAGGTCGGCCACCGTCTTGACTTCATACGACGGCGTCACGACCAGCACGTTCGGCACGCGCAGCAGCAGGGAGACGGGCGCAAACGCGGTCAGCGTGTCGAACTGCATTTTGGAATGCAGGGCGGGGTTCTGCGCGTGGTTGGAGGCATCCAGCATCAAGGTGTAGCCGTCAGGCTGCGCCTTGGCCACGACCGCGCCGCCAATCATGCCGCCGGCGCCACCCCGGTTTTCAATCACCACGGGTTGACCGAGTTCGGCGGCCAGCTTGGGCCCGATCAAGCGAGCCACCACGTCAACGGTGCCGCCTGGCGGATAGGTCACGACGAGTGTGACGGCGCGTTCGGGGTACGCGGCGGACGCTGCGCCCGCGGCGCTGCCCAACAGGGCGGAGGCCATCAGCAGGGCGCCGCGGCGCGCCACGCGTTTGATCAGAGGGGTCATGGGTTGTCTCCTTGGAATTGGAATAGCTGCAACGGCGTGCCGGAAAGGACGGCGCGCCGTTGCGTTGGATCGTCGATCCAGGCGTCCAGCCATTGCGTCGCCGCAGGATAGGACGCCAGGTGCCGATGTTCGGTGTGGGGCCAGTCGCTGCCCCACATCAGGCGATCAGCGGAATAGGCGGTTAGCAGCTGGCCCGCGGCCTGCCGGCCGGACGCGGCGCAGTCCGCCGCCGGCCAGTTGCGGTAGGGGGCGGACAGCTTGACCCACACGCGGCCGCTGTCGGCCTGTTGCAGCAGGTATTGGAAACCGGGGTCGGCCACACCCAGCGCCGGGTCCGGGCGGCCGAAATGGTCCACGACCACGCGGCAGCCGGCGGCCAGCAGCGTGGGCAGCACATCGGGCAGCCGAGCCGCCTGCAGATGGACTTCCACATGCCAGCCCAGCGCGTTCACGCGCGCAAGCAGTGTCTGCCAGCCGGGGGCGGCAAGGTCGGGCACGGGCAGCCCGATCAGGTTCAGCCGCATGCCCACGACGCCGGCATCGGCCAGGGCCTGCAATTCGGCGTCGGCGATGCCGGGCGCCACCACCACCACGCCGCGCAGGCGGTCAGGCGCGGCGCGCAGGGCCTCAAGCAGGTAGCGGTTGTCGGTGCCCAGGAAGCTGGGTTGCACCAGCACGCCGTGACGAAGCCCGTGCGTGTCCAGCAACGCCAGGTAATCCGCCAGCGTGGCGTCGTAGTCAGGGGTGTGGCGGCGCGTGTCGGCCAGCGCCAGCCCTTGCTGCAATACGTGCGCGTGGGTGTCGACGGCGGCGCCGGTCGCGAGGGGGGGCAATGCGGTCTCCTGTTTTGTGCACGGGCGTGGCCCGCGCTGTTCTATAAGCCGGGATTCTAAGAAGTCGGGGTATAGTTTTCTATTGTAGAAAAGCGCTTTTTATATATTGGAACGATATGGAAACGCGACACTTGCGTTACTTCCTGGCGGTCGTGGACCATGGCAGCGTCAGCCGGGCGTCGGAATGGCTGGGAATCGCGCAGCCCGCGTTGAGCCAGGCGCTGGGCCGCATGGAAAAGGATCTGGGCGTGCGTCTCTTCGAGCGCTCGCGCCAAGGCGCCGCGCCCACGCCCGCTGCCCTGGCCATCCTGGAAGACGTGCGGACCAGCGTGGCGCGTATCGACGCGGCGGCGCAGCGGGCGCGCGAGATCGGGCGGGGCAGTGCCGGGCAGTTGACGGTGGGCCTGGTGTCATCGGCCTTGTTCGACACCTTGCCGCGCGCGCTGCGCGAAATGCGGCGGCAGGCGCCGGGCGTGCGCGTGATCTTGCGAGAGATGAGCAACGCCGAACAGGCCGAGGCGCTGCAAACCGGGGAGATCGATATCGGGCTGATGCACACGCCCGTCGCCGTGGGTGGGCGCATGCGTGAAAGGCAGTTGCTGCGCGACCGTCTGGTGGCCGCGGTTCCGGACGAGTTCGTCGTGGCTGAAGACGGGCAGGTGTCGATGGCGCAAATCGCGCAAGCGGGCCTGGTGATGTATCCGCAGGCGCAATTGCCGGCGTTCTACGCGGGCATCCTGGACGCAATGCGCAAGGGCGGGCACGATGCCCAGGTGGCGCAGGAAGCCAACCGGACGCTGACTGTCCTGTCTTGCGTGGCGGGCGGATGCGGGGTGGCGCTCTTGCCCAGCTGGATCCGGACGATGAATTTTGGCGGCGTGCGTTTCTGCGAAGTGCGCGACGGCCAGCGCCTGCCCAGCTTCGACCTCAGCGCGATCTGGCCCGCGCGGTCGGTGCCCACGCTGGCCGACCTGTTCGCCAATCTTGACCTTGGTCCACGCTGATCCTGCACGCAATCCTCGCCAGCCTTTCACTGCGCATTCAGCGGCGCTTTCAGAACGCTTAAGCCAGGCTTAAAACGGCATTTTCTTCGGAACCCGGCCCCGCCGTCCCGTCTAACCAGGAATGGCTTTTCGGGGGCTTGCCCATGGATCTGAACTGGCAACAGCAATTGGCGGAAAGCGCGCTGTGGCTTGCGCGCGCGTTTGGCATCACGGCCGTCGCGACCGCGTTGATGGCGGTGGTGCTGGCGCGCACGACCGACTGGGGCCGCAAGTTCTGGCGCCTGGCATGGCCTTACCTCACGCCACGGCGCAGTTGGCGGCCCTTGTTGACGCTGGCGCTATTGCTGTTCCTGGCGATGGCCGCGGTGCGCATGACCGTGCTGTTCTCATTTTGGTACAACGGCTTCTATAGCGCGCTGCAAGCGCTGGATCCCACCGCCTTCTGGCGCTTCCTGGGCATCTTCTCGATACTGGCCTCCGTGCACGTCGTGCGTGCGCTTGCCGACAGTTATGTCGGCCAGTCATTCGATATCCATTGGCGCGTGTGGTTGAACGACCGCCTCACGCGCGACTGGCTTGGCGCCAGCGCGTACTACCGCGGGCACTTCGTGGATGCGCCCGTCGATAACCCTGACCAACGCATCGAGCAGGACATCGCGATGTTCGTCACCGGCTCGCGCACGCTGGCCATCGGCGCGCTCAGCGCGGTGGTGTCGCTGGTGGCGTTCACCGGCATCCTGTGGGGGCTGTCCGGCCCGTTGTCGGTCGGGGGCATCGACATCCCGCGCGCCATGGTGTTCGTGGTCTTTCTGTATGTGATCGTCGCGACGTGGTTCGCCTTCAAGATCGGCCGTCCGTTGATCCAGCTGAATTTCCTGTCGGAACGGCTGACCGCCAACTTCCGCTACGCGCTGGTCCGTTTGCGTGAAAACGCCGAAAACGTCGCGTTCTACCAAGGCGAAGCGGCAGAGCGCGCGACGTTGTGGACACGGTTTGCGGCCTACATCGCGAACCTCTGGGCACGGGTCTACCGGGGCCTGAAGTTCGACGGCTTCAATTTGTCGGTCAGCCAGGTTGCGGTGGTCTTCCCCTTCATTCTGCAGGCGCCACGTTTCTTTAGCGGCGCGATCAAGCTGGGTGATGTGATGCAGACCTCGCAGGCGTTTGGCCAGGTACAGGATGCGCTGTCGTTCTTCCGGACGTCCTACGACACCTTTGCGCAATACCGCGCCACGCTGGACCGCCTGAATGGATTCCTGGATGCGAACGAAGCGGCGCGCGGGTTGCCGGCGGTGCAAACCGAGCCGTGGCGGGATGGCTTGGACATCGATGGGGTCACGGTGACGCGCCCTGACGGCAGCATGTTGCTGCGCCAATTGCATCTGCGGTTGCGCCCGGGGCAGACCTTGTTGATCAAGGGGCCGTCGGGCAGCGGCAAGACGACCTTGTTGCGGGCGTTGGCCGGGTTGTGGCCTTATGCGCAAGGCCGGGTGCGGCGGCCCGAAGGCGCATCGGCGTTGTTCCTGTCGCAGCGGCCCTATCTGCCGCTGGGCGATTTGCGGGGCGCCGTGGCCTACCCGGGGCAGGCGCAGCCGCAGGATGACGCGCGCCTGGCCGACGCATTGCGGCACGTCAATCTGGGGCATTTGGCCGGTCGCCTGGACGAGGTCGCGGACTGGTCCCGCATCCTGTCCCTGGGTGAACAGCAGCGCGTGGCGTTTGCCCGGGTACTGTTCAATCGGCCGGCCATCGTGTTCCTGGACGAAGCCACTTCGGCAACCGACGAAGGGCTGGAGCACATGCTGTACAGCCTGTTGCGCCGTGCGCTGCCCGACTGCATGCTGGTCAGCGTGGGCCATCGCAGCACGCTGGACCCGTTCCACACGCATCGGCTGGCGCTGGACGGCGAGGGCGGTTGGGCGGTGGAACCCATGGCGCCGCCGGCCGACAGCGCGGCCTTGCGCGCCGCAGCCTGATGGACCGACCCGCTTGACCCGCCGGGCCGGTCGGCAAAGGTGGGGCTGCGCGCCGTTCAGGTGCCCATGCGCAGCGGGCTGGTCAGCTTGCGCAGCGCGGCGACCACGCTTTGTGCCGTGATGCGGCCTGTCTTGGGGTTCGCCGAGGGAATGTTCTGGATTTCCATCGAGAACGACGCCGAATCCGAGACGACTTCCACGCGGTGGATATTGCGTTCCAGCGACGGGTCGGCCCAGATCTCCAGCGTGGTGCGGTCGGGCCCGATGCCCGCCAGCGACACGCTGACGGCCACGTTCAGGTTGGCCGGAAAGCCCACTGCGGCCTCGCGTGGCGAACCGCGGAAGATCAGGCGCGGTTCGGTGATGTCGGTGATGTCGATGTTGTTGTCGGTCAGGTAAGGCGCGCCCAGCAGGCCGCGCACGGGTTTGCGGGTGATCATCGTGACGGAATGGATGACGCCTTCGGCGGCCGCCGTGATGGCGTCCAGCCCCAGGATAGCGCCCGACGGCACGATGATCTGGCCATGATGCTGGCGCGCCAGTTCGATCAGGTCGTCGTGGCGCAGCAGGGCGCCGGAGCTCAGCACCACCATCTTCTTGCCCTTGCGCAGCACGGGTTCGGCGATGTCGCGGAACACGGCGGCGGGCGCGCATTCCACGACCACGTCGCAATGCTCGTGCAAGGCGTCAAGGGTGGTGAAGACCGGGGCCGCGTGGGTCCATGCGAAGGCGGGCGGGGCCTTGGGGTCGCGCACGGCGACGGCGGCCAAGGTCAGGCCGGGCACGCCGGCGTCCAGGGATTGCGCCACGGCTTGGCCGATGGCGCCGAAGCCGGCGATGCCGACGCGGTAGCTGTTCATAAGAGTCCTGAAGGGCGGAAAAAAGCGCCGAGGAAGGCGCAGGGCTGCCGGTCACTGTAGCCACCGTGCCGACGGTCGTCAATGCGCAATGGCCGTCAAGGGCGGCTACACTTTCAGCTCGATTCGATGGGAGCCCAGGCATGCAGATCCTGCCGGAAATGCCGGAAGACCACGACGCCATTTTCACGTTGACGCAAGCTGCGTTCAAAGACCATCTTCATAGCCAGCAGACCGAAGGCTACATCACCCACGCGCTGCGCGAGGCAGGCGCGTTGACGCTGTCGCTGGTGGCGCGGGCCAATGCACAGGCCGTGGGGCACATTGCGTTTTCTCCCGTCCGGATCAGCGACGGATCGCCGGATTGGTACGGGTTGGGACCGGTCGCAGTGTTGCCTGACTGGCAGGGCCGCGGCATCGGCGGGGCGTTGATCCGGGCCGGCCTGGACCGCCTGAAGGCAATGGGCGCGGCGGGCTGCGTGGTGTTGGGCGACCCGGCGTATTACCGGCGTTTCGGATTTGAGCCGACGCCCGCATTGACGTATCCCGGCGTGCCGCCGGAGTACTTCATGGCGCAGGCATTCACGCGCCCGGCGCAAGGCCGGGTTGCGTATCACCCGGGGTTTGACGCCACCGCGCAGGCGGACCGCTGAAGCACATGGCGGCCCTGCGGGCGGGCTTCACGCCCGCCTGCCGTGCCGCTTAGCTGCCTTTCTGCGCGCGGGCCATGTAGTCGATGGTCAGATTCGACAAGGCGCGCACGCCGTTGATCAGGCCTGATTCATCCACGTAGAAGCGCGGCGAGTGATTGGGGGCGGCCTTTTCCACGTCGGTACCCTTGGGCGTCACGCCCAGATAGAAGAACATGCCCGGCACCTTTTCCTGATAAAACGAAAAGTCTTCCGACGCCGTGGATTTCGGTTGCAGGCCATAGTTGCCTTCGCCCGCCACGCGGCGCAAGGTGGAACCCATCTGCTCGGTCAGCGCCGGGTTGTTGACGGTGGCGTTGTAGAGTTCGACCACGCGCACGTCGGCCTTCGCGCCGGCGCTTTGCGCGATCATCTCGGCGGTGCGGGTGATGCGTTGATGGATGTCCTTCTTCATGCCTTCGTCATAGGTGCGGATGGTGCCCGTCATGGCGACGTTGTCCGGCACGATGTTCATGCGGTTGCCGCCGTGGATGGCGCCCACGGTGATGACGGCAGGCTCCAGCATGCTGTTGATCTGGCGGCTGGGAATGGTCTGCAAGCCCAGGATGATCTGGGAACTGACGACGATGGGGTCGATGCCCGACCAGGGGCGCGCGCCGTGCGTCTGCTTGCCGGTGACGTCGATCCAGAACTGGTCGGCGGCAGCCATGGCCGGGCCGCTGCGCCACGACAGCCAGCCGGCCGGATACGCGCTGGACACGTGCAAGCCGAAGATGGCGTCCACCTTGGGATTTTCCAGCACGCCTTCCTGCACCATCATCTTGGCGCCCCAGATCTTCTTGCCGTCCGGTTCGAAGTCTGCCGGGCTTTCCTCGGCGGGCTGGAAAATGAACTTCACACTGCCGGGCAACTGGTCTTTCATGCCGGCCAGGACTTCGGCGGTAGCCATCAAAATGGCGGTGTGGGTGTCGTGGCCGCAGGCGTGCATCACGTCCACGTCTTTGCCCAGATAAGTGCCCTTGGCTTTCGACGCGAAGGGCACGTCCACTTGCTCCTTGACGGGCAGGGCATCCATGTCGGCGCGCAGCGCCACGACCGGCCCGGGTTTGCCTCCCTTGAGCACGGCGACGACGCCCGTGCCTGCCACGCCGGTCTTCACGTCCATGCCCAGCGCGCGCAGATGATCCGCCACGAGCTTGGCGGTACGCGTTTCCTGGTTGCCCAGTTCGGGATGCTGGTGGATGTCGCGACGCCAGGCGATGAGCTTGTCTTCGATCGCTTTCGCGCGCTGGTCGATCTGTTCGGACAGCGCGGCGTTGGGCGCGGGCGGCAACGGGCCTTGCGTGCCGGGCGCGCTTTGGGCCGCCGCGGGGCCGGCCATCAGCAGATGGGCGGCGAGCGCCAGCGGGGCCAGCCGGAATAACGTCTTACGCGATTGCATGGTCTTCTCCTCGTGGTTGTTAACCTGTTATTGGATGAGGATCTTACCCAAGCGCCGCGCGGCCGGCAGCTTTGTTACGGATGCTTAAAATCACCGCCGTTTGATTCCGGGAGGTGGAATTCTGGGCGCCGGAATCAGGCGTTCAAACGGTGTGCAGCGCGGGCTTGGCGCCGCGCGCGACGGCCCACAGCAACACCGCCGTCAATACGGATGCGGCGCCCGCGATCAGCATCGCGGTGTGGAAACCGCTGGCCAGCGCGTCGGCGAATCCGGCGACGATGCCTGACGGTTGGGCAGGCATGACATGGCGCGTGACGGCGGCGCGCGCCACGCCCGGCGCATCGGCCACGCCCATGCCTGCCAACGTGCGGGTGAACGCGTCGATTGCGCGACCGCTCATTAATGCGCCCAGCAACGCGATGCCTATCGTCATGCCGGTCTGGCGCAGCGCGTTCATGGTGGCGGACGCCATGCCCGAACGCGCGCGCGGCACCGTCGCCATGACGGCCATGCTGGTCGACGGCACGGCCAGCCCCATGCCCAGGCCCAGCATCACCATCAGCGATCCGGTCGCGAGCCAGGGCGTATGCGCGTCGAATTGCATCATGCCCAGCATGGCGGCGCCAATCAGGCCGTAGCCGGCGATCATCAGCCGGGGCAGGCCGAAGCGCAGGTTCAGGCGGCCGAACACCGTCGATACCAGCCCGGTCGCGATGAACTGCGGCGCCAGCCGCCACCCGGTGTCCAGCGGCGACAAGCCTTGCACATGCTGCAGATACAGCGAAAAGAAAAACAAACTGCTATAGCCCGAAAAGCCCAGCACAAACGAGGCGAAGTTGGTTGTCGCGAAGCCGGCATCGCGGAACAGGCGCAGCGGCAGCAAGGGCCGCGCCGCGCGGTGTTCGACCACCAGGAAGGCCGCCAGCCCCGCCGCCGCCACGCACAATGAGGCCACGGCGTCCGTGGCATTCCAGCCGTGTTCGCCCGCCGCGATCAGGCCGTAGGTCAGCGCGCCCAGCCAGACCACGCTAAGTGCCTGGCCCGCAGGGTCGAAGGCGGCGTGTTCGGGGTCCGCGCTTTCCTGGATGCCCCATGCACCCAGGGCGATGGCCAACGCACCCACCGGCAGGTTGATCAGGAAGATGCTCTGCCAGCTGAAATGCGCCACCAGCAGGCCGCCCAACATCGGCCCCACGATTAGCGAGATCGCATTGCACGATGCCCACACGCCGATCGCCTGTGCGCGCGCTTTCGGGTCCGGAAAGGCCTGTGTCAGCAACGACAGCGCGCCGGGAATCAGCAAGGCGCCCGCCACGCCTTGCACGGCGCGCCCGATCAGCAGCACGGGCAGGCTGCCCGCCCATCCGCAGATTGCGGAGCCGGCCGTGAACAACAGCACGCCGGCCAGCCAGGAACGCTTGCGGCCATAGCGGTCGCCCAGGGGGCCTGCCGACAACATCAAGGCGGACAGGAACAACGCGTAGGCGTCCACCACCCACTGCAGGCCCGCCATGTCGATCTGCAGCGCGGCCTGCATGGTGGGCAACGCCACGTTGACGATGCTGATGTCCAGGATGGTGATGAAGCTGCCCAGGTTGACGGCAATGGCAAGGGCGCGGCGGCGCGAGGGCGACATGGGCATGAAAGCGGAACCGGTGGCGAAAAAGCCATTCTAGTTATCGACCGACCGTCGGTCAATTGAAAAGAACGCATTCTCGATACCGACTTATTGCAGCTTGATGCCCAGCTCCTTGATCAGCGGCGCCATGTCGGCGCGGTCCGCCTTGATGGTCGCTGCCAGTTCTTCCGGCGAACTGCCGATCGGGATCATGCCCAGCGTGTCCATCTGCGTCTGCATCGCGGGATCTTTCAAAATGTCCGACACCGCCTTCTGGATAAACGCCACGCGCTCTGTCGGCACGCCGGCGGGCGCCATCAAGCCGATCCAGGGTTGCGGCGCGTAGTCCAGGCCGGACTCCTTCAGCGTGGGCGTGCCGGGCAGGCCGCGGAAGCGTTCGGGGCTGGTGATGGCGATGGCGCGCAAGCGGCCGCTGTCTATCAGGCCCTTGGCGCTGGATGGCGCATCCAGGCCCACATCCAGTTGGCCACCGATCAGGTCGTTCTGTGTCTTACCGGACGAGGACGACGGCACGTAAAGGGCCTTGATGCCGGCGCGCCGGGCGGTCTGTTCCCACACCAGATGAAAGGCCGTGCCGATGGAGAACGACCCCACACTCAGGTTGCGCGCCTTGCTTTCGCGCACGAAGTCTTCCCAGGTCTTGATCGGGCTGTCCTTGGACACGATGAAGAGGAACGGCGTGCGGGCCACCAGCGAGATCGGCTGCAGGTCCTTTTGCGTGTCGAAAGGCAGCGCATCCACCGCGAATGGCACGATCGTGACGGTGGATGCCACCACCATGCCCAGCGTGTAGCCATCGGGCGCCGACTTGACCAGGGCGCTGGTGCTGATGATGCCGGAGGCGCCCGGCCGGTTCTCCACCACCACCGGCTGCCCCCAGGCGGCGCCCAGTTTGCTGGCCAGCACGCGCAGCATTACGTCCACCGGGCCGCCGGGCGGGTTGGATACGATGATCTTCACGGGTTTGTCGGGATAGGTGGCCGAAGCGGCCACTGGCGCCAGCAGCGCAAGTGCCAGCACGGTGTGCTTGAACATGGAATTTCCCCTTGTGTTGTAGGTGGGCGATGCGGTCGCAGGCTCAGGCCAGGATGTGCTGGTGCGGCGCCATCGGCCAGTCGGGCGCTTCGCCGCGGATGAACGCGATCCACGCTTGCTGCGTCTGCTGCGTAAGCTGGGACGCCTGCGCCTCGGGCAATCCCGCCAGCATCGGGGCGGCGGCATAGGCGCCGATGGTGCCGAACACGAACGGCAGTTCGATGCAATGGCAGGCCCCGAAGCGCGCGGTGGGCGCCACGTCGAAGCGCGTCAGCCAGGCTTGCCGGCCACTTGCTACGGCGTCCCGGGCCCATTGACGGGAAGGCGCGCCGAAGACCTCCTCGCCGGCTTGTTGGCCGGCCGCATCGGACGCGTTGGCCATTTGGCCGGGAAAGGCCGCCATTTCGTCGCGGGTATAGGCCACCAGCACATCCGCGCGGGAGGCCGCCCGTTGCAGCGCGGGTGCGATGTCTTGCGGCAGTACCTGGCCGTCCAGCACGGGGCAGAACTGGCTGCGGCTGCTGCCTTCGGCGCGCAACGCGTCCTGCACGGCGGGCGCCTGCTGGGCCGCCAGCAGGGCAGCCACGGGCAAGCCACGTGCCGCGTCCAGCGATTCGGCGCCGGCAGCGTGTAAAAACGCCTGGCCCAGCGCGTCGGCTTGCGCAGCGCTGCGAAAGCCCCGGCCCAGCGCCGCGCTTTGCAGAATGGCGCGCGAGAAACGGGGTTGTCGCGCCAGCATCGCACAAATCGACGACGCTCCTGCCGATTGGCCCATGACCGTGATCCGCTCGGGGTCGCCGCCCAGGTCCTGGATGTTGTCCAGCACCCAGTCGATCGCCATCTCCTGGTCCAGCAGGCCGACGTTGGCGGTTTGTCCGGGCACATACAGCCAGCCCAGCGCGGCCAGCCGGTAATTGACGGCCACGACCACGAGGTCGCCCCGGGCCGCAAGATGTGATCCGTCGTACCAATCCAGCGCGCCGCCGCCGCTTTGCCAGGCGCCGCCATGCAGCCACACCACCACGGGCCGTCGCGCGGCGTCCGCGCCAGGCGTCCATACGGTCAGGTGCAGGCAGTCTTCGGATTGTGGCGCGTCGAAATCGCCCATGGCGCCGCGTAGCCGCGAAGGCAGTTGCGGCGCCACGGGCCCGGCGCGCGTGGCATCGAGGTGGCCGCGCCATGCGGCAGGCTGCGGCGGCGCGAAGCGCAGGCTCCCCACGGGAGGCTGCGCATAGGGAATGGCGCGATAGCAGCAGATGCCGCCCACCTCGCGCTCGCCAGTCAGCGTGCCGGCCTGCAGCACCGCTTGGACGGGTTGGTTCATATCCTGCCCCTTGCATCGTTGTCGTGCGGCCAGCGCCGGATGGCGTCGCAACCGTGGGGCTATGGTAGGGAAGATCGGGGCAGGGCAGCCATGCCGGTTTTGAACATTGCCATGCGGATCCCGCATGGCCTGGGTGCCGCCTGTTTTCTAGCGCCGCCTAGTTGGCGATGCGCGCGTCCAGGCTGTTGTCGGCTAGCGCTTGCGCTTGCGCACGGGTCATGCCCAGATGCTCGTACAGCGCGTGGAAGTTCTCGTTGACGTAGCCGCCGAAATAAGCCGGGTCGTCGGAGTTGACCGTGACCTTCACGCCCGCGTCCAGCAGCGACAGGATGTTGTGGTCGCGCATGTGGTCAAACACGCGCAACCGGGTGTTGGACAGCGGGCAGACGGTCAGGGGGATTTGTTCATCGATCAGGCGGGCGATCAGTTTCGGGTCTTCGGCGGCGCGCACGCCGTGGTCGATGCGTCGCACCTTCAACAGGTCCAGCGCTTCCCAGATGTATTCGGGCGGACCTTCCTCGCCCGCGTGGGCCACGGCCGGCAGACCTTCGGCACGGGCGCGGTCGAACACGCGCTGGAACAGGCGCGGCGGAAAGCCCATTTCGCTACTGTCCAGTCCCACCGCGATGAAGGCGTCGCGAAAGGGCAGCGCATCTTCCAGCGTCCGCATGGCCTGCGCTTCGGGCAGGTGGCGCAGAAAGCTGAGGATCAGGCCGCTGGTCACGCCCAGTTGCTTGCGGCCGTCTTCCAGCGCCTGGCGAATGCCGTTAAGTACGGCGGCGAACGGTACGCCGCGGTCGGTGTGGGTCTGGGGGTCGAAGAAGGGTTCGGTATGCACCACATTCTGTTCGCGGCACTTCAGCAGATAGGCCCAGGTCAGGTCGTAGAAATCCTGTTCCGTGCGCAGCACGTCGGCGCCCAGGTAGTACAGGTCGAGGAATTCCTGAAGATTGTCGTACTGATAAGCGCCGCGCAGGGCATCGATGTCGGGCCAGGGCAAGGCCACGCCGTTGCGTTGCGCCAGCCGGAACAGCAGCTCGGGTTCCAGCGAGCCTTCCAGGTGCAGGTGCAGTTCGGCCTTGGGCAATGCGTTGAGCCAGTCGTACATGGATGCTCCGATAAAAAAGGGTGATGCGAATTCCGGGTCTGCGGCTAGGCGGCCAGCGCGATGTCGTCCGCCTGGATGGCTTGCTTGACCTGCTCGGCGAAGGCGCGCGCCTGCCGCGTGCTGGGGCGGTCTCGGCGCCAGATCGCGGCCAGGGGTGATTTTCCGATGGCGGGGCGCGCCGGCAGCACGATAAGTTCGCCCCGAGCCTGCCGGACCGCGGCCACGCTGCCCGGCAGCATCCACAGATACTGGCCGTCCAGCAGCATCTCGCGGCCGAATTCCAGCGACAGGGCGCCGATCATATCCGGAATCGCCAAGCCGGCGTTGCGCAAGGACATCTCCAATTCGCCTCGTATGCGGCTACCCGGCAACGCCGTGATCCACGGATAGGCCACATAGTCCGCCAGCGTGGCGTCCGCCCGTCCGGCCAATGGATGCCCAATGGCGCAGCCCAGCACCACCGGGTCTTCCAGCAAGGTGGTGGACCGGTAGATCTGCGGGTTGACGGTGGAAGAGAAGCGGCTGATCAGCACGTCCAGGCCGCCGGCATCCAGGTCTTCGATCAGGCGTTCGTGCGTGCCGATTTCGATGGTCAGCGTAATGCGGGGATAGGCCTGCCGGAAGGCCCGCGCGGCTTGCGCCACCGGCCAGCCGGCAAACATCGAAAAACACCCGACGGTCAGGCTGCCTTCGTCGCCGCGCGACATCGCCGCCAGGTCGATCTCGGCTTTGCGAAAGTCGGTCAGCAGCAGGCGCGCATGGCGGCACATGGCGTCGCCAAGCGGCGTGCACGTCGTGCCTTTGGCCGTCCGCTCGAACAGGCGGGCGCCCACCAGCTCTTCGATTTCGGCGATGGCGCGGGACAGGCCGGATTGCGTGCTGTGCAATTGTGCCGCTGCTTTGGACAAATTGCCCAGTTCAGCGACGGTCAGCACGATTTCCAGGTGCCGGATACGGAGTTTGCCTCGGAAGGGTGTCATGGCGCGGGCGGGAAGCGATGGGCCGATTATTCCCCTGCGTCAGGCGCTTGGCAACGGCGCTGCGGGATTCGGATATAGTTCGTCGCCAGACACAACAACGAATACGGGGCGGCCGCCAGTGGGAGTTACCCGAAAGCTGGCAAGCAAGGAGACAGCCATGAATGCAACGGGACTGGGCGCGCGACGAATGATGCGGCTTGCGGCGGCGGGGTTGGCGACGCTGGCGTTGAGCGCGTGCGGCGTCTCCAAGGTGGACGAGGTCTCCGTCAAATGGCCGCCATTCCGGGACGGCACGCCCGTGGTGCTGCCGTCGGATCCGGCGCAATGCCCGGACCTGACGGGCACGTACCGCGCGCAAGGCGAGTACCGCTCGGGCGACCGCGAAACGAAGTCGCTCGCCGACCTTCGCAATTTCCTGTACTACCCGCTGGACCTTCAGGCATGCACGACAACCTGCTGCCGGAATGGCAGTCGACCTCCGCGGCCACCGTGGCGTTCGCGCCCGCTGCTGGCGGATGGGCCGTGCTGGCGCTGGACGGGCGCGGGGCCCGGTCGGCCGCGCACTTGCCTTTGCTGAATGGCGCGCAAGATCCCGCCGCGTTGACTCACGACGCCAGGCCTGGCGTGCCTGACGGCATCCGGCGCCACACGGGTTGCGCGCAGGGCCGGATGTGGGTCAGCGTGCGGCATGACTGGCGCCAGTACGAATCCATGGGCGTGCGGCGGCATGTGGCGTTGTTTCGCCCCGAGGCCGGCGGCTTGCTGGTGACCGTGCGGCGCGAATCCGATTCGATCGGCATGCTGCCCTGGTATTCCAACGAAAGCAGCGTGTTCCAGTACTGGTTCGCCAACGTGTCCGCGGCACGGTAGGCCGCGCCTTGGCCACCGTCACTCGCGCCGCCGCCCCGCGCGCCCGCTTCATCTCCGGGCCCTTGGGCCCCCACGTCCTGGAAATGATCCTCACCGGCTGGGCCAGCATGCTGGCCGTCTTCGCGGTGGAGTTTCTGTCGCTGCTGTACCTGGGCACGCTGAAGGATGAAGCCGTGCTGGGCGCGGTGGGGTTCGGGTCGATGACGCAGTTCACGATCACGGCGGTCTGCATCGGCGTCACGGTAGGCGGCGCCGCGCAGGTGTCGCGCGCGCTGGGGTCCGGCAATGCGCCGCGTGCGCGTACCCTGGCCGGGGCGTCGCTGATCTTGATGGCGGCGGCGGGAGTGGCGGCCGGCGCGGTGTTCCTGGCGGCGATCGGGCCGTTCACCGCCGCCATCGGGTTGGCGGAAGACGTGCGCGCGCACTTGCTGTCGTACGTGTTGATCACCACGCCCTTCGCCGTGATGATGGGTATCGGCATGATGCTGTCCAACCTGCTGCGCGCCGCCGGCCGCGGCCGCCAGTCCATGTGGGTACTGCTGGCGGGCACCGCCACGGTGGCGGCGCTGGATCCCATCGTCATCTTCGTGCTGGACGGCGGCATGGAAGGCATCGCGTGGGCGAGCGGCGTGGGCCGTCTGGCGACGGTGGCGCTGGGTGCATGGCTGGTGTTCCGCACGCATCGCCTGGTGGCGTGGCCCGTGTTGCGCACGTTGCGGGCCGACCTGGCCGCCATCGGCAAGATCGCCTTGCCCGCCGCGCTGACCACGCTGGCGACGCCGGCGGCGGTGATCTTCACCGCGTCCACCTATGCCAGCTTCGGCCCCAGCGTCATGGCGGGCGCCACGGTAGTGGACCGCTTGCTGCAACTGGCCTATTCGCTGTTCTTCGTGCTGCCGGGCGCCATGGGCCCCATTCTTGGGCAAAACCTGGGATCGGGGCAATGGGACCGCGTGAAACAGACCGTAAGGCTGACATCGCGATGGGCCCTATGCTACGGATTTGCCGCCGCCATCGTGCTGGCGGTGCTTGCGCCCTGGGTGCCGGACGTGTTCCAGGTTACCGGCCCGGGGCGCGACCTGATCATCTTCTTCTGCCGCTACGGCAGTTTCGCCTGGGCGGTGAACAGCCTGTTCTTCGTGTCGATCGCCGTGTTCAACAACCTGGGCTACGCCACGTATTCCACGGTCATCGGCTGGCTGCGCGCTACCTTGGGCACCTTGCCGTTCGTGTGGCTGGGCGCGCATTACGGCGGCCCCGAGGGGGTGATGCTGGGGCAGACCTTGGGGTTTGCCCTGTTCAGCGTGATCGCCATGGTGGTCTGCCTGCGGGTGTTGCGCGAGCCGCCGGTCGCGCCAGTAAGCAGGCCGGCCGCCTAGCACCGCGCCTGCGGTTCGATTTCGGCGGCTGGTCGCGGTACGATCCCGGCTGACTTCGATTTTTCAGGATTACCATGCGTTCGCGTTCCTCAGGCCCTCGAATCGATACCCTTTCCCGCGCCTTGCTGGCCGCCGCCGTGATGGCGGCTACCGCCGGCGCCGCGCAAGCGCAATCTCCCGAGTCGGCTACGGGCTCGCGCGCCCAGTCGCCCGCCCCGGCGCCGGTGCAACCGACCTTGACGCCGAAGCGCACGTTTGATGACGTGACCGCCGCGCAAGCCGCCGGACAGAAACCGGCCGCCGCCCCGGCTCCCGCCGTGTCAGCCCCCCCTGCGGCGGCGCCAGCCACGACCGCCGAGCCGGCCGCAACGGCGACGGTGATGCCCGCCGCCGCGCCGGCTGCCGCGCCCACGGTCATTGTGCCGACCGAGCTGGACACCAAGGCTTGCATCGCGAAGCTGCGCAAGGGCGCGGCCGCCAACGGCCTGACCGTCGCCGACTGGGACAAGTACACCGCCAACGCCAAGCTGCTGCCGACGACCGTGGCGTCCGCCAAGGGCCAGCCGGAAGGGCGCGAAAGCTGGTGGGACTACATCGCCAAGACCGTGGACGACGAACGCGTCAACGACGGCCGCGCCGTAATGAAGAAGGTGGGCCCGCAACTGGCTGCGATCGGCCAGCAGTATCAAGTGGATCCGGCCACGCTCGTCGCCATCTTCGGCATCGAGACCAACTATGGCCGCCAGATCGGCAAGACCGACGTGTTGAACGCCTGGTTGACCCGTGCCTGCACCGAGAACAAGACCCTGTGGGAAAAGAACGCCTACGCGTCGGTGCGTCTGCTGCGCGACGGCACGGTGCCTGCGGATAGTTTCGTGGGATCCTGGAGCGGCGCCTTCGGCATGACGCAGTTCATCCCGACGTCGTTCTATGAACTGGCCGCGGACGGCGACGGCGACGGCCGCATCGACCTCTACAACTCGCTGCCCGATGCGCTGGCGTCCACCGCCAGCCATTTGCGCAAGCGTCGCGCCAAATGGACGCACGGTCTGCCGGCCGTCGTGGAAGTGCGGGTGCCGGCCGAACTTGCCGCCGCCATCCCGCCCGAACCCGACGCTGAATACGTGGGCTCGCAAGACCGCCGCACGATCGCGCAGTGGGCCCAGGCCGGCCTGAAACAGGGTGACGGCTCCGTGCTGAAGCTGCCCTCGGGCAACGACGAGCAGGCCTATCTGTTCGCGCCCACCGGTGCCAAGGGGCCGGTGTTCCTGGCCACGGTCAACTTTGACGCCATCCTGCATTACAACCAGTCGCGCCGCTACGGCCTGGCGGTGTCGCTGCTGCTGAACCGCCTGCAGGGCGGCCCCGCTATCGTGGCCGCGTGGCCGACGGATGATCCCGGCCTGTCGCGGGCCGAGATCAAGCAGCTGCAGGAAGACCTCTACGGTCGCGGCTACGACATCGGCGTGGCGGATGGCATTCCGGGCGCCAAGACCCGCGACGCGGTGCGTGCCGAGCAAGAGCGCCGCAATCTGCCGCAGGACGGCCGCGTGGGCAAGCGCATCCTGGATGTCCTGAAGGCCGATCCGCCGGTGGCGGCGCGGGCGCTCCCGCCCAAGTGAGTGCCCCATGCCGCATGCCGTGTTCCCCGATGCCTTCCTGACCCTCCGTCTGCGCGCACAGCGCATGCGGCAGGGGCACCTGCCGTTCATCACCGACATGCACGCCGACGCCGGCCTGATGCAGACGATGGGCGGCACGCGTGATGCCGCCGCCAGTCGGCTGTATGTGGCGCAAAACGTCGCGCATTGGTTGGAGTATGGCTACGGCATGTACGTGCTCGAGGACCGCTACACCGGCGCGATGGCCGGCCGCGCCGGCCTGAAGTACACGGTCTCCGGCGATCAAGGCGCCATCGAACTCGCCTACGCGTTCGTTCCTGATTGCTGGGGGCGGGGCTATGCGGGCGAGATCGCGGCGGCGTTGATCGAAATGGGGTTCGAATTGCTGCCGGTGGACGTGTTGTCGGCCGTGGCGCTGCGATCGAACGCGGCGTCGCGCCGCGTCATGGAAAAGGCCGGTTTGCAGTATGTGGGTGAAACGTCCGGCGACGATGCCAGCGCCAAGGTCCGCTACGAAATCCGCCGCGTGCAATGGCGCGCAGCGCATGCGCAAGCAAGCGCCTGAGAGCCGGCGGATCGGCGCTAACATTGCGTCATGAGCACCCCGATAATTCCCGAAGACCACGACCCGCAGCCCGTCCCCCCAGAGCGCCCTGCGCCCGAGGAATGCTGCAACAGCGGTTGCATCCCCTGCGTCTACGATCGCTACGATGAGGCCATGGAAAACTACCGCGATGCGCTGAAGGCATGGCGTGCCCGCCACGAGCCACGGCATTCATAGAACAGGTGAAGCGCGAGGGGCCGGCGGCAAGAACGGCGACGTCTGGCCGCGCAACCCATCAAGCGGCGGTGCGCCGCGTCAGCCCGCCAGCTTCATGTGGATGATTGGAAACGGGCGGCCCGCATCGTCTTGGGCCGAGCGGCCCGTGTCTTCGAATCCGTAGTGCTTGTAGAAGCCATGCGCCTGCGGGTTCTGCTCGTTCACGTCGACCAGCAGCGTGCCGTGCAGCGACCGCGCGAAGTTCAGCAGACGGCGGCCGGCACCCTTGCCGCGTTTGTTGGCGTCCACGAACAGCATTTCCACCTTGTTGCCGGACAGGCCCATGAAACCGGCGAGTTCGCCGGCATCGTCCTCACAGACCCACACGCGCACCGACGGCAGGTAGGTGTTGAGCACCTGCGGGTACATGGCCTGAATCTCTTTTTCGGTCAGGAAGGAATGCGTGGCCCGCACCGAACGGAGCCAGATGTCCGCCAGGACCAGATCGTCGCCGTGATTGCGTTCTCGGATATTCATTTTCTTATTGATTCTGTTTGTCAAAGGCGCCGCGGTCCTTCGCCGCCGCGCCTTCATGTTTCCTACAGCCCTGAACGATACAGCTCGGTAGCCGCCAGGACGGTTTCCATTTGCACAGTATGCGCGAAAACAAAACGGTCTCCGTAGACGGTTTCATCCGGAAACTCCGAGATCAGCGCCAGGGGCAGTTCTTCGCGATCGCTTTCCGTGATCTGTACCGGAATGCCGTTCAGCACGTCAAAGCCGGATTCAAGCGCGTGCGCATGAAACAGTTCCAGCTGGCGCGCATTGAATTCAACCAGCCCCGGCACGGTGCAAGCCAGGCGGGCCGTCACGCCTTCGATCAGGAGGTGCGCGCGTTCGCTCCAGCCTGGATGGTGGCGCAGCACCAGGAAAAAACCCTTCGGCACGGTCCACAGTTCAAAATTTCGGGGCAGATAGCCCGACAGGGGACGGGTCCATTCATGCGCGGGATAGCCATGCAGATTGATATGCAGCTGCGCGCCGCTGATCGCATGCGCCTGGTGGCGGCCATCGCGTTCGAAGAAGGGCGCGTGTTCGCGGTACGCGATGTCGTCGCCCAACGCGCTGTAGCGCGACGCGTGCAGCATGTGGCGCGGGTGATGTTCGCGCAGGCGGTTGAACAGCGCGTAGCCGTCGGGGTTTTCGGCGGCGATCAGCGCGAAATGCGCGTTGCCGTGGGCGGCCAGCGTCTGCGCGGCGCGCAGGGCGCCCACCACGCCAGATGTCTCGTTGGCGTGTTGCGCGCCTGAAATGAAGACTGCCGGCCCGGGGCCGCGCACGTACGTGCCCAGTACCGGGCGGCCCTGACGCGACACGGCCTGGAACGCGTCGCCGCCGAACGCCGCCATGCAGCCGGCGATCTGACCGGCGGTCAAGGGTTCGCGGCGCTGGGCCAGCGGGGCGTCAAGCGGCGTGGCGACGACAGGGGCCGGGGCCTCGAACGGTTCGACGGAAATCTGCACGCGCGCCGCGCCGTCATGACGACGGATATCGGGGATGATCTGGCCGGGCTGCAGGCCACGGTCGCCGGAAGGGCGGCCGGAGTGGTGCTGGAAATGCTCCAGCAACGAAAAGTACACGTCTTCGTGCAGCGCTTCGAACGTGCTGATGATCTCTTCGTCCAGCGGCAGGGCGAAGTCCATGCCCGGCAGGTCGACGCGGATTTCCAGGCGGTCGAAGTACGGTTCGTGCGTGCCCCACGGGTGGTTGCGCACGGTATCGACGATGCTGCGGAACACTTGCTGATATTCAGTGGCTTGGGCGGCATCGGCCTGGACCTGGCCTTCGGCGTCGCGCACGCGCAGCCAGCCGGTGGGCGACAGCTCGGGCTTGCCGTCCTGGGTCTGGCCCAACTGGTTGGGGGCGAAGACGCGCGCGTCCACCTTGCGCCCGTCGGCATAGGTCAGGGCGACGTCGTAGTGCAGGTCCGACGCGCCGGGTTGCATGACCACGTGCACGCCCTCCATCAGGGCTACCAGCGGATAGGCTTCCAGCGTGAAGCGCTTGGCCTGGGCATGCTCGTGCAGCGGATAACGCACCAGGGCGAACACCAGCCCTTCGCGGTCGACCTCTTCCAGGAAGAAGTGCACCAACGGCTTGTAGGCGCTACGAAACCGCGCAGTGACGCCCGCCTGTGCCAGCCGCGCCTCGGCCGCCCGTCGGGCCTCCACGCCTTCAAACAACCAACCTTCCACGACCGCGCCGCGCCAGGCGGGAGCCATGTAGGCGTGCGTCCAGGCGTCCAGCGTGCGGTCGAATGTTTTTTCCAGCAAAGACATGCTTTCAGTTCCTTCGGTGTTCTTTCGTCATCCGGTAATGGGAAAAATGCCCCTTGCGGGGCATTTGCCTTACACCTTACCGGTGGGATCCAGGCGGTCCCGCAACCAGTCGCCAAGCAGGTTCAAGCCCAGCACGGTCAGCATGATCGCCAGGCCGGGGAAGACGCTGACCCACCATGCGGTCTGCATGTAGGTGCGGCCATCGGCAAGCATACCTCCCCAGCTGGGGATCATGGGATCCACGCCCAGGCCCAGGAAGGTCAGGCTGCTTTCCAGCAGGATGTTGTTGGCCACGTTGAGCGTCATCAGGATCACCAGCGGGCCCAGCAGGTTGGGCACGATGTGGTGGCGGATCATGGCCAGGTCGCGCACGCCGAACGCGCGGGCGGCCAGCACGAACTCGCGTTCACGCAGCGCCAGCACTTGCGCCCGGACCAGGCGCGCATATTGCACCCATTGCGACACGATCATGAAGAAGATCACGTTGTACAAGCCGCCGCCCAGGATGGCGATGAACGTGATGGCCACCAGGATGAAGGGCAGCGCCAGCTGCACGTCCGCGAAGCGCATGACGATCATGTCCCAGAAGCCGCGGTAGTAGCCGGCGATGAGGCCCATGATGATGCCCAGCAACGCGCCGCCGAGCACGGACGCAAAGCCCACCATCAGCGAAATCTTGCCGCCGACGATCACGCGGGCCAGCACGTCGCGGCCCAGCGGATCGGTGCCGAACGGATGGGCGGCGGACGAGAAGGGCGCCATCAGGCGGGCGGCCAGGTCCATGGATTCGCCGCCATCCGGGAACAGCCAGCCGGAGCTGAGCACCAGCAGGACCATGACACCGGTGAGCAGCGCGCCCAGCACGAATTCCAGGGAACGGTAGCGGCTGCGCGGCTTGAAAGGCTTGGGAGCGGCGGCGGTGGGGGTGGTTGTCTGCATAAGGCTTACCGCGTGCGGATACGGGGATCGACGATGCCGTAGGCGATGTCGACGATCAGGTTGACCAGGACGATGACGGTGGCCAGCACGGTGACCGTGCCCTGCAGCACCGGGTAGTCGCGCCCGGAAATGGCGTCGAACGCCAGGGTGCCCAGACCGGGCCAGTTGAACACCATCTCGATGACGACGATGCCGCCGATCAGGCCGCCGAACTGCAGGCCCAGATAGGTGATCAGCGGAATCGCGCAATTGCGCAGCGCATGCTTGTACAGCACCACGCGTTCCTTCAGGCCCTTGCTGCGCGCCACCATGATGTACTGCGCCGACAGCGTTTCCAGCATCGTGGTGCGAACCAGGCGGATATTGGTGGCGCTGAGGATGATGGCCATCGTCAAGGACGGCAGGATCAGGCTGGCGGGCCCGCTCCAGCCCGAAGGCGGCAGCAGCGGAAACGTGATCGACAGCAGCAGGACCAGCATCAGCGCCAGCCAGAAGTTGGGGAATGACAACCCCACCAACGACAGGATGCGGATGGCCTGGTCGGTTGCCTTGCCGCGCTTGATCGCCGCCTGGATGCCCAGGGGCAAAGAGATCAGGATCGAGAAGATCAGCGACGTGAAGGCCAGCATCAGGGTGGCGGGCAGGGCGTCGCCGATCAGCTTGGCGACCGACGTGCCGCCCATGAAGCTGCGACCGAAGTCGCCATGCAGGAGGCCCTGCATATAAGACAGATATTGCTCGTGGAACGGCCGGTTCAGGCCCAGCGCCTGGCGGATATTGGCCAGGTCTTGTTCGGTGACGCTGCCCGATCCCTGGCTGAGCATCAGCGCGGGGTCGCCGGTCAGGCGCACGGCATACGAGACAAGCAGCGTCACGGCGACGATCACGAAGACCGCCTGCAACACGCGTTTAATGAGAAATCCGGTCATAAGGCGCCGCCCCGGCTTGCGCCGGAGAGGGTCGGTAATGTTATGGCTTCAACGGGCATCGTCGATGCTTCAACGGGTATCGCACCAGCGGGATGCCAGGGATCCGGCTTTGCCGGTCCCGAGGCATGCCCCCTGGGGGGAAGCGCGGCAGCGCTTCGGGGGGGAACGCTACTCCACGCTGGCTTCTAGGAAGCGGAAGCGGATGTCGCCGGGCACTTCCAGGTTCTTCACGCGCTTGTTCACGCCCACGATCGTGTTCAGGCTGTACAGCGGCAACTCCAGGGCCTGGTCGGCGACATAGCCGGCGATTTCCTGCAGCATGGCCTCGCGCTTCTTCACGTCGTAGACGGTGCGCTGCGCTTCCAGCATGCCGTTGAGCTTGGCGTCGTTGTCGTACGGGTTCCACTTCTGGCCCGTGTGGTACATCAGGTACGCGGTGTTGTCGTAGTCATACGTCCAGCCGCCCCATTGGTTCTGCCACATTTCGCCCGTCTTGCCGCCCGGGATGATGTCGTTGAGCAGCACGCCGGTTTCATACGGCTTGATGGTGGCGCGCACGCCCACGGCTTGCAGGTAGCCCGACACGGCCTGGGCCACTTCGCGGAAGTTCGAATCGCTGCCGCGCACGTCGATCTGCACGGTGGCGCCCGGCTTCACGCCGGCCGCGGCCAGCAACTTCTTGGCTTCGGCGGGGTTGAAGGGCAGGGGCTTTTGCTCGGGGTTGTAGCCGAAGGACTGCGGGCCCTGGAAGCTGGCAATAACCTTGGCCTGGCCCAGCAGCAGCTGCTTGACGATGGCTTCGCGGTCGACCGCCATGATCAGGGCACGGCGCACGTCGCGGTTCTGGGTGATGCCGCCCTTGGTGTTGTAGCGCAGCGCGAAGGCCACGGGGCCACCGGTCGAGATGACGTCCGCGTTGCCGGACTTCTTCACGGTTTCGATCAAGCCCAGCGGGATCAACGTGGCGATGTCGATGCGGCCGGCTTGCAGCTCGGCGACCTGGGTGCCGGGTTCGCCGATGAAGCGGTACACAACCTTGTCCAGCTTGGGCTTGCCGCTCCAGTATTCGTCATTGCGAGCCAGGGTCACGTTGACCTTGGGCTGGTAGCTTTCGAACTTGAACGGGCCGGTGCCGACCGGGTTCGTGTTGAAGAAGTCTTCGCCCTTTTCCTTGATGTACTTCGGCGGCACGATCATGGCGCCGTAGCCGGCCAGCTTGGTCAGCAGCACCGGATCGGGTTGCTTCAGGATGAAGTCGACGGTGTATTCGTCCACCACCTTGATCTCGCCGATCGAGTCGTAGTTGGACTTCTGCGGTCCCTTGGCGCCTTCCGCGCCCAGCAGGCGTTCGAACGTGAACTTCACCGCTTCGGCGTTGAAGGGTTCGCCATTGTGGAACTTGACGCCTTCGCGCAGCTTGAAGCGCAGGCGCTTGTTGTCGTCCAGGTATTCCCAGCTGGTGGCCAGGCCCGGTTGCAGCTTCAGGTCGGCGCCGCGCATCGTCAGGCCGTCGTACAGGTTGCCGCCCACGGAACCCCAGAAGGTCACGAAGGTGTCGATCGGATCCCAGCTTCCCGGGTCCTGGTTGATGGCCACGCTGAGCGTGCCCGCGGCATGCGCGGTCGAGAAGACGGCGGGCATCGCGCCGCCCAGCGCCAGGGTCAGGGCGGCGGCGGTGAAGGTGGTGCGTAGGGATTGCATGTTCGCTCCAGGGACGGGAAGTCGGGTCGGGCCGAGGGAATAAAGGGGCTTCAGGCCGCCCGGGCCACTTGGTGGCCGGGCGCGAATTCGATCAGGGGAATGATGGCGGGCTCGTCGCCCACGCGGCGGACGGGGCTGGGGATTTCGCCTTCGATCAACGACGTGTCGATGTGGCGGCCGGGCTCGGCCACCGGCACCGCGGCCAGCAGTTTGCGGGTGTAGGCATGCTGCGGCGATTCGAAAATCTGCCGGCGCGTGCCCAATTCCACGATCTGGCCCAGGTACAGCACGGCCACGCGGTGGCTGACTTTTTCCACCACGGCCATGTCGTGCGTGATGAACAGGTAGGACAGGCCGCGGTCTTTCTGCAGGTCCATCAACAGGTTCAGGATCTGCGCCTGGATGGACACGTCCAGCGCCGACACGGATTCGTCGGCGATGATCAGCTTGGGGTTGCTGGCCAATGCGCGTGCGATGCACACGCGCTGACGCTGGCCGCCCGAGAATTCGTGCGGATAGCGCTTGGCGTGCTCGGGCTTCAGACCCACTTGCTCAAGCAATTCGCCCACGCGGCGGGCGATGGCCGCGTCGCCGTTCAAGAGGCCGTGCGTGCGGATGGGTTCCGCGATGCTGAATTCCACCGTCTTGCGCGGGTCCAGCGATGCGTAGGGGTCCTGGAAAATGTACTGGATTTCCTGGCGCAGGCGCTGGCGGCCGGCGGCATCCATCGAGAAGACGTCCTGGCCGTTGTACCGCACCGCGCCCGAGGTCGGCGCCACCAGTTGCTGCAAGGTCTTGCCGATGGTGGACTTGCCACTACCCGACTCGCCCACCAGCGCGAGTGTCTCGCCGGGGTAAACGTCAAAGCTGACCTCTTCGACGGCATGCACGCGATGCGTGACGCGGCCGAACAGGTTGTGGCCCACATCGAAACGGGTGGTCAACTTTTCCACGCGCAGCACCGGCTCGTCGTAGCGCGCCGTGTCCTGTTCGCGTGTTTCACCCACTTCGCGCAGGGTGTCGCCTTCCAGCACCGTTTGTGGCGTGCGTAGCGGCAGGTCGCTGCCGGTCAGGCTGCCCAGGCGCGGCACCGCGGCCAGCAGCGCGCGGGTGTAGGGATGCTTGGGCGCATTGAAGATCTCGTCGACGGTGCCTTGCTCGACCTTCTTGCCGCGCAGCATCACGACCACATCGTCGGCCATCTCGGCCACCACGCCCATATCGTGGGTGATGAAGATGACGGCGGTGCCCAGGTCGCGCTGCAATTCGCGGATGGTATTCAGGATTTGCGCCTGGATGGTCACGTCCAGCGCGGTGGTCGGCTCGTCGGCGATCAACAGACGCGGCTGGCACGACAGCGCCATCGCGATCATCACGCGTTGGCGCATGCCGCCGGACAACTGGTGGGGATACCGGTCCAGCAATTGCTCGGCGTCCGGCAGGCGCACCTTCTCAAGCAGCTTGCGCGCCGACTGGCGCGCGGCCGAGCGCGACAGCTGCTGGTGCAGCATGATGGCCTCGACGATCTGGTCGCCGATCGTGAACACCGGGTTCAGCGACGTCATCGGCTCCTGGAAGATCATCGCGATGTCGTTGCCGCGGATCGCGCGCATCTGCTCGTCGGTGGCGGTCGTCAGGTCGGTTTCGCGGCCGTCGTTGTCGCGGAACAGGATCTGGCCCGTGGCGATGCGGCCGCTGGTGTAGTCCGTCAACCGCATGATCGCCATGGACGTGACCGACTTGCCCGAGCCCGATTCGCCGACGATCGCCAGCGTCCTGCCCGGCCGGACATCGAAGTCCAGACCATCGACGGCGCGGAACACGCCCGTCTCGGTATTGAAATCGACCGATACGCCGCGGACGGACAACAACGGGGCGGACGAAGAGGCAGTAGTGCTAGACAACGTGGATTCTCACAGCGAGGTGGCGGCGCGGGCAGCCTGGTCGTACAGGCCCGACAGCGTGCGCAGGGTGTTGGCCAATTGATGGTTGGCGTCGTCCGCGGCAGGGGAGTCGATGAACGATTTGACGAGGCATTGCTCGCGCACTTCGGCGTAGCGCTGAATGGCGGCGGCGCCGGCTTCGGTGGTGGTGTAGATCACTTCCTTGCCCGTCTTGGCGCTTTGCACCACGCCCAGCCGCTCCAGCTTCTTCAGCGAATAGTTCACCAGGTGGGTGTCTTCGACGTTCAGCGTGAAGCAGATATCCGCCAGCTTCTTGCCGCGGCCACGGTGGAACACATGGTTAAGCACCAGGATGTCCAGTGAGGTCAATTCCGGCAAGCCCGCGCAGGCCATGCATCGCACCATCCAGCGGTTGAAGGCGTGAGACGCGATGATCAGCCCGAATTCCACCTCGGACAATTCCGGGGCGGATGAGGCGAGATGAGCAGAGGAAACAATGGCGTCCCGGACGGATACAGACATGGATAAGGCGGATAAGGGACGGTTCGATGACAAAACGTTGGCGAATTATTGACGATTTGTCGATATGGAGGCATTCGGGATAACCCGCAGCGATAAGAAGCGCCACGGTCATTCCCGCTCGTTGTTAAGGCCGCCGCCTGCGCCTTGTTCCAGCAACCGCCACCCGTCTGGCGCCCAGGACAGCCGATGCGTGGGGGCGATGGCCGCCAGGAAGGCGGCATCGTGCGACACGACCGCCATGGCGCCCGGATAGCCCGCCAGCGCTTCCTCCAACGCTTGCGTCGACGCAAGGTCCAGATGGTTGGTGGGTTCATCCAGCAACAGCAACTGGGCAGGCTGCTCGCGCCACAGGGCACTGGCAAGCGCTGCCTTGATGCGCTCGCCGCCGCTTAGCGTGGCGGCGAACGCCTGCACCTGCACAGGCCCCAGCCCTAGCAGCGCCAGGCGGCTGCGCAGTTCGCCTTCCGCCAGGGTCGCGCCCAATGCCGCCAGGGTCTGCATCAGGGAGCGGTCCGGCGGCAGCGTTGAGGCCCGCTGGTCCAATATGGCAGTCGGGACGCGGACATCGCAGACGCCGCGGCACGGCGCCTGTTCGCCCGCCAGCATCGCCAGCAAGGTGCTCTTGCCGCAGCCGTTCGGCCCTTGGATCGCGAGCCTGAACGGGCCGGACAAGGTCAGGTCCAACGCGGGGGCGTTGTGGGGGAAGGGTGCGACGGCGCCATGCAGGTGTAGCACCCGGCGGCCATTCGGCACCGCCGTCTCCGGCAAGGCCAACGCGATGCCCGGCGCAGCCGCGCCGCGCGCCGCGGCCTGCTGGACGGCCTGATCCAGGTTGGCGCGGGCCTGTTCGCGGCGCTGGCGTTCGCGCCCCGCATGCCCTTCGGCGTTCGCCCTTTTCATGCCCAGCAGGATGGGCGCCTGGTTGGCGTCGCGGGCCTGGCGCGCGTGGCGGGCGTTGCGCTGCTGTTGTGCGTCGTGTTGCTGGCGCAGGGCACGCAGCCCGGCCGCGCGTTCCTGGCGGGCATGGGCCAGCGTGGTTTCGGCGGCCGCGGCTTGCCGATCACGCTGTTCTTGCCATGCACGGTAATTGCCGGCGTGACCGGTGAGCTTGCCGTTGTCCAACTGCACGATATGTGACATGGCGTCCAGCAAGGCGCGGTCGTGAGTGACGACGATCAGCCCGCCACGGCAGTCGGCGATCCGCGCTAATAACCAGTCGCGCGCACGCGAATCCAGATGGTTGCTGGGTTCGTCCAGCAGCAGCCCGTCGGAATCTTGCAGCAGTGCGCCGGCCAGCGCCACTCGGGTCAGTTCGCCGCCGCTTGCGGCATGCGCGGGATGCTCGGGCGTCCAGGCGGGCAGGCCGGCGTCGGCAAGCATCCGCGCCCATTCGTCGCGGATCAGCCAATGGCCGTCGGCCACGTCGAAGTCCTCCTGCCGCGCGCTGCCGGATGCCAGGTTCGCCTGCGCGCGAAGGATCGAGGCGATACCCGCGACGTCGGCCAGCGTCACACCCGGTTCTTGCGGCAAGGTCTGCGGCACATAGGCGATTTGCCCATGGCGCACGACTCGGCCGGACTGCGGCGGGAAATCACCATGCAGCAGGCGCAGCAGTAGCGACTTGCCGGCGCCGTTGCGGCCAATCAGGCCGTGGCGTGCCGTGGAAAAGTCATGGCTGATGTCGTCCAGCAGCACGCGGCCGTCGGGCAGTGCGTGGCTGATGTGGTGCAGGCTGAGAAATGGCGGGGCCGCGGGCGGCAGGAGGTGCGCCTGATGCGGCGCGTGGGGATGCTGGGCCATGGAAAGCGCTCCGGGTCGATGAGACACCTTGTCCGCATCATGCGGCAAGGAGGATCAGGGGGAGGGCTTAAAGAATCATGGCCGGGCAGGGCTCCGCGAGGGGGGGATGGGAGTTCGAACGGGACAGCACCGGAAAGTTCCCGGGCGGCAAACGCAAGCCTCAGCCTTCCAGCACCCGCAGGTCTGGCGGCCGGTTTTCAATAATCGCCTCCATGCTGAAGAAGCCCGTCACGGTCGACAACTCAAAGTCCGTAATCAGTCTTTGATAGAAGCGATCATATCCCGCCATGCCGCGGCAGACGACTTTGATCAGGTAGTCCCAGTCACCGCCAATGCGGTAGAACTCGGTGACTTCGGGCAGGCGCTCGACATGCTCGCGGAACCCGTCGGCCCAAGCCTTGGCGTGATGGCTGGTCCGGATCATCACGAACACGGTCAAGTCCAGCCCCAGTGCCGCCAGGCTGACCTCGGCACGGGTGCCGCGGATGATCCCGCAGGCATTCAGGCGCTGCAACCGGCGCCAGCACGCGTTTTGCGACAAACCCACCCGATCCGCCAGTTCGCGCTGAGACAGCGCGCCGTCTTTTTGCAGGCAGGCAATGATGCTTAGATCGAGCTTATCTATTTTTTCCATTTGTTCGATCATATGATCTGTTTTTGCGGAGTTTACGCAAAATATCGGTGATGTTTCATCATGGCTTCCATCGTATGATATTTCTGAATCCACCGGAACCCGCACCATCATGAATACGCCCATCGCGACCCAGCCCGCCAAGCCCAGCCTCTTGCAGCAATTTCAAGACAGCCTTAAAACCGGCGACGTCGCCGCGGCGCTGGCGGAAGGGCTCATCGGCAAGGACGCCGTCATCGACGGCCCGTTCGGCACCAAGCCACTGGTCTACGCCGACTACGTCGCGTCCGGCCGCGCCTTGATGCAGGTAGAGCGCTTCATCCTCGAACAAGTGCTTCCGTATTACGCCAACTCGCACACCGAGGCGTCCTATTGCGGTGGGTTCGTCACGCGCTTGCGCCGTGAAGCACGCGCCGCCGTCGGCCGGTGCTGCGGCGCCGGCGACGAGCATGCGGTGATTTTCGCGGGCTCGGGCGCAACGGCCGGCATCAACCGGCTGGTTCATCTGTTCGGCGTGCATGCGGCCATTGCGGCGGGCCGCAAGGTCCGCGTCATCATCGGTCCGTACGAACATCACTCGAACATCCTGCCGTGGCGCGAATGCGGTGCCGAGCTTATCGAATTGGGTGAACACCCCGAAGGCGGACCGGACCTGGCCGCGTTGGCCGCCGCATTGCAAGCGCCCGATGGCACGCTCGTCGTCTGCGCGCTGTCGGCGGCTTCGAACGTTACCGGCATCGTCGCGGACGTCCCGGCCATCACGCGCCTGGTCAAACGGTCGGGTGCAAAAATGCTGTGGGACTACGCCGGCGGTGCGCCGTACCTGCCGGTCCAAATGTCGCCGGCCGCGGATGCGCAGATTGACGCCATCGTGTTCTCGCCGCATAAGTTCATTGGCGGCCCGGGCGCCTCTGGCGTGCTGATCGTGCGGCGTGACGCCGTGACGGAGACGACGCCGACATGGCCGGGCGGCGGCACCGTCAAATTCGTGTCGCCGGTGGGCCACGATTACAGCGGCAGCCTGGAGTCCCGCGAAGAAGCGGGCACTCCCAACGTCGTGGGCGACATCCGCGCCGCGCTGGTCCTGCTGGTGAAGGAAGCACTGGGCGCCGATTTCATGCAGCAGCGCAACGCGCGCTTCGTGCAGCGGGCGCTTGATGCCTGGAAAAACGTGGAGCATCTGGAACTGCTGGGCTCGCTGACGGCTCAGCGTCTGCCGATCTTCTCCTTCCGAGTGCGCAACGGCAAGGGCGGTTTCGTGCATCAGCAATTGGTCACCCGCATGTTGAGCGACCGCTTCGGCATCCAGGCTCGCGGGGGCTGCGCATGCGCCGGGCCTTATGTCCACCGCCTGCTCGACATTGGCGAGGATCAGTCGCTGCAGATGCGCCAGGCCATTCTCGATGGCCGCGAAATTGAAAAACCGGGTTTTGTGCGATTGAATTTCAGCGCGCTGCTGCCGGACGCCAAGGCGGATTTCATCCTGGAGTCGGTGCGCGCGCTGGCTGCCGACGCCGCAGCCTTCGAGGGGTTGTACGGCTTTGATCCCAGCCGCGCCATTTTCTTCCCGAAAAGCGCCGAACTGGCCGCCGCGGCCTGATCAGTCTTTCATCTGCGGGCCGCAGGTCCGGATCCAGGCGGCCTTCATGTCGGCAAGGTCGTCCGATGCGCGGGTCAGTGTCTTGATGACCTGATCCGAGAAGGCCGCGCCTTGCCGGCGGCAGGCCTCGAAGTCGTCGCTGAGCGCAAAGCGCGCATCCAGCAAGTCAAGGCGGCCTTGGCACAGGTCGCGATTCAGTTGCAGGTCGTTGGACGCTTCGCGCGTGCGTTGCACGTCCTGCGCGCGGTCGACGCTGGCCAGCCCGGCGTCGATCCGGGCCACGCAATCGTCGGCGGCGTGCGCGGACGCGCCCGCGCAGGCGGCGATGATCAGGAAGGCGGCCAGGGGCCGGCGGTGCAATGCTGCCATACGGTGAACCTTGGTATTGCGCTGAAGATGCTCCGCATCATAACTGCTGCGAAACCCCCCTCCCATGTCGCGGCGCGGGTGCCGCCACTGCATGGAAAACCAGTATGGCAAATCGCCTGAAGACGTCTACCATCGCTAACGGGTCAACGATTCCGAAGATCCAATCCGGCAAGGGAATTGGACGCACATCCGGCTGAAGTTCTGTTTTATCAACACGTTATGTTGGAGATGAAAGAGAATGGCGAATACGCCGACACAGACGGAGAGCCGCATAAACACTGGCTGTAGTGTAGGCCGTCAATAATACTACCCTTCGTTTTTGGTAGGACCACGCACCACTTTCACGCGCTTGTCTCGCAGGTAGATCTCGGTCGTTTTTCGATCGGAATGGCCCAAGAGCGCCATAGGGTCGGCCCTTGTTCGTCGGCATGGGGGCCTGACATGGCCCGGATATCGTGCAGGGTGGCGTCCATTACCTTTGCCTTCGCCGCGGCTCGTTTGAATTCTCGCCACACGTTGGTATGCGCGCGCGGCTTGTCGTCCCGAGAGCCAAGAAGGTAACGCTTGTTTCCCCACAACCTCCCGCGACCGCTTGACTGCTTCGACCAGCTCCGACGTCCAGCCGGCGATCAATTGCTTGCCCGTCTTCTGCTGCTGGAAGAAGATGCCCCGATCTACGATATGGTCCTCTTCAATCTCCAGGACATCCCCGATGCGCTGCCCAATCAAATAGCAGACGTCCATAATGCACTGCATCCAATCTTGAGAGGCTGCATGGATGGCCTCGTATTCCTCGTGGCTCAGCAAGCGATCCCGCGATTTTGTCGCGAATCGCTTTACGCTCACGCAGGGGTTCGCTTCAACCTTCCCCCGGCCCAGCGCCCATTGGAACGTCATGTTCAGGACAGTGAGAAGCCGATTCGCTCGGCCGTACTTGTGGGCATACGCGTCCATCGTCTGCACCACATGCCCGTGCTTCACCTGGTCCGGTAGGAAGTCCGCAAAGACATCCTTCAACGTCTCCGCAGTTGGCCTATACCTGATGCGGAAGTTCGGGCTGTAGTCGCCGGGCGGTTCCGCCGATGTCCCGCTTAGGCGGGCTTTTTTACGTCTATAGGGGACGCGATGTTGTCGCTTCAAAGGCAATTCCATGGCTGACGAACATCTGTCCGATGCCTTCATTAAGTCACTGCACGCCCGCGTCGTGCAAATGGAACAAGACATGGCCCACAACGCGGAAGCCACCGCGCGGAATACGGACTCCATCGAGACGATCCGGCAGAACACGCAAGACATCGTGGACACGTTCGCGGCGTTGGCTGGCGGATTTAAGGTCCTGCAGGGGCTAGGAAGGCTTGCGCGCCCTATCGGCTATATCGCTACTGCGATTGCGGCCACGTTAGCTGCGGTGGCGGCGGTGAAGGGGATATGGAAATGATCTCGGATAGTCTGAAGCGTAAGCTGATTGCGGCTGCGAGCGCCGGATCGATCGCGATTGCCGGCGTGCTGGTATCGCACTTCGAGCCCGGGAAAGTGCGCGGTAGACCCTGCATCGATCCGGTTGGCGTGCTAACGGTGTGCGACGGGTATACCTGTTCGGATATTGACCGAAACCGGATCTACACGGACGCCGAGTGTGACGCCTGGCGCGATACCGACTTGGCCGCGGCGGACCGCGCCGTTCGCCGGCTGATTACCGTCCCGCTAAACGACTGGCAACGCGCCGCGCTCATCGACTTCACGTACAACCTGGCGCCAGCAATCTGGCTGAGTCGACCATGCGGCGCAAGTTCAACGCTGGGGATTATGCCGGCGGCTGCGCTGAACTGAACCGATGGGTCAAGATCCGAAAGGGCGGCGTGCTGGTGACGCTGCCTGGCCTTGTCACGCGTAGGGAGGTGGACAAATGGGTCTGCCTGCAACCTTGATCGGCTGGAAGGGCTACGCCGCGGCGCTGGCTGTGGGCGCCATCGTTGCCGGTGGCGCAGCCTGGAAAGCACAAAGCTGGCGGTATGGCGCAGAACGCGCCGAGACGAAGGCCAATCAAGCGGCTCGCGTCGCGGAATCTCAGCGCGAAGCACGAGAAATTCTTGAGCGGCGGGTGGCTGAGGTGGGCCAGATCAACGAGCGAAATGCCAAGGCCGAATGGGCCGCTTATGGAGGGATGCGCAATGCGCAAGTTCAGGACGACGGCCTTCGGGCTGATGTTGATGCTGGGAGCCGGCGGTTGCACGTTGCTGCCTCCTGCCCCACCGCCAGCGGTGGAATGTCTCCAGCCAGAAGCACCGCCCACGTGGGTGATGGAACCCGCGCCGAACTTGATCCCGCTGCTCGACCAACTTATTTCGCCTTCAGGGCTGGCATCCGACAAGTGACGGCACAACTTGCTGCGTGCCAGGCGTGGCAAAGGCAGAAATGATGCGGGCAGCCTGCGTCCCGCCCGATTTGCATCCACTTGCGCCCGCTTTATACTCGGGATTCGCTTAATGGATCCCAGAGAGACGCAATGCAAGTTTGTATTTTTGGAAGCTGTGTGTCTAGAGATATCTTCAATCTTGCATCGCCAGGGGAGTTCGATATCTCTTTGTATGTGGCCCGGAGCTCCATAGCGTCCATTTTTTCCCCCCCACCTTTCGATGATGTCTACAGTGCCAAGCTGAAGTCGCCTTTCCAGAAAAAGCTAGTCTCTTGGGACATCGAAAAGAAAGCTGTTTCCTTGCTTAGGGCCAACTCTGCGGATGTGTTTTTGTTCGACAACATTGACGATCGATTTAGCCTTCTTGTAATGCCTAATGGTCGTCGCTGTACCATTTCCTCCGAAATGAAGTCGACAGGTGCCAGTTCCCATGAAGGGGCGAAAATCGTTCGCTCTGGATCGCCAAGGTTTATGCAATGGTGGGAGCACGGATGGCAACAACTTGTGAAGACGTTCTCCGAGCGGGGGCTACTTGATCGTGTACTCGTCAACAGAGTCTTTTGCCAGCCCGAAACTGAAACCGGAAAGCAGTTCGATAGAGATCAGGTCGACCGTATCAACGATGGCCTGTCAAAAATGTACGAGATTCAGAGTAAAGATCTTCCGAGTAGCCAATTCATCGACTATGGCGCTCAGTTGACTTGCCCAGACGAACATCAATGGGGGCCGTCTCCCTTTCACTTCAGCCAATCATCTCAAAGGTTCGCTCTGGATCAGATTAGGACGATAGTTTCGGCCAGGAAACCGTCCACGGCCGTACAAGCATAATGGAGCTGATCGTGCCGATTTCGGAAGGGGCCGCTGCCGTCGATTTGTGGGCCTAGATGCTCGGCCGGGTTAGCGACCGAGCTACAGAGCGTGCAGGAGTTGCGGACCGTTCCCGAATCGCGGGACTGACCTGCGAGAGAGTTTACGATTCTCTACGTGACGGCAACTGAGCTAGTCCGCCACTCCTAAGTCAGTGCTAATGCGGCGGTACGAACGACACCATCGTTGCCACGAGCCTTGAAGGTCAATGTAGTGTCGTTGGTGAATTCGAAAGTGACTTCTCCATTGAGTTGTGGGGTCTCATTGCTGGGCGGAAGAAATCGAATGCTGCCGTGCACGCGCATAACTTTGCGTCCGCTGGTGGCCGTGTTTTCGAACACGTTGACAAACGCCGCGCTGACGCCGTCATTCGGCTGGGAGTCCAGATTCAGTGCCGAAGCTCCCGACCCGGATCGGAGAGTGAATAAGCGGCCACTAGTCGCAATCTGCAGCGAGTCATGGATAACCCCGGCATTGTTGATTGACTGAATGCTACTGGTATTCGCCAGGATGTTGGACAGTGTCACTCCCACCTTTGTTTTCATTTCCCCGACATAGTGTGCGGTGTTGTATGGAAACGTTGGGGTGTTGGCGGGTCCCGTTCGGACGGCGCCGCAGAGCGAATCTGCGAAGAAGTTCTCATCGATCAAGTTGCGAGCGGAGTCGTCTTCGCAGTAAACATAGTGCGTGATGGTCGATCCGCCCGAGAACGAGTTTCGCCGCACCTCCACGCCTTATCGCGCTCGCCGAATTTCTGGAGCAGTAATTCAGCGTCTTTCGGGGTTTGGTAGTGGCTGCACTTGGTATTCTCCGGGGGGAGTATTCCAGTATAGGGTGAGACGCCTATAGGGTGAGACGCCTGGGGCGGTTCCGCAATGTCGCTGCTGCCCGACCAGTCAGGTAGGCGCGTGTTCGCGCCTCAAGGAAGGTCCGCCCATCGTCGAAAACGCGGAGTTATAGATCGTCGGGAGAGACTACCAGGTGATTACCAAGGGCGAAAAACCAGACGGTTTGAGCTAGACGAGCCCCGTCTGCCAACTTGTCAGACACGACCATGATTGCGTCGGAGTAGACCGTCACCTCGACGGAGGGCTCTGCTTCCCAATCTAGCAATAGCTCCGCAAAAATATCGATATTCTGCGATGACGGAGTCGGAGTCGATCAGAACTCGATTGGAAAATCCAAGGATGTCGATGAAGGCAACAAATTTATATCCTTCTTGTGCTGCTGCCGGCCAGGGCAGTGCAATACCTCATTTGTACCCATCTTAATGATGCCCGAGATTAGGATGCTGGGCCGATAGCCCTAAAGAGCTGAACTGCGCCACTAAAGCCTCGATCAGCAGGAGAGTATGCGCCCCTGGTCGGTGGTTTCACCGTGCCTGTGGGTACAGGTCCAGCAGCCGCCGAGCTTCGGGAGCATGGGCTTGAAGTAGGATATATCGATACTGTGCAAAAACACAGTTTACCGCTGTCTAAAACTCGCCTACCGTGCTTTACAAATCAATGGCTTACGGAGCCCAAAAACTCCTACGGTATTAGACAGCCAATGATGGAAAGTTCTGTTTTATCAACACGTTATGTTGGAGATGAAAGAGAATGGCGAATACGCTCATCAAAGTCGATCTGGACCAGTCCCCGTACGAGAATAAGCAGATCCATAACCGATGGCATCCCGACATCCCGATGGCGGTGTGGGTCAAGCCCGGCGACGATTTCGTGCTGGAAACCTATGACTGGACCGGCGGCGCGATCAAGAACGACGACAGCGCCGATGATGTGCGCGACGTGGACCTGTCCACGGTGCACTTCCTGTCTGGCCCGGTGGGCGTCGAAGGCGCCGAGCCCGGCGACCTGCTCGTCGTGGATTTGCTGGACATCGGCGCCAAGCCCGATAGCCTGTGGGGCTTCAACGGCTTCTTCAGCCGCAACAACGGCGGCGGTTTCCTCACTGAACACTTTCCGCATGCCCAGAAATCCATCTGGGATTTCCATGGCATGTTCACCTCGTCGCGCCATATTCCGGGCGTGAATTTCGCGGGTCTGATCCACCCCGGCCTGATCGGCTGCCTGCCCGACAAGAAATTGCTGGACACGTGGAACCGGCGCGAGCAGGCGCTGATCGACACCAACCCCAACCGCGTGCCGCCGCTGGCGAATCCGCCGGCGCCCAAGACGGCGCACATGGGCGCGTTGCAAGGCGCCGAACGCGATAAGGCCGCAGGCGAAGGCGCACGCACCGTGCCGCCGCGCGAACACGGCGGCAACTGCGACATCAAGGATTTGTCGCGCGGCGCGCGGGTCTTCTTTCCGGTCTACGTGAAGGGCGGCGGTCTTTCCGTGGGCGACCTGCACTTTTCGCAAGGCGATGGCGAGATCACCTTCTGCGGCGCGATCGAAATGGCGGGCTGGGTGCATATGCGCGTGACGCTGATCAAGGGCGGCATGGAGAAGTACGCCATCAAGAACCCCATCTTCAAGCCCAGCCCCATTACGCCTGCCTACAAGGACTACCTGATCTTCGAGGGCATTTCGGTAGACGAGACGGGCAAGCAGCATTACCTGGACGTGAACGTGGCATACCGCCAGGCTTGCCTGAACGCCATCGAGTATCTGAAGAAGTTCGGCTATTCCGGCGCGCAGGCCTATTCGCTGCTGGGTTGCGCGCCGGTGCAGGGGCATATCAGCGGCGTGGTGGATATTCCCAATTCCTGCGCCACGCTCTGGCTGCCGACCGAAATCTTCGATTTCGATATCCAGCCTTCGGCGTCCGGCCCCATCAAGCACATCAAGGGCGGCGTGGACATGCCGCTGTCGCGCGACCGCTAGGAGACGACGATGCCCATGTATGACTATGCCTGCGGCGATTGCGGCGAATTCGCCGCCTTGCGGCCGCTGGCGCAATGGCGCGAACCGGCGGACTGCCCGCAATGCGGCGGGGCGTCTGGCCGCATCATCGGCGGGGCGCCCGCGATTTCGGCACTGTCCTCCGCCGTGAACCGTGCGCGTGCCATCAATGAGCGCAGCGCGAACGAGCCGCGCAGTTCGCGTTCGGGGCACGGCATGAATTGCGGGTGTTGTTCCGGCGGGCGCGCATCCGGCAAGACGCGCACCACCCCGGATGGGGCCAAGTCATTCGCAGGCGCACGGCCCTGGATGATCAGCCACTAAACACGGCGAAACCCAGGCAACGGGCCGGATTCTGCGGCCCGTTTTCATTTGGGGATCGGGCCGTTGCCTTTTGCCGACGCGCCGGCGTCAAGCCTCCAGTGGGGCGACGGCGGCGCCCTGGATCTTGTGCCGAGCCAGGGCGTCGGCGACAAAGCCCGACTTCTTCATGGCTTCGACGAAGGCGGCCAGATAGGCGCTGGCCTTGTCGCCACGACTCTTGGGCACGCCCATCGCCTGGCGAATCAGCATGAAGTGACCGTCCAGCAGGCGCAGTCCGCCCAAGCGCTGCGCGTCGCCTTCCAACTGTTGCTTCACGCCGGCGGCCACTTCCATGTTCTCTTTCAGGAACGTATCCACGACGGCGGGCGATGTGGGGGCGCGGAAAATCTCGGCCTGCTTCAGCTCGCGCGTCAGATACAGGTCATAGGCGCTGCCCTTGCCGACCACGACGCGCTGGCCTTTGCTGTCAACCTGGTCCATCGCGGTGATGGGGGAATCCTGGCGCACCAGGTAGGCGCCCTCGATCACGACGTAGGGCGCGGTGAACGCGATCTGTTCGCCACGCAGCGGATCGATGGCGAAGAAGCCCACGTCCGCCTGTTCGGCGGCCACCGCGTTGACGGATTCACCGGCGGACTTGAACACCACCAGCTCCAGTTTCACGTCCAGGCGCCGCGCCAGCTCCGTGGCCAGGTCCACCGATACCCCGCCGGGCAGTCCGGTGGCCGCGTCGGTGTTGGCCAGGATGGGGTTGCCCAGATTGATGGACGCGCGCAGCGCCCCGGTGGGGGCGAAGGCGGAGAGCAGCTCGTGATCGGTCTTCATGGCTTCCTTGGGGTGGGGCCGCGCCGCCGGGCGCTGGCGATTCCACAAGAATAGCCGGAAGATCCGGGCTTGGGCGATGCCCGAGGCGCGCAGCTTTACTGCGCGCGCCGCAGCACATAGTGCGGCGCCAGCGGGCCGGTCGGGCGCGTGCCGTCGCGGTACAGCATGGTTACCTGATTTTCGCCGACGAAATAGCGCTGGCTGTCGCCGGAGGCGTCCAGCCGGATGGTGCTGCCGTCGGATTCCCAGCTAAAGGTGCCCGTGACGATTTCGGGTTGCGGTTCGCGGTCCAGGTATTGGGTCTGGCGTTCGTAGCGGTCGCCCTTTTGCAGCGTCAACCGGGTCTTGATGCCCGGGCAGTCGGCGCAGGGCAGGGTGCCTTCGTAGCTGCCGGGCCAATCCAGCGCATTGCGCGCGGTATGACCATCGGCCGGCGTGTCGCGGGCGTCGTTGGCGTGGAAAGGGGCGCAGCCGGCAAGCAGGGCAAGGCTCAGGGTGCAGGTCAGGGTGGATTTCATCATGGCGAGCTCCTGTTGGGAAAACGGGTTCACGATACGGACAGTACCCCGGGCATGCTGAAACGGGATGTAAAGCCCCGGGAAAATGTGCGCTACGCTTGATGCCTTCTCCTGCCTGAACGGCGCACACACCCAAGCCATCATGACGAAAGCGAAAGGCGAACACCACTACACGGTTACGGTGAACTGGACCGGCAACACCGGCACCGGCACCTCCAGCTACGCGGCCTACTCGCGCGACCACGTGATACGGGCTGAAGGCAAACCCGATGTGCCTGGGTCGTCCGACCCGGCTTTCCGGGGAGACCCGGCGCGCTGGAATCCCGAGGACATGCTGGTCGCGTCGCTGTCCGCCTGCCACAAGCTCTGGTATCTGCATTTTTGCGCGGTCGAAGGCATCACGGTGGAGGCCTACCGCGACGACGCACAAGGCATCATGACCGAGGATCCCGCCCGCGGCGGCGCGTTCACCCGCGTCACCTTGCGCCCCGAGGTCACAATCCGCGCGGGCGACGACGCGGCGCTGGCAGCCGAGCTGCACGACCGGGCGCACCACTTCTGCTTCATCGCGAATTCCGTGAATTTCGCGGTGCGTTGCGAGCCCCGCATCGTGTTTGCGCCATGACCGCCGCTGCGGGCAAGACCACAATCTGGGGGCGGCGCAGTTCGTTCAATGTGCAAAAGGTGCTGTGGCTGGCGGACGAATTGGGCCTTGACTACGAGCACGTGCCCGCGGGCGGGCAGTTCGGTCTGGTGGATTCGCCGGAATTCCTGGGAATGAATCCGCACGGCAAGGTGCCGGTGCTGCGCGACGATGACGCGACGGTCTGGGAGTCGCACGCGATCCTGCGCTATCTGGCGGCGCGCCATGGCGGCGCCGCGTTCTGGCCGGAGCAGGCGGCGGCGCGTGCCCGCGCCGACGGCTGGATGGACTGGGCGCAAACGGCGTTGCAGCCCGCATTTCTGGTCGGCGTATTCTGGGGCTACTACCGCACGCCCGAGGCGCAACGCGACGCGGCCGCCATCGCGCGCAGCCTCGACGCCACCCATGCCTGCCTGCGCCAGCTGGATGACGCGCTGGCCGATCAGCCTTACCTGAGCGGGCAGGCGCTGGGCTTGGCCGATGTGCCGGCAGCCACGGCCTTGTACCGCTATTACGAGCTGGACATCCCGCATGCTCCGTTGCCGCACGTGCGCGCCTGGTACGAACGGTTGCAGGCACGACGCGCGTATCGTCAACAGGTGATGGTGCCGTTCGGCGAATTGCGGGGGCGGCTGGAATTCTGACGCGCACGGTAAGGTAGACTGCTTCGCACCCCAAGAACCTGGATAGCCATGACAGCCGCTTTGATAGTGATCGACGTGCAACGCGCCTTGTTTGAGGCGTCGCCGCCGCCCGCCGACGCCGGCGCGGTGCTGGGCCGTATCAATGGCCTGACCGACCGCGCGCGCGCTGCCGGCGTGCCGGTCATCTATGTGCAGCACGAAAGCGCCGGTAGCCCGTTCATGCCCGGCCAGCCTGCCTGGGAGCTCGATACGCGTCTGACGCCATTGCCCGAAGACGCTCGCGTGCGCAAGACGACGCCCGACTCTTTTCACGGCACGACCCTGGGCCAGACGCTGGCCGATGCCGGCGTGACGGAGCTGGTCGTGTGCGGGTACGCCACCGAATTCTGCGTGGACACCACCGTGCGCCGCGCGGCGGGCTTGGGGCTGCCTGTCACGCTGGCCGCCGATGCCCACACCACGCAGGACAAACCGCACGCGACGGGCGCGCAGATCCGCGCGCACCACAACGCCACGCTGTCCGCGATAGCCAGCTTCGGCGTCAAGATCGCAGCCGTGCCCGCCGCCGACATTGTCTTTTCGCCGACGGCGCCTCGCTAAGACGGCGCTTTCCAAACGATGGATCCTGAACTCCTCCAACTTCTGGTCACCCGTGAGATGCCCTTCGGCAAGTACAAGGGGCGTTTGATCGCCGATCTGCCCGGGCCGTACCTGGCCTGGTTCGCGCGCGAGGGGTTTCCCCCCGGCGAACTGGGGCGCTTGCTGGCCTTGATGCATGAACTGGACCACAACGGCCTGTCGTCGTTGCTGGCGCCGCTGCGCAAATCCCGGCCCGCCGCGCCCAAGGCATAGCGCCGGCGCACGAAACGGCGGGAAACAACTCTGCTTGCCGTTGTAGCGTCTTGGCACGTCCCCCGCTGGCGGGGGACGCTACGATAAGGCGATTCGCCCGGGGCGTGCCGCCGTCGTTGCAGGCCAGGGCGATTGCTTATCGAAGAGAGGCCTCCATGAAAAAACACACCCTTTCCGCCTTCCTGTTCGCCGCGTTGTGCGCGGCCGGCGCCGCGCAGGCGCAGGACGCCGTGCAGGCCACGCGGGAATACCAATATCCCAGCTTGCCGTCCAAGGACGGCAGCCAGTCGCCGCCTTCCACGTTGCGCATGACGGTCACGCCGGCGCCGGGCGATGCGCCCGCGGTTATCCGGGATTCGCCGGAAAGCCAGGCCCAGTATGTCCGTTGCCGCGAGGTCTCGGACCGCGCCGCGGTGTCGAACGCGCAGATGCAGGCCGGCGTGGCGCAATGCCTGAAAGAACTGGAACAGCGCCGGCAGCAGTAAGGGCGTCGCGTGGGGAAAGGGCAGGCAGGGACGACAGCAGCCTACTGGCCGCGAAGCGAGTACACTTGTCCGCCGTTTTGCTATAAGCCCCAGAATTCTCCATGATTTCCTCTGCATGCGGCGTCGACTTCGGTACGTCCAACTCCACCGTAGGCTGGAGCCGCCCCGACCAACGCGCGCTCCTCGCCCTGGAAGACGGCAAGACCACCTTGCCGTCGGCCATTTTTTTCCATGACGAAGACGCCGAGGTCAGCTATGGCCGCGCCGCCATTTCCGACTACCTGGCGGGCTACGACGGGCGCTTGATGCGTTCGATGAAAAGCCTGTTGGGCAGTTCGCTGATCGATGGGTCGACGGAAGTGCAGGGGCGTTCCATCCCGTTCCGCGTGCTGCTGACGCGTTTCATCGCCGAATTGAAGCGTCGCGCCGAAACGGCCGCGGGCCGTGACTTCACGCGTGCCGTGCTGGGGCGGCCCGTCTTCTTCGTGGACGATAACGCTGCGGCCGACCAGACCGCCCAGGACACCTTGGGCGAAATCGCGCGCAGCGTCGGGTTCACCGACATAGAGTTCCAGTTCGAGCCGCTGGCCGCCGCATTCGACTACGAATCGCAGATCGACCGCGAAGAGCTGGTGCTGGTCATCGACATCGGCGGCGGCACATCCGACTTCTCGCTGATCCGGCTGGGTCCCGACCGCGCCGGCAAGGTCGACCGCCGCGACGACATCCTGGCATATGGCGGCGTGCATATTGGCGGCGTGGATTTCGACAAGCAACTGAGCCTGGCACACGTCATGCCCCTACTGGGATTGGGCAGCCAGTTGCGCAGCGGCAAGGACGTGCCTTCCACGCAGTACGGCAACCTGGCCTGCTGGCACACCATCAACCAGGCCTATACGCGCAAGGCAGCGGAACATTTCGCCTACATTCGCGCCGAAGCCGGCGACCGCGATAAGATCGACCTGCTGTTGAACCTGGTCAAGCAACGCGCGGGCCACTGGGTGGCGGTACAGGTGGAAGAGGCCAAGATCGCGCTGTCCGAAGCGCCGTGGGCCCGCATCGACCTCTCGCGCATCGCGCCCGAACTGGGGGTGGACGTAACGCGCCCGTCGTTCGACGCCTGCGTGGGACGTTTGATTGAAAAGGTCGAAACGACGGTTGGCGCGCTATTGCGCGACGCCGGCGTAAGCACGGCCGATGTGGATACGGTGTTTTTCACCGGCGGTTCCAGCCGCGTGCCGCGCCTGCGCGAAACCGTGTCGGCGCTGGTGCCGGGCGCGCGTAGCGTCGAAGGCGACCTGTTCGGCAGCATTGGCGCTGGCCTGGCGCTGGACGCCCGCCGCAAGTTCGACTGATCGGGGGGACGGCGGGGCGTGACGCCAGCCGCCCGGGCGGCGATGGTAAGCTGCATTGCTTGCCGAAGGCGCTGCGGCGCCCGCCTGTTCCAAGACCCCCAGACTCCTACGCGCGCTCATGACCCGCCCGACCGATACCCATCTTGTTGAAACACTGGTGACCAGCGAAGCGCCCTATGAAGGCAGCTTCCTGAAGATTCGCCGAGACACCGTCAGCTTGCCCAACGGCAATACGGCTACGCGCGAATACGTCGTGCATCCCGGCGCGGTGGTGGTGATTCCCTTGCTGGACGACGGCCGCGTCTTGCTTGAACGCCAGTTCCGCTATCCGATCGGGCGCGTCATGACCGAATTTCCGGCCGGCAAGCTGGACCCGGGCGAAGATCCCCTGGTCTGCGGCAAGCGCGAACTGCTGGAAGAAACGGGCTATACCGCCGACCAGTGGGCGCATGCGGGCGCCTTGCATTTGGCTATCGCCTATTCCACCGAGATCATCCACATCTTCTTCGCGCGCGGTTTGCGCCCGGGGCCGCGCCAACTGGATCAGGACGAGTTCCTGGACGTGATCAGCGCGGATCCGGCCGAATTGCTGGCGGCCTGCAGCAAAGGTGAAGTCACCGACGCCAAGACGCTGACCTGCGTGCTGTGGATGCAAAACGTGCTGTCCGGCGCATGGCAGCTGGACTGGCAGGACAACGCCGGCTGACATGCCTGCATTCCCGGTCCTGGTCCAGCCCGCCGGACTGCGTTTCGACGCCGACGCAGGCACCCCCATCTTGCTGGCAGCGCAGGCAGCCGGCATCAAGCTGCCCAGTTCGTGCCGCAACGGCACATGCCGTGCCTGCATGTGCCTGATGCTTGAAGGCTCGGTGGCCTATGGCATCGAATGGCCCGGCCTGTCGCGCGACGAAAAGGAAGAAGGCTGGATCCTGCCTTGCGTGGCGCACGCCACGTCGGCCCTGGAGATCCAGGCGCCCCTGGCGGCGGTGATCGACGCCGTGCCCGCCACCCCGGCTGTGGCCCGGCCCCTTACCGGCGCGCGGCGCTAAACGCAAAAACCGGCAGTAGCGCAACGGCCATGCCGGCCGCCATGCCCAGCGCCATGCCGCCAAATGGCGGCGCACCCAGTGCAAGTGCCGCCATCACGCCCAGCCGCGCGCCCAGCACCATCCCGATCGCCATCGCGAATGCGCAGAGCAGGCGTTGAACAAGCGGCGGGGCGGAAGTGCGTCCCGCCGGCCATGGCGCCAGCGCGGCCACGGCCATCGCGGCGCTACTCGCGGGCATCAGCGCGCCGTGCCGCCATGCCATGTCCAGCAGCCCGCCTGGCGCGCCGCATTCGCTGGCCAGCAGCGCCGCAGGCGTCAGCCGGGTGTCGATCCACAGACCCACCGCCATGGCTCCCAGGCAGGCGAGCCACAGCGCGGCCATGGCGCGCGCGCCGTCAGGCGCAGGCGTGGCACGCCTTGGGTGCGTCGTCATACCGGTCATGGTGGCGGACCCAGTCGCCCAGGTTGAAGTGCGGGCCGGTTTCATTGCGGCCCAGCGGGGCGAAATCCAGATAGTTGTACGCGCCGACCAAGCGTTCCACGCCTCGTTCGAAGGCCGAATAGGTGTGGAAGATCTCGCCGTCGGGGTCGTGGAAAAATGCGCTGGCGCCCGAGCGCTCTTCCACGCTGCCATCGGCCTGCGGCACCGACGCATGGAGGTCGAAGTTGAAGTCGCAGCCCTCGGACGAGAACCAATCGAAGCGCCAGCCCATGCGCCGTTTGAAGGCGTCCAGCTTGGCCAGCGGCGCGCGCGACACCGCCACCACCGATACGTCGTGATGGCGCAAGTGCGTCAGGGCGCTGTCCAGGTGGTCGGCCAGGAACGAACAGCCTACGCAGCCCTCGTCCCAGTCCGGACCGTACATGAAGTGATAGAGGATCAATTGGCGTTTGCCGGCGAACAAGTCAGCCAGGCCGAGGGGGCCGCGGGCGCTTTGGAATTGGTAGGGCTTGTCCACCCGCACCCATGGCAGGTCTAGCCGGTCGCGAGCCAGGGCGTCCTGGGCCCGCGTCATGGCTTTTTCACGGTCTAGCAAGGCCTGACGGGCAGCGTCCCATTGCGGACGGGAAACGACAGGATGTGGGGTTTGCATGGTGCGACTCCTTTGCATGGCGGGCCGGCGGGGCCCGGGCGGGCAAACGGGCGGTTCACGCCTCGCTTGCCAGATGGTCCGCCAGCCGGTCCATCGCGCCTGCCCAGCCGTTCTCGTGGCTGTCGCGGGTTGCCTGGTCGACAAACGGAGTTTGCAGGAAGGCCAGTTCGGTGCCGCCCTGCGAGGGGGCGAATTCAAGGGTGATCAGCGACCCTTCTTCCGGGGTGTCGCGCCAGGCCCAGGTGAAGACCAGCCGGCGCTGCGGTTGCACCTCGCGGTACTCGCCGCTGGCGTAATGCGACTGGCCGTCTTCCGTGACGAAGCCCACCTGGTAGCCGCCGCCCACGCGCACATCGGTGTCAGCCACCAGCACTTGTCGCGTGCCGGCGGGGCCGAACCAGCGCATCAGCGCTTGCGGGTCTGTCCAGGCGCGCCAGACGCGGTCGACGGGGGCGGCGAATCGCCGGGTAAGGCGGAGTTCGATGGGGGCGGTGGGCATGGGTGGATCTCCTCGTCGTGGTACAGGTACCGGGCCAGCGAATCCAGTTGGCCGTTCCAGAATTTCTCGTAGCGCGCCAGCCAGTCGGACGCCGCGCGCATGGGTTCGGGCGATAGCGTGCAGCTGACGACGCGGCCGTCCTTGGCGCGGGCGATCAACCCGGCGTCTTCCAGCACGCGCAGATGCTTCATGAACGCCGGAAGCGACATGGCGTGGGGGCGGGCCAGTTCGCTGACCGACGCCGTGCCCTGTTCCAGGTCGGCCAGCACCCGCCGCCGGGTGCCATCGGCCAAGGCGGAAAATAGGCTGTCCAGGGTGTCGTCATTTAAGTTAACCATAAGGTTAAGTATCGATCCGAAAAACTGCCGGCGTCAAGCCGGCAGCGTCGGGAATTTCCCTAGGTCAATCGTGCCGGTGCATGGCCGACTGATGCTTGGTGTCGCGCATGCTGGCGTATACCAGCAGCGACAGGAAGATCACGCCCGCCAGGTAGTAGTAGAACCACTCTTCGTGCCCTTGCTGCTTGAAGAACAGGGCGATGGCGGGCGCCGTACCCCCGAAGATCGATACGGTGACCGCATACGGCACGGCCACGCCGGTCGCGCGAATATTGGTGGGAAACAGCTCGGCCTTCACCACGGCGTTGATCGACGTATAGCCCGCCGTGAACACCCATGCGCCGCAGATCAGCAGGAACGCGATGAAGGGCGACCGGGTGTGCGACAGGGTCATCAGGATCGGCACCGTCAACGCCGCGCCCGCCACGCCGAAGAAAATCAGCAGCGGCTTGCGCCCGATCTTGTCCGATAGCGCGCCATACAGCGGTTGCAGGATCAGCGCGAATATCAGCGAGGCCGCGATGATGTAGGTGGTGGTGATGTCCGAGAAGCCCGAGGTCTGCCGCACGAACGTCTGCATGTAGGTGGTGAAGGTGTAGAAGGCCGCGGTGCCGCCGGCCGTCAGCCCGACCACGATGGCCACTTCGCGCGGATACTTCATCAGGCCGCGCAGCGAACTGGTCTTCGGCTTTGTCTTCTGGGCTTCCTTGTACGAATCGGTCTCGGGCATGTCGCGACGCATCAGCGCGGTAACGATCGCCAGCAAGGCGCCGATCACGAACGGGATGCGCCAGCCCCATTCCACCAGCTGTTCGTGGGTCAGGAACACGTTCTGCAACAGCAGCAGGACCAGGATCGCGCAGAGCTGGCCGCCGATCAGGGTGACGTACTGGAAGCTGGAATAGAAGCCGCGGTGTTCGGGGTCCGAGATCTCGGTCAGGTACGTGGCGCTGGCGCCGTATTCGCCACCCAGGCTCAGGCCTTCGATCACGCGGGCCAGGGCCAGCAACGCAGGCGCGGCGAAGCCGATGGTCGCGTAGGTGGGCGTCACGGCGATGATCAGCGACCCCACGCACATCATTACCACCGACACCATCAGCGATATCCGCCGCCCGTGGCGGTCGGCGATGTGGCCGAACAGCCAGCCGCCCAGCGGGCGCACGATGAAGCCGGCCGCGAACAAGGTAGCGGCATTCAACTGCTGCACCACGGGGTCGTGCGAGGGGAAGAAGGCGGGGGCGAAATACAGGGCGAAGGCGGTATAGGCGTAGAAGTCGTACCACTCGACCAGGTTGCCCATGGAGCCGACGAAGATCGCCTTGATGCGGCCTTTGGCGTCGGGCATGGCCAGATACGTTTGCGTCATGACTGTTCTCTGGGTGAGCTTGTCGGGAGTCGCCGGACACGCGACCGCGCCTCGTCCTCGCCCGTCAAGATCGCAAGGCCAGCCGCGAAATGGAACACGCATCGCGGTATCTTGCGCTTGCCCGCGCAGAAATGCACGTACTTGCAAACGATTTGTATTCAGGAATTTGTCAGGATCGGCGGGGCGCCGGCGTCTTGCCGGGTGCCGCGGGGGCGGCTACTTGCCGCGCGGCTTGATGATGTCGCAGGCGGCGGCTCGGTCGCCCGCCTGGGCGTCGCTGCCCAACAAGGCTCGGGCGCCGCACACGGAGCCGAACATGCCCTTGTTGTCGTGGCCCACGCCGCCGACCTCGAAGCTGTTGCGGTGCAGCGGCACGGGCTTGGCGCCGCGGGCTGCCAGTTGGTACTCGTACTGCACATAGGCCGTGCCGCGAGCCAACCGCGTGGCGCCTTGGGCTTCGGCGCCGCAGGTCTTGTCCAGCAGGCGGTGTTCGGGGTTGTTGTCGGCCCCGCCCAGCAGGTAGGTCACGTCGCGGGCGGCATAGCGGATGAAAAGCCGCGTATCGTCGGTTTCGCGTGCGTAGGGCGGCAGCTTGTCCGTGCCGTACTTGTACTGGTTGTAGGTGGGGCAGATGCCGCGCTCGTAGGGCGCATAGCCTTTGCCGTCGGGGCGGGGGCGCTCGTTGGTCAGGTACAGGTAGGACGAGGGGTTCGCGATTACGTAGCGCAGCGCCAGTCCGTCGCGGCGCAACGGGCCGTCGGTGTTGTTCAGCACGGCATAGCGCTGCACCAGCTGCCCGCCTGCGGAATGCCCGGCCAGCACGATGGTGGCCAGGGCCGGCAGGCGCTTGCGGTCGTCCAGGCTGCGCAACAGGTCGTCCAGCACCTGAAACGAGGTGACCGGGGCGGGCCGTCCAGCGGCCTGGATGCTTTCTTCGCCTTCTTCCCAGGTGGCTTTGCGCCATGCGGCCATGCCGCCGAAGCCCGAATCGATGGATCCGGGAAAGCGCGGCGCCAGGACCAGCGTGTCGCGCGCCCGGTCCGGGTTCTGCGTCAACAGGCCGGTAGCGGTGTCGTAATAGCGGTCGGCGTCGCGCTTCACGCCATGGATCATGATCAACACCTGCTTGATATCGCGCAGGTCGTCCCGGGCCAGGTTGCGGTTAGCATAGATTGGCATCTTGTACCGATGCCCTGGCTTGCCCAGTTCCACGGTCTGCCAGTGCAACGGCGTGGCACGTTTGGGCGCGGGAACGGTTTCGTCGTAATCGTAGGGGTCGGGCAGCGGCGTCTGGGCGTGCAGGACGCAAGGCGCAAACGCGCCGGCCAACGCCAGGGCGGCGCCCAGGCGGCGTCCGGAAAACCGGCGCACGCGGGCGGGCGGCGGTTGATCGGGCGCGACAGGAGCAAAGGCGCGGCGCATGGCGCGGCGGGGCGTCAGCAGATCTCGAGGCCCAGCAGTTGCTTGAGGGCGGGCAGATCCAGGATGCGGACTTCGCGCTGGTTGATCTTGATCAGGCCTTCGCGCGCGAAACGCGAAAACAGACGGCTGACCGTTTCCAGCGTCAAGCCAAGGTAATTGCCGATTTCCTCGCGGCTCATGCGCAGCACGAACTCGGTCGACGAATAACCCAGCGACGCATACCGTTGCGACAGGTTCAGCAGGAAGGCTGCCAGACGCTGTTCGGAACGCATGGACCCCAGCGACGCCAGCATCTGGTGCGAACGCGTGATCTCGCGGCTCATCAGGCGCCGGAACTGCTGCTGCAGCGACGGCAGGTGAGCGGCCACGCGGTCGACATCGGCTAGGCGGATGACACAGACTTCCGAGTCTTCCAGCGCAACGGCGGCCGACACGTGCTTGCCGTCCAGCATCCCGTCCATGCCGACGATTTCGCCGGGCAAATGAAAGCCGGTGACCTGGATCTGGCCGGTTGCGTCTTCCAGCTGGGTCTTGATGCTGCCGAAGCGCACGCTATAGACGGCATCAAGCGGGTGATCCAGCGAATACAGCGTCTTGCCCTTTTCCAGGCGAACACGCTCTTTCACCAGCTCATCCAGTTTTTCCACTTCGGCGGCGGCCATTCCCACGGGCACGCACACGTGTCCCAACATGCATGTGGAACAGTGGGCGCCATCAGGGGCGACGGGAACCCGTTTTTGCATACGATGACCTCTATAGTGCCCGTCGCCAGCCAAAGGGGGCGAAACGGGTGTAAAGCGTGAAGACAACGCCTATTGTAGTCTGTTGTTACTACGGCCGTCTTACGGGGTTGCACCGTTCGCCCGCCCGCGCCGGTGCGCGATCCAGTCTTCGCCGTCGATATCGGCGGCGGCGCCACGCCACGCCGGGTCGATGGGGTAGTACTGGCAGAGGATTTCCAGGGGGTCTTGCGGCGTGGAATCCAGGCGCGCGACGATTTCGCGGCGCACAAAGCAGCAAGGCTGGCCGGGCACGTATTCCTCGATTTCGTCCATCAGCGCGATGAACGCCGGCGGTACCTCGTAGACCTCGCCGCGCACGCGGCGTCCGTCCGTCACGGGGATCAGCCCCGGCCAATCGCCGAAGTCCACCAGCATGCCGGGCACGGTCGCCGGGCCCACCGGCCGGGGGGCGGAAAGGCCTCTTTTGGCGGCGGCTTGCGCCAGATCATTGATTTCGCCGGCGCGTAGGGTGCCGTAGACAAAAACGTATATGCTCATAGGTCGGATTGTGCTGCACGGCGTAGCAAAACAAGTGCCCGGATGGTGTTGAAATTCTCTCATCCGGCCGCATATTCAGGATATCGAGCCAGCCGGCACGTATCGGTCAGGCTCTCCAACAAGCCAAACGACCATTATGCGATTCGACAAACTCACCACCAAGTTCCAGCAAGCCCTGGCCGACGCTCAAAGTCTGGCCGCCCGTAACGACCATCCCTATATCGAGCCCGTCCACGTGCTCTCCGCCTTGCTGTCCGACGCGGACAGTGGCGCAGGAAGCCTGCTGGCGCGCGCCGGGGTAGCGGTCAACCGCGTGCAGTCTGCATTGGAAAGCGCGATGAAGTCGCTGCCACAAGTGCAGGGCGACGACAACGTACAGGTCGGCCGCGACCTGAACGCCGTACTGACCCGCACCGACAAGGAAGCCGCCCGCCGTGGCGACACCTACATCGCCAGCGAACTGTTCCTGTTGGCGCTGGCCGACGACAAGGGCGAGGCAGGCCGCATCCTGCGTGAAGCCGGCTTGCAGAAAAAGGCCCTTGAGGCCGCGGTCGACGCCGTGCGCGGCGGCGAAAACGTGTCCGGCGCCGAAGGCGAATCCAACCGCGAAGCCCTGTCCAAGTACACCATGGACCTGACCGAGCGCGCCCGTCAGGGCAAGCTTGATCCGGTGATCGGCCGCGATGACGAGATCCGCCGCACCATCCAGATCCTGCAGCGTCGCACGAAGAACAATCCCGTCCTGATCGGCGAGCCCGGTGTGGGCAAGACCGCCATCGTCGAAGGCCTGGCGCAGCGCATCGTCAACGACGAAGTGCCCGAGAGCCTGCGCGGCAAGCGGGTGCTGTCGCTGGATCTGGCCGCGCTGTTGGCGGGCGCCAAGTTCCGCGGCGAATTCGAAGAACGCCTGAAGGCCGTGCTGAAAGAGCTGGGCCAGGACGACGGCAGCAACATCGTCTTCATCGACGAGCTGCACACCATGGTCGGCGCGGGCAAGGCCGAAGGCGCGATGGACGCGGGCAACATGCTCAAGCCGGCGCTTGCGCGCGGCGAGCTGCATTGCATTGGCGCCACCACGCTGGACGAATATCGCAAGTACATCGAAAAGGACGCGGCGCTGGAGCGGCGCTTCCAGAAGGTGCTGGTCGACGAGCCCGATGTGGAATCCACCATCGCCATCCTGCGCGGCCTGCAGGAACGCTATGAGATCCACCACGGCGTCGAGATCACCGACCCGGCCATCGTGGCCGCGGCCGAGCTGTCGCACCGCTACATCACCGACCGCTTCCTGCCCGACAAGGCCATCGACCTGATCGACGAGGCTGGCGCGCGTATCCGGATGGAAATCGACTCCAAGCCGGAAGTGATGGACAAGCTGGACCGCCGCATCATCCAGCTGAAGATCGAACGCGAAGCCGTCAAGAAGGAAACCGACGACGCGTCCAAGCGCCGCCTGGGCGTCATCGAAGACGAACTGGAAAAGCTGCAACGCGAATACAACGACTTCGAGGAAATCTGGAAGGCCGAGAAGGCCGCGGTGCAAGGCACACAGGCCATCAAGGAAGAGATCGACAGCGTGCGCGCCGAAATGGCTGAACTGCAGCGCAAGGGTCAGTTCGACAAATTGGCCGAACTGCAATACGGCAAGCTGCCGGACCTGGAATCGCGCCTGAAGGCCGCCGAAGTCGGCGCCGCGCAGGCCGCTGAAAATGCCGAGGGCGACGAAACGCGCCCGCGCCTGCTGCGCACCCGCGTTGGCGCCGAGGAAATCGCCGAGGTCGTGTCGCGGGCAACGGGCATCCCGGTGTCCAAGATGATGCAGGGAGAACGCGAGAAGCTGCTGCACATGGAGGAATTCCTGCACAAGCGCGTGGTGGGCCAGGACGAAGCCGTGCGACTGGTCTCCGACGCCATCCGGCGTTCGCGTGCCGGCCTGGCAGACCCGGCGCGGCCGTACGGTTCGTTCCTGTTCCTGGGCCCGACCGGGGTGGGCAAGACCGAGTTGACGCGTGCGTTGGCCGAATTCATGTTCGACTCCGAAGAGCACCTGATCCGCATCGACATGAGCGAATTCATGGAGAAGCACTCGGTGGCGCGGCTGATCGGCGCCCCGCCCGGATACGTGGGCTACGAAGAGGGCGGCTACCTGACCGAAGCCGTGCGCCGCAAGCCGTACAGCGTGATCCTGCTGGATGAAGTCGAGAAGGCCCATCCGGACGTGTTCAACGTGCTGCTGCAAGTGCTGGACGACGGGCGCCTGACCGATGGCCAGGGCCGCACGGTGGACTTCCGCAACACGGTGATCGTGATGACGTCGAACCTGGGTTCGCATCACATCCAGAGCCTGGCTGGCCAGCCGTACGACGTGGTCAAGGAAGTGGTGTGGGGCGAGCTCAAGCAGATCCTGCGGCCCGAGTTCCTGAACCGCATTGACGAAGTGGTCGTGTTCCACGGTCTGGAGGCTCAGCACATCGAGTCCATCGCCCGCATCCAGCTGCGCCGTCTTGGCGCACGCCTGGAGAAGCAGGAAATGCGGCTGGAAGTCACCGAGCCGGCGTTGGCGGAACTGGCCCGTTCCGGGTTCGATCCCGTGTTTGGCGCGCGCCCGTTGAAGCGTGCGATCCAGCAGCAGATCGAAAACCCGGTGGCGCGCCTGATCCTGGAGGGCAAGTTCGGCCCCCGCGACGTGGTGCCGGTGGATTGGCGGGATGGCGAATTCGTCTTTACCCGAACGTTGCAGTAAGCGGTGGCAGCATGAAAAAGCCCGGCAGCAATGCCGGGTTTTTTTTGTCAGTCGTGCGCTGCGTCAGGAGTTGGCGTAATCGGCCCGTTGCGCGCCCATCTGCCGCCCCACGCTTTGCAGCGAGCGCAGCACCAGCGCCACCCCCCGTCGCGTGTCCTCGTCACGCAGCAGCGCCAGCAAACCCATCAGGCTGGGGGGATGCGTTTCTGCCAGCGTTTGCGCATGGGCGGCGCGCACGCTGTTGGCGGCCGTCCATGCGGCGCCCGCCGCTTGCTCGGACAGCAACCCAAGCTTTTCCACCATCGGCTGATCCAGCAGGTCCACCAGGTCGGAAGTCAGCGAGATCAGGTCGACGATGTTGTCCAGTCGTTGGTTGTCGACAAGCGGACGCAGCTTGCCGGCCAGCGCCTGCAGCGTTTCATCATGGGTATTCATGTTCATAGCATTCCCCTTGCGACCGCCCAGTACAGCCCCCGGTTGAATCCATGCCGAAGCAGCCCGCCCAGTTTGGTGGGAGGGGTGGGCTGCACGTCATGGGTGTAGTCGTACCAGAGGGGCATGCCCGCGTTCAGACCCATCTGGGCAACGGCCTGCACACGGCCTTCGTAGGCGCTACAAGGGTGGCCCAGGCGGATTTCGCCCGCGATGTTGTTGGCGATGACGGGCGCCTGGTTGTGGCACGAGCCGCCTGCTTTGCTGACCGGAAGGTCCACCGTATCGCCGATGACGTAGACATTCTGCAACCCGTAGACCTGCATCGTCTCGTGGTCTGTCGGCAGCCAGCCCTCGTTGTCCTCTGCCTGGGACATGCCCGACTCCAGCACGGCGTCGACGGCGCGTATCGGCGGCGTCGCCATCAGGATGTCGAACGGCTGCTCGCCGCCTTCCGCCGAATACGCGACGCGTGCCTCCGGGTCCACGCGCGCCAGCGTGAAGCCGCGCTGGAACTTGATGCCTCGTTGCTCGAAGATGGCGGGCAGCACCTCGCAAGTGGGCTGCTGCAAGAACAGGCAGTTGCGCAAGAGTTGCGATGTGGTGGGGTAGGTGTAGACGATTTCGACTTTGTCGCGCACGCCGCGACGGCGCAAGTAGTCGTCCAGCATCAGGGTGGTTTCAATCGGCGCGATGCCGCATTGGTGGGGGACGTTCGGCGTCTTCGGGAAGGTGACGCTGACGAAGATCCGGCCTTTGTCGATCTTGGACAGCCGGCTGGCCAACTGGCGCGCCGGCGCGTACTGGTAGAAATGGTCGCCGGCTTCTTTCAGGCCTTCTATGCGCTCGGGCGCGGGGATGCAGCCCGTGGCGATCACCAGGTAGTCATAGCCGTAGCGCTTGCCCTGTTGCGTCAGCAATTCCTGGCTGTTGAACTCAAACCGCGTGACTTTATCGACGTGGAAATGGATCTCGGGGCGCAGCAGGGAACGCTCCGGGCGCTTCAACTCTTCCTGGAAGAAAAGATTGAAGGCCACATACATGAAGGCGGGCTTGTAGTAATGGTCAGGGGAGTCCGACAACAACGTGACGCTGACTTCGCCTCGCGACACTTCGGGGTATAGCTTGGAGACCAGTTGGTTGGCCAGCATGGTGCCGCCAACCCCACCGCCTACGACAACAATTCGCTTGCTCATAAAAATCCTCCAGTGAGAATAGTCAGGAACCAAGTGCAGTTGCGCGTCTATATGTACCAATGGCGGGTAAGAAGGTCAAATAAATAACTATTTATTATATTTGATGGTGTCGAATATGCGCCCGAGGCCGGTCAGCCACTTACGCCTGGCGCGGCTGGCAAAGGCCGGCGCTACCGGACAGGCCGCCTGGCAGAATGCGGCAAGGCGGCGGATGCCGCCGACCGCGATTCGACCCCGTTGCCGAGCCCAATGCCCTCACGATTAGCGACGGCTTGCCGGCAGAGCGCTGCCATTAAGCGGTGGACCCGGTCAGTAATCCCAGATGACCGGGACCCAGCGGAAGAATAACGGTGTCAGACTACAACTCCGCTCCGTCGGCGTACGCGGGATCGTCCATGTCGCTTAGGGGACAGTCGCCGCCTTTCAGGTCAATGCCATGCCGCCATCCACCCGCAGGACGATGCCCGTGATGAAACGGCTGTCGTCCGATGCCAGGAACAATGCCGCGCTGGCCAGTTCGTCCGGATGCGCCAGCCGCCCAAGCGGAATGGCCGACGCCATGCCCTGTTCGAAGGCTGCCCGGTCCGATTCCGCGACGCCCAGCTTTTCAAGAATGGGCGTGTCGGTCGGGCCGGGGCTCAACACGTTGACGCGGATCTTTCTGGCTTTGAACTCCAGCGCCCAGGCCCGCGCAAAGGCTTCAATGGCCGCCTTGGATCCGGCGTAGACCGCATGATTCTCCAGCACCTTCGCCGTGGCGATGGAGCTTGTGAGGATGATGGAGCCGCCGTCGCGCATCCGTGGCAGGGCCTTTGTGACGCCGAAGAAGACGGCGCGCGCGTTGGTGCCGAATTGGGTGTCATAGCTGTCGATGCCGACGGCCGCCGACGGCTCGATGTTGTTCATGCCGGCGTTGGCCATGTAGATGTCGATGGCGCCGAAACGCTCGCCGAGTTCGGCCATCATGCGGTCGTGCGTCGATAGATCCCCGATATCGCCGACGACGCCGAAAGCGGAGGGTCCGAGTTGGGCCACCGCCTCGTCGACGGCCTGCCGCCGCCGTCCGAGGATCGCGACGCGGGCGCCTTCGGCGGCAAAGGCCTGCGCCGCCGCGAAGCCGATGCCGCTGTTGCCGCCGGTGATGACGGCATTTTTTCCTAGTAGCTTTTTCATGAGCATGCTCTCTTCAGTAGTCCCAGATCACAGGCACCCAACGAAAGGCGTCGCCGTCGACCGCCACGCGGCCGACGGAGGGGAACGGCAAGTGAGCCGCCACCAGCAGGCCGCCGCTTTGCGCCAGTTCGTTGAACAGGCCGATGCGGACCCGGGCCGATTTCTCGGGGTCGTGTTCGAAACCGTTATGCCAGTCGGGGTGATCGAAGGCGACGGGGAACATCGCGTCGCCGGCAAAGGTCAGTCGTTCGCCGCCCGATACCAGGTCGACCACGCTGTGTCCGGGCGTGTGGCCCCCCGTG
>NZ_JBHFII010000001.1:0-80181 GCF_057334215.1 Achromobacter maghribensis | reverse complement strand
GTGAGCCGGACCACCACGCCCGGGGCCACTTCATGCCGGTCTTCGAAGATCTGCAACCGGTCACGGTAAGTGTTGTAGAAGCTGGTGGCGGTGGACCGAAGCACGTCCGGCACCGGATTGGGCATGACGGTTTGGGAGAAATCGGGCGAGGTCCAGAATGCAACCTCCGCCGCGGAAACATGGATGCGCACGTCGGGACGCAGGCGCTGCTTCACCTCGTCGACGAGCAAGCCGCCCACGTGGTCCATGTGCATATGGGTGATGATGACATCCGTCACGGATTCCAATGCGATGCCCGCTGACGCCAGGCGTTGGGGAAATTGCCCCGCGCGCGGAAAGCCGGGGAATTGTCCTCCCAGTCCGGCGTCGATCAGGATGGTCTGGTCGCCGCTGCGGGCCACCATCACGTTCAGCGGCCAGTCGAACGCGTCGGGCGGCATGAACATGTGGCGCAGCCAGTCCGCCAGGTCGGCGGGGTCGACGTTGGTGGCCATCGTGGAGGTGGGCAACGGCAGCACCCCATCACTGACCACCAGCGCATCGATTTCGCCCACTCGCACGGCGTAACGGGACGGCACCAGATCGACAGGCGCGACAGGGCTCGAAGGCAAGGCGTGGTCTACGGAAAGCATAGCGGTATCTCCTGAGGGGCGGCCGGATTCGACGGCCGGGATGTGCCAGGCAACTGGCAGGGTATGGGCATTGGCCGCGCGGTCACGCGCGGAGAAAGGCGAGCAAGTCGGCGTTGACACGGTCCTGCAGGGTGGCAGTAAGGCCGTGCGGCGCGCCGGGGTAGTAGATTTCCCGTGCGTTGTTCACCAGCCGTGCGGCTTTCTTCGCGGAGTCGTGCACGGGCACGATCTGATCGTCTTCGCCGTGCATGAAAAGGGTTGGCACGTCGATCCGCTTCAGGTCTTCCGTGAAGTCCGTTTCGGAAAAGGCCTTGACGCATTCGTAGGCATTCTTCTGGCCGCTCTGCATGCTCCATAGCCAGAACTGCTCCAGCAGCCCCGCCGAGACCTTGGCCCCGTCGCGGTTCGCGCCATAGAAGGGAATGGCCAGGTCCTTGTAGAACTGGGAACGGTCGCCGGCCACGCCCTCGCGGATGCCGTCGAAGACCTCGATCGGCAGGCCTTCGGGGTTGGCGGCCGACTTCAGCATCACGGGGGGCACCGCGCCGATCAGCACCGCTCGGCTTACGCGCCGGGTTCCGTGGCGGCCGATGTAGCGCACCACTTCGCCGCCGCCGGTGGAGTGGCCAACCATCGAGATGTCTTTCAAATCCAGCATCTCGATCAGCTGCGCCAGGTCGTCGGCGTAGCCGTTCATGTCGTTGCCGGATGAGGGTTGCGACGAACGTCCGTGGCCGCGCCGGTCGTGCGCGATGACGCGAAAGCCATGGCTTGCCAGAAAGTGCATCTGGCCGTCCCACGCGTCCGCGTTGAGCGGCCAGCCGTGGGAGAACGTGACGACAGGGCCGTCGCCCCAATCCTTGTAGTAGATCTGCGTGCCGTCCGAGGTGGTGAAGGTATTGCGAGTCATGGGGATGCTCCTGTTGTGGTGCGCGTCGCGGGGAATGAGACCTCTGCGTGGAGGGTGAGGGCATCGTAGGCGTGGCGCTTTGGGCCCGGTAGATCCGCGGGGGGAAGCACGCTGTTGCGTGGTGCGCACCAATGCTCGTGGCGCCGGATTGTTGCTGCCAGGACAACACCGTGCATCACGGCGCGGCGCTACCGCGATGCGCGCGCTGGTTCTAGCATTCGTTGCGACGATGCAAGGCATGCTCGTCCGAAGGCGCGGCTACCCGCGCGTTGATGAAGGCGCGGCGATTCGCGCGTTGACTTGGCGCCCGCGGGCGCGGGACCGAGACCATGCATCTGGGAAAATCCTATCGCCTGGGCGAATTCGTCGTGTGGACGCGCCGGAGCATTTATTACCTGTTGGCGCTGGGCCTTGTCCCGGTGCTGCTTTACCAGGTTGCCGGCATGAAATGGCTGACGCTGCCGTTGTCGGTGGTGTCGTTGCTGGGCACCGCGACCACTTTCGTGGTTGGATTCAAGAATGTGCAGACGTATACGCGCACCGTCGAAGCCCAACGGATCTGGATGAACATCGTCAGCGTCAGCCGCTACTGGGGGGTGATCAGCCAAGCCTATGTCGGCGATTCCGGCCGTGCCGCTACGCTGATGGACCGGCATCTGGCATGGCTGACGGCGCTGCGCTATCAGTTGCGCGAGACCCGCGTGTGGGAAAACGCGGCCAGTCGGCCGAATGCGGAGTACCAACGCCGATACGTGATTCCCGAGCGCCGCGAACCGCTCGATTCCGCGCTGTCGCGCTACCTGCTGCCGCAGGAAATGGCAGCGCTGACGCACGTGGACGACAAGGCCGCGCAGTTGCTGGCCAGGCAAGGGCAGGCGGTAAGGGGCCTGCTGGACGACGGCGTCATCAGCGCGTCGGAGTCAGCCGAGCTTAACGGTCGCATCCGCGACTTCCTGGATCTGCAGGGGCAAGCCGAACGAATCAAGAATTTCCCGTATCCGCGCCAGTACGCCATCATCAACACCTTGTTCGTGCGGTCATTCTGCGTGGCGCTGCCGTTCGGCCTGACGGCCCAGTTCGACCAGATCGGCCAGAGCATCAACGGCTTCATGCAGGGTCAGACGGCGTGGCTGGCGGTGCCGTTCAGCGTGATCATTTCGTGGATCTACACGTCGCTTGAGCAAGTCGGCGAAAGCACCGAGAACCCCTTCGAAGGCAGCGCCAACGACGTGCCGATCAGCCGCCTTTGCACCATGATCGAGCGGGACCTGAAACAGATGCACGGCCGCGCCGACCTGCCGGAATTGGCCGCCACCGTCATCGCGCTGTAGTCCACGCGGCCCGGTACGGCAGAATCGGGGCCAGGCTTCACACTTGCGCTTGTCGTCATCGCGTGGCTGCGGCAGAATACTTGGCTTCCGGTTCGCCTTCATTGGCGTTGACGCCCTCCATGACCGACTCCGTGCTCTCCTTCGAGCGTCATCGTCCTCGCCTGTACGCCATCGCCTATCGCATGCTGGGCGCCGTCGCCGAGGCGGAAGACGTGGTGCAGGAAGCCTGGCTGCGTTGGCACGGCGCCGACCGCGCTGCCGTGCAGAATGCCGAAGCCTGGCTCGTCACCGCCACCACGCGCCTGTCCATCGACCGTCTGCGTGCCGCCAAGGCCGAACGGGAGAATTACGTGGGAGTCTGGCTGCCCGAGCCGATGCTGATGGCCGCGCCTGCCACGCCGGAGCAGATCCATGAGCAGGCCGATGACGTGTCGGTGGCCTTTCTGTACCTGCTGGAACGGCTTTCACCCGACGCCCGCGCAGCATTCCTGATGCGCGAGGTGTTCGACGCCGACTATGAAGACATCGCGCTGACGCTGGACAAGACCCAGGTCGCGGTCCGTCAGCTGGTGCGACGGGCCAAACAGCAGTTGCGCCAGGGCGAGCCACGCGAAGCCGTGCCTCGCGCGACGTTGCAACGCCTGCTGAACGCCTTTGCCGACGCGATGCAACGTAGCGATTTCCACGGTCTGCATGCATTGTTGAGCGACGACGCCGAGTTGATCGGCGACGGCGGAGGCAAGGTGTCCAGCTTTGCCAGGCTGGTGGGTGGAAAACGCCTGGCGCAATTGTTCTATGCCGGCAAGCGCCGGTTCCGCGACGGGCTGGGCACGGAAGTGGTCCAGGTGAACGGCCAGTGGACCTTATTGCGGTTCATCGATGGTCAGCTTGAATCCGTGCAGTCCTATGAAACCGACGGTGAGCGCCTGACGCGGGTTCTGGTGCAGCGCAACCCGGACAAGCTCGCGCATATTTCGGCCGCCCTGGCGCAACGCTGATACCGCGGTCCTGCGTGGGCGTTGGTGCATGCCGGGCAACATGGTGATCCCCAGCGGGGATCTACCGCCGTGTGGCCGGCACTCCTACGATGGCGGTTCCACTATGCTGCGAAGGATTGGCCATGTTGAAAATCTTGAAATTCGGGTTGCCTCTTGTTGCCGCGGGCGCGCTATTGAGCCCGCTTGCCCATGCCGCTTCCGGCGCCACGCCGGCCGACGCCATCGTCACGGAGCTGATGAACAAGGATCTGCCGGACATTCCCGGCAAGGATGCGGAGATGATCGTCGTCGACTATCCGCCCGGCGCGGCCGATCCCATTCACCGCCACGACGCCCACAGCTTCGTCTATGTGCTTGAAGGCAGCATCGTCATGCAGGTAAAAGGCGGCAAGGAGGTGACGCTGACCCCTGGCCAGACCTTCTACGAGGGCCCGCACGACATCCACACCGTGGGCCGCAATGCCAGCCAGACCCAGCCGGCCAAGTTCCTGGTCCTGCTGATCAAAAAGAAGGGGGCACCGGTCCTGACGCTGGTGAAATAGGGACGGGTAACGTTTTGCCCGGCTCTCGGCATCTGGCGCCGCCAGCCATCGCCTTCGAAGCTGGACTTTCCCCTGGAAAGCCAGCTTTTTTGCGTTCGATGTCACAAAACGGCCCGGTGCGCCGTCTTATCGGTAGGACCCACCTACTTTGCGATGCCGCCACCATGCCGACACCCGTCTCAGCTTCCCCTCCGGCCAACGGACCAGATTCCCTGGCCGACAGCTTCGCCACCAGCTATGCCGGGGTCATGGCGTTCATCGCCGTCGCCGTCGAAGGCAACTTCGCCAAGGCCGGTGACCGCCTGGGCATCGGCCGGTCCGCCGTCAGCCGCAGCGTGCAAAAGCTGGAAGACCAGCTTGGCATCCGGTTGTTCGTTCGCACCACGCGCAGCACCTCCCTGACCGCAGAGGGGAAGCGCTTTTATGAACAATGCCATCCCGGCGTGGAACGGATCATCGGGGCGTTGGACGACATGCGTGATCTGCGCGAGGGCCCGCCCTCGGGGAAACTGCGCGTGTGCGCCACCGTGGGCTTTGGGCGCAAGATTGTCGCGCCGCTGCTGAACGGGTTCCGCGAGGCCAACCCGAATATCTCGGTAGAGTTGTTGCTGGATGACGGGCCCACCGACTTCACGACGGACCGCGTCGATGTGTCGTTCCGCAATGGCCGCATGGAAGACAGCCGCGTGATCGCCAAGAAAGTGATACCGATGCAGATGATGCTGTGCGCCTCGCCGGCCTATGCAGCCAAACATGGCTTGCCGGCTAGCGTCGAGGAAATCTCCGCCCATCGTTGCGTGAACTTCCTGTTCGCATCGGGGCGTGTCTACGAATGGGAATTCAAGGTGAACGGCCAACTGCGCAAGGTCGCGCCGCCCGCCATGCTGACTTTCAACGACGCCGATCTGGTGCTGCAGACCGTGCTGGACGGCCACGGTATCGCGCAGATGGCGGGTTACCAGGTTTGCGACCACTTGCGCGCGGGCAACCTGGTTGCCTGCCTGCCGCAATACGCGCCGGACGACCGCGGGCATTATCTGTGCTTTCTAAGCCGTGAGCACCTGCCGGCGCGCATACGCGTCTTCATCGACTACATGACCGAAGGCATCCGCGCGCGGGATTTGCAGATACTGGACAGCCTGTTGGTGAAACAGGCCTGACGCCCTGCTTATTGCGTCAACATCACCACGCTTTCGATCCCGTTCTGGGCCATTTTGGAATACGGGCATAGGCGTTCGGTATTGCGCGCCAGCTCTTCGGCCACGGCCCTGGCCATGCCGGGCAGGTGGATGTTGATGTTCGCGATCACCGCGAACAAGCCATCGACGGGGTCGCGGCCGAACGAGACCGTGGCCGTCACCGAAGCATCCGGAATGGATAGGCCGGCGCGCGCAGCCAACATGCTTAACGCGCCGTGGAAGCACGCCGCATAGCCGGCCGCGAACAATTGTTCGGGGTTGGTTCCACCGCCGGTTCCCCCCATTTCGACCGGCAATCGTAGTTCCACGAGCAGTTCGCCATCATCCGAAATGGCAATGCCGGAGGCGCGGCCATGCGCGGCCTCGCCGCCCCGCACCGTCACGCTGGTCGTGTACAGGGGAAGGAAATCCCGCCCACGGTACTTGTCCAGGAGCGTCAGGGAAGGGGGCTGCGGTTTGCGCATGAAAGAGCTCGTGTGGCTACTTTTTTGTGCCCGACCGGCTGAACCAGGTGTCGAAGTCGATGTTGCCCAGGCGCGGATTAGGCCCTGGCACCAGGGTGTCGTCGTCGAGCAGGGCACCGAAATAGCGCGCGCCGGGGTCTGCCCGCACCAAGCGTGCGTCGCCGGTTTTGCGCAGGTAGCGTTGCACCAGTTCGGCCAGGCGCACGCGTTCGGGTCCGGCGATTTCCACCGTGCCGTTCACCGGCGCCGCCAGCGTGGCGTCGGCCATGGCCAGGGCCACATCGTCGGACGCAATCGGTTGAACGAAGGCGGGCGACAGCCGCACATCGTCGCCCTGCGCGCCCGATTGCACAATGCCGCCCAGGAATTCAAAGAACTGCGTGCTGTGAACGATGGTGTACGGGATGCCACCGGCGGTGATCAATTGTTCTTGGGCGATCTTGCCCCTGAAGTACCCGCTTTCGGCCAGACGGTGGGTGCCCACCACGGAAAGCGCCACATGGTGGCGCACGCCGGCGCGGGCTTCCGCCGCCAGCAGGTTGCGGCCCGAAACCTGGAAGAACTCCAGCACGGCCTTATCTTCGAAGGATGGGGAATTGGCCACGTCGACCACCGTGTCGACGCCCGCCAGCGCGTCGTCCAGCCCTTCGCCCGTGATCGTATTGACGCCGGTGGCGGGCGACGCGGCAATGGCGTCGTGGCCGCGTTGGATAAGAAGCTTGACGAGTTTGGAGCCGATGAGGCCCGTGCCGCCGATGACGAGGATTTTCATGGCGATTCCTTAGGCGAACTTGGCTTTATCGAGGCCATAGGCCTTATCGGCCGAACCGGGAACCGTCCGGAAACCCACGTTCAGGCGGTTCCAGCCATTGATCGCCATGATGGCGAAACTGAGGTCCGAGATTTCCTTTTCGGACAGTTCGGCCCGCACCCGCTCGTAGGTTTCGTCGGGCACGCCATGCGCGCCCAGCGTCGTCAGGGCCTCGGTCCAGGCCAGGCAGGCGCGTTCGCGCGGCGAGAATTCGGTGGATTCGCGCCAGATCGCGACGTGGTGCAGCCGCAGTTCACGTTCGCCGTGGATCTTGGCCTCTTTCACGTGCATGTCCAGGCAGAAGCCGCAGCCGTTGATTTGCGAGGCGCGGATCTCGACCAGACTCAGGATCGGCTGCTCGATCGCCCCGGACTTCAAGAGCATGCCGAATTCCACGAATTTCTTGAATAGCTGGGGCGATTGGGCAAAGGCGTTCAGACGTTGACTCATGGTGACTTCCTCGAGATGGGTTGGCGTGGCCCGGCGGCAAAGGTCGGGCGCGGCGCATGCTTGGACAACGCCCAAATCGTAGGTCGGCACCACGATCGGCAGAAGACCCGGCCAGGGGACCACCGTGTTGCCGCAATGGCAACAATGCCCCTCGTGGCGGGCAGCGTCCCCGACCGGGAATCCGGTCACCGCCGAGCGGCTTGCAGCAGGTTGATGAAGGCCTGATTGAAGGCCGGAATATCGTCGGGCTTGCGGCTGGAGACCAGGGTCCGGTCAACGACGACCTCTTCGTCAACCCACTGGGCCCCTGCGTTGCGTAAATCGTCCTGAAGCGACGGCCAGCTCGTCATCTTCCGGCCTTTCACCACACCCGCGGAAATCAGCAGCCAGGGGCCGTGGCAGATGACCGCCACCGGCTTGTCGGCCTTGAACATCGCTTGCACGAACTCCTGTGCTTTGGGATGCATGCGGATTTCGTCGGCATTGATCACGCCGCCCGGCAGGAGCAGGGCGTCGAAGCGCTCGGGCTCGGTGGCGGCTTGCAAGAAGGTCAGATCGACCGGGAAACGGTCGCCCGGCTTGTCGTGATGCATGCCCAGGATGGGGTCGGTACGGGCGGAAATCAGCACCGTCCGGGCGCCTTCCGTTTGAAGGGCGTGGCGGGGGCCGGTCAATTCCACCTGTTCAAAGCCGTCGACCGCAAGAATCGCCACGTTCAGATCTTTTAGTGTTGCCATGGTTGCTCCTGGTTGTTGGCCCCGGATACGCGGCACGCGGCGCGCCGGGGCCTTGCGCGCCAGGGTGTCCGCAGCAAGTGGCATGCCTCCAGGGACGTGCGAGCAGCGGATTTGCGTGCTTGGATCCTTGACAGTCCAACGATGGTACCCATCAGAATTTCCGCCGTGGACACATAATCCCGCGACGAATGGGTACGGCAACCTCATGAAACCCCCCGCTTCAAGGCAAGAGCTCCTTTGCAATATTCACGCAAGGCACCGGCAGTTTCGCTTGGAAATCGCCACCATTCCCGCAAGCCATTTCCGCCAGGCCGTCCGCCTTTGGCCGGAGCATGGCCTGCACGCTGATGCGGCGATGGTGCTGACCGACGTGATCCTCTGGAACACGATGATCCTGCAGTTCGCCAACGACCTATCGTCGGGCCCCTTGGCGTCGTACTACCGGGCCGACGCGATGTTGAGCCGGGTCGATCACCTGTCGTCGTTGTTCCAACGCCATTTCGCTGCCAGCAGTCTTCACGAATTGGAGGCACTGACGATGGTCGGCCAGGCGCGGATCGTCGACAGCGTGGCGCGTCATTCGGAAACGTCGCTCTTCGACCCCTCGGTTGGGCCGATCAAGACCCTTGGCGGAAAGATCCAGTGCTTCACCTGCATGGCCTACGCTGACGCACTGTCGAAGCTGCGGCGGTGGAAGCAGGTCATGTAGTTCCTGCCTCCACCTGAGTGGCCGTTGACGGCCGCTTATTGCACCGTGTGCTCGGTCCAGCCTCCGCCCAGCGCCTTGTACAGTTCGATGAGGTTGTTCAACCGTGCCAGGCGGGTTCGCACCAGCGCCTGCTGCGCGCCATACAACATGCGGTGGGCGTCGAGCAGGGTGAGGTAGTCGTCTTCGCCTTCCGTGAAGCGCTGCTCGGCCAGGTCGTAGGCGCTGCGGCTGGCCGTCACCGATAGCTGCTCCGAACGAATCTGCGCGTCCAGCGTGCGCTTGCCCGCCAGGCCGTCGGCCACGTCGCGGAAGGCTACCTGAACGGCTTTTTCGTAGTTGGCGATCTCGATGCGTTTTTGCACATGCGCCACGTCCAGGTTCGCCTTCAGCGCGCCGCCGCGGAAGATGGGCACCGTGATCCGGGGCAAGAAGCTCCAGGCCCCCGAGCCCGCCCCGAAAAGCCCGTCCAATGAAGCGCTGGCCGTCCCCGCCGACCCCGTCAGGCTGATCGTAGGGAAGAACGCGGCGCGCGCGGCGCCGATATTGGCGTTCGCGCCCCGCAGCGTCTGCTCGGCCGCGCGAATGTCAGGGCGGCGCGCAAGCAGTTCCGACGGCAACCCGCCAGGCAGGTCGGGTGGCACGATACCGTCGGGTAGCGTGATGGCCTCGTCCAACTGTCGCGATAGCTCAGGCGTCAGCGGCTGGCCCATCAACAGCACAAGGGCGTTGCGGTCCCTGGCCGCCTGTCGCGTGTAGGCCGCGTGAAGGGTCTCGGCGTTGCGCAGCGCAATCTCCGCAAGGCGCAGATCGAGTTGCGTGGAGTTGCCGGCTTCCACAAGCCGGGCGGTCAGTTCGTACGACCGCATCTGCGCGGCCAGAGTATCGTTTGTCAGCCGCAACAATTCCCGGTCGGCCCGTAGCGTGAGGTAGGCATTGGCCACTTCCGACACCAGGCTCATCTGCGTGGCGGTGCGGATTTCAGCCAGCGCCAGATATGAGGCCAGGGCCTGGTCGCTGAGGCTGCGGATGCGGCCCCACAGGTCCAGCTCCCAGGCGGTGGTCACGCCTGCCATCTCGTAACGCCGGCTGATACGGGAAGCGCCCGTGGCGTCAAGGTCGGCCGGCACCCGCTCGGTCGCGGCGCTGGCGGACGCCCCAAGATCAGGCAACATCTCGGCGCGCTGGATACGGTACATCGCTTGCGCTGCTTCGACGTTGAGCGCGGCTTTGCGCAGATCCTGGTTGTTGCGCAAGGCGATGTCGATCAATTGCTGCAATAGCGGATCGCGGAAAAACTCCCGCCACCCGATATCGGCGGCGGCTGCCTCGCCGGGGTTTGCTGAGGCGACGGGATCATAGGCGGCGCCGGACGGATAGGCCGCTTCGATAGGCGCCACTGGGCGCTCATGCGTCGGCGCCAGCGAGCAGCCCGCCAAGGCGGCCGCCAGGGCAAGCGGCGCCAGCGGCCGGGCTGGGCGGGAGAGTGTGAAAAGTGTCTTCATGTCTAATATCTTCCTAGCCATCATGCGCGCTGGTCGCTTGCGCTGCTGCGGGTTTCAGGGGCGGCACGACGCAGCGCAAGCTTGCGCACGACGACATAGAACACAGGCGTCAGCAGCAGGCCGAACAGCGTCACGCCCAGCATGCCGGCGAACACCGCAATGCCCATGGCGTGGCGCATTTCGGCACCGGCGCCGGTAGCCAGCACCAGCGGAACCACGCCAGCGATAAAGGCGAACGAGGTCATCAGGATGGGGCGCAGGCGCAAACGCGCCGCTTCCAACACCGCCGCCAGCGGATCAGCGCCTTCGATCTCCTTGGCGCGGGCAAACTCGACGATCAAGATCGCGTTCTTGGCTGCCAGGCCGACCAGCACCACGAAGCCGATCTGCGTGAAGATGTTGTTGTCGCCACCGGAAACCCAAACCCCCACGATCGCGGATAGCAGCGCCATTGGGGCAATCAGCAGCACCGAGAACGGCAGCGACCAACTGTTGTATTGGGCCGCAAGAATCAGGAAAGCCAGCAGCACCGCCAGGGGGAAGATGTACAGCGCCGAATTGCCTGCCTGCTTTTCCTGGTAGACCAGGTCGGTCCACTCGTGGATCATTCCTTCCGGCAGCGTCTCGCGTACGATCTTCTCGATCGCGTCGGTGGCCTGACCCGATGAATAGCCTGGCGCTGGGCCTCCGCTGATGTCCGCAGAGGGGAAACCGTTGTAGTGAACGATCCTGTCGGGGCCTGATCCACGTGTGATGGTCACGAACGCGCTAAGCGGAATCATGTCGCCGGCCGCGTTGCGCACCTTGAGCAGGCCGATGTCCTCGGCCTGCATGCGAAACGGGGCGTCCGCCTGGGCCATGACCCGATAGGTGCGCCCGAAGCGATTGAAGTCGTTGACGTAGAGCGATCCCAGGTTGATTTGCAGGGTCTCGAAGACGTCGGTCAGCGACACGCCCAGGGACTTGGCCTTCACCCTGTCGACCTCCACCCCCAATTGCGGGGCGTTGGTCTGGAAGCTGGCAAGCATGTTCGCCAGCTCGGGCACCTGCATGGCCTTGCCCATGATCTCGCCCTGCGCCTGCGCCAACGCTTCGAAGCCCAATCCCGCCCGATCCTCGATCTGCAACTTGAAGCCGCCCATGGCACCCAGGCCCGGCACGGGCGGCGGCGGGAAGATGCCGGCGAAGCCGTCAGGGATCTGGCTGAACTTTCCCATCAGTTTCCCCGCGATGGCGTTGGCCGTAAGCGAAGGATCCTTGCGCTCGTCGAACGGTTTGAGCATGGCGAACATCAGTGCCGAGTTCGGCACATTCACCGGTCCATTCACCGAGAGTCCTGGAAAGGCCACGACGCTTTCCACGCCAGGTTCCGCCAACGCGATCCGGGACATCTCCTTGACGACGGCCTCCGTGCGGTCGAGCGAAGCGCCGCTTGGCAACTGGGCAATGCCGACCAGGAAATACTTGTCCTGGGCCGGCACGAACCCATTGGGCACCTGACTGAAGCCCAGCCACGTCAGACCCACGAAGCCGGCATACAGCAGCAGGACGATGGCGCTGCCGCGCACCGCCCGCCGCACGGACCCGACGTAGGCGTTCGAAGCCCTGTCGAAGAAGCGGTTGAAGCGCTGGAAAAAGCCGCCCAGCGTGCTTCCCATCACGCGGGTGAGCCAATCCGCTTTGGCCGCCTCGTGATGGGGCTTGAGCAGGATGGCGGCGAGCGCTGGCGACAGCGTGAGCGAATTGATGGCCGACAGTACGGTCGAGATGGCGATCGTCAAGGCAAACTGGCGGTAGAACTCGCCTTGAAGGCCCGAGAGGAACGCCGACGGGATGAACACCGCCGCCAGCACCGACGTAATGGCCAGGATTGGCCCGGTCACCTCGTCCATGGCTTTGCGCGCGGCCTCCTTGGGGGGCTCGCCCAGCGCCATATGGCGCTCTACGTTCTCGACCACCACGATGGCGTCGTCCACCACGATGCCTATCGATAGCACCAGCCCGAACAGGGACAGCGTGTTCAGCGAGAAGCCGAACATGTGCATGATGGCGAAGGTACCCACCAGCGACACGGGCACGGCCACAAGTGGAATGATCGACGCACGCCAGGTCTGCAGGAACAGCACCACGACGATCACGACCAGCGCGATGGCCTCCAGCAGCGTGATGGCCACGGACTGCAGCGAGGCGCGCACGAAGACCGTGGGGTCATAGGCGATCCGGTACGCAATATCCTGCGGAAACCCGCGCTGAAGCTCCTGCATCTTGGCGCGGACGGCATTGGAAACGTCGATGGCGTTGGCGCCGGGGCTCTGGACGATCTGCAAGGCAGGCGCCGACTCGCCATCGATCAGGCTGCGCAGGGTATAGGCGTCCGCGCCCAGGGACACGCGGGCGATGTCGCGAAGACGGGTGACCTGGCCATCGGTGCCCGTTTTCACGACGATTTCACCGAACTGTTCCACGCTGGCCAGGCGGCCGAGTGTATTGACCGTTACCTGGAACGCGGCCGACGTATCCGGTTGCTGTCCGACCGATCCTGCGGCAACCTGCACGTTCTGTTCGCGCAGGGCGGCGACCACATCGCTGGCCGTCAGCCCGCGCGTGGCGACCTTGGAGGGATCCAGCCAGACTCGCATGGAGTATTCCCCGGCGCCCCACACCAGCACATCGCCGATGCCGGGCAGGCGCGCGAGTTCGTCGCGGACCTGCCGGATGGCGAAGTTGGACAGATAGAGCGGGTCGTACCGCTTTTCCGGCGAGACGATGTGCACGACCATCAACACGTCCGGAGACGTCTTCTGCGTGACGACGCCGATGCGCTGCACTTCCTCGGGCAGACGCGGCAAGGCGCGAGAGACCCGGTTCTGCACCTGGATCTGCGCCATGTCAGGATCCGTACCCTGCTTGAACGCGATGGTAAGCACCATCCGGCCATCGGTGGCCATCTGGGAATTCATGTAGAGCATTCCCTCGACGCCGTTGATCACTTGTTCGAGGGGGGAGGCGACGGTGTCGGCGATCACCTCGGGATTGGCGCCGGGGTAGCTCGCGGTAACTTGGACCGTGGGCGGCGTGACGGCGGGGTATTCGCTCAGAGGCAGTTGCCAGAAGGCGATGGCGCCAGCTAGCAGCATGAGCAGGGACAGGACGATGGCGAAGATCGGCCGCGCGATGAAAAAGTGAGGAAACTTCATTGGCGCGCCTCTGCAAGACCGGCGGCGTCCGCCTTGGCGCTGGCCGCGGCGTGCGCCTGGGGCACGCTTGAGCCGTCGGCCTGCTGCATGGGTACCGGCCGGGGCGTGACCGCCATGCCGGGTCGCACCAGGCCCTTGATGACAATCCTATCGCCGCGTTGCAAGCCGGTATTGATGACGCGCAGCCCTTGCTCTATTTGGCCCAGCTCCACCGCGCGATACTGGGCCAGGTTGTCCTTTCCGACGACCAGTACATAATTTTTTCCTTGGTCCGTGCCAACGGCTTGGTCGTCAATCAGGATGGATGGGCGTTCGCCGCCCGTCGCCAGCCGGGCCCGGGCGAACAATCCCGGCGCCAGTTGGCCGTCGGGGTTGGGTATCACGGCGCGGGCGCGGATTGTGCCGGTGCCGCGATCGATCTGATTGGCGACGAAGTCGAGCGTGCCTGTGTAGGGGAAGCCCTTGTCCGTGGTCAGCCCAACGGCGACCGGCAGCGCCGGATTGCCGCCGCCGGCATCGGGACGGGCGTGCCTCACGGCGTTGAGATAGGTCGCTTCGTCGATGTCGAAGTAAACGTGCACGGGGTCGATCGACACGATCGTGGTCAGCAGCGTGGCGGCCCCTGCCGCGCCGCCGCTGACCAGATTGCCTTCGGTCACCAGCACCCGGTCGACGCGCCCGGAGATCGGCGCGGTGATGCGCGCGTAAGAGAGATCGAGCCGCGCAGCGGCAACGGCGGCCTTGGCCACCTGCACCTGGGCTTGCCGGGCGTTGCGCGTTGAAACGGCATCGTCGTAGCTTTTGCGCGAGACCGCGCCGGTGGACACCAGCCGGTGAGCCCGGTCGAAGTCCGCCTGGGCTTGGCCGGCCAGCACCTCCGCCTGGCGCCATTGCGCCGTGGCGGTATCAAGCGCGACTTGAAACGGCCGCGGGTCGATCTGGAACAGCTGCTGCCCCTTGCGGACCAGGCGCCCTTCGGGAACGCTGACGGCATCGACGGCTCCACCGACGCGGGAGCGCAGCTCTACGGTCTTGGGAGCTGCCAGGAATCCCGTGAAATCGGTCGATGGCGCGATGGTCCGCACGATGACCTCTGCCACGGGGACTTGAGGCGCCATTGGCGCTACCGGTTTACCTTCGTCCCCGGAAACGTCGCCGGGGGCGAACGCGGTGGCTCCGGCCGCGGCGATGAGCCCCGCCAGCATGGCAATCTTGAATTTTCGACGCATGTACAAGTCCCTTCCGTGCAGCAGGGCGTCGGCCCTTCCGAAGCGTTTCTGCCGCATTTTTCGGGAAGGTTAGGTACTGCAATGGTTGGAAGGTCAAGGTGTTCGTTTGCGCGACGGCTGAACGTCGAAGGCATGCGCGCCGATGTGTTTTTCACGCCGCAGAAGCAAGCCGCTTCCGAAGTGGCGGTATGAAAACAAGCGCTTGACCTTCCCAACGTTGGAAGCTTTAACGTATCCCTTATGCCTACTTTGAACAATGGGAGCACGCCATGAGCATGCCAAGTACCCGTGACGCCCGCGCGTTTGCCGCCACGATAAGCCTGCCGATCGAGGGCATGACCTGCGCAAGCTGCGTCGGCCGGGTCGAGGCCGCCCTGACCAAGGTCGAGGGCGTCGGCAAGGTATCCGTGAACCTTGCCACCGAACGGGCGGACATCGTCGCGGTGGGGCCGGTCGATCGCATGGCATTGGTCCAGGCGGTCGAAAAGGTGGGCTACGACGTGCCTGCCGGCGCCGTCGAACTGGCGATCGGGGGCATGACCTGCGCGTCGTGCGTGGGTCGCGTCGAGAAGGCGCTGAAGGCGGTGCCCGGCGTCACGCAGGCCACGGTGAACCTGGCGACCGAACGCGCCACCGTGCATGGCGTGGCGGCTGCGCAAGACCTGATCGCTGCCATCGAGAAGGCCGGCTACGAGGCGCGTCCCGTCGATACCGGCGCGCAGGCCGAAGCGGCCGCCGCGGAAAAGAAGGACGCCGAGCGGGCCGAACTCAAGCGCGACCTGATCCTGGCCAGCGTGCTGGCCTTGCCGGTGTTCGTGCTGGAAATGGGCTCGCACGTCATCCCCGGCATGCACGAATGGGTCATGAATACCATCGGCATGCAGGAAAGCTGGTATTTGCAGTTCGCGCTGACGCTGCTGGTGCTGGCCGTACCGGGCAGGCGCTTCTACTTGAAGGGGTTCCCGGCGCTGGCGCGCCTGGCGCCGGACATGAATTCGCTTGTTGCGGTTGGCACCGCGGCGGCGTTCGGCTATTCGCTGGTGGCTACCTTCGCGCCGGGGCTGCTGCCGGCCGGGACGGTGAACGTCTACTACGAGGCCGCCGCCGTCATCGTCGCGCTGATCCTGCTGGGCCGTTACCTGGAGGCTCGCGCCAAAGGGCGTACCTCCGAGGCCATCAAGCGTCTGGTAGGGCTGCAGGCCAAGGTTGCGCACGTGCTGCGCGATGGCCGGGTCGTGGACATTCCGATCAGCGACGTGGCCCTGGATGATCTGGTGGAAGTCCGGCCAGGCGAGCGGGTGCCGGTCGATGGCGAAGTGACCGAGGGCCGCAGCTTCGTGGATGAGTCCATGATCACGGGCGAACCCATTCCCGTCGAGAAACAGGCCGGCAGCGCCGTCGTCGGCGGCACCGTCAACCAGAAGGGGGCGCTGACGCTGCGCGCCACTGCCGTGGGCGGCCAGACCATGCTGGCGCAGATCATCCGCCTGGTCGAACAGGCCCAAGGCTCCAAGCTGCCCATCCAGGCGGTGGTCGACAAGGTGACGCTGTGGTTCGTGCCGGCGGTGATGATTGCCGCCGTGGCGACCTTCCTGGTGTGGCTGGCGTTCGGGCCGTCACCGGCCCTGACCTTTGCGCTGGTCAATGCCGTGGCGGTGCTGATCATCGCTTGCCCTTGCGCCATGGGCCTGGCGACGCCAACCTCCATCATGGTTGGCACCGGCCGAGGCGCCGAGATGGGCGTGCTGTTCCGCAAGGGCGAGGCGCTGCAGTTGCTTAAGGATGCCCGGGTCGTGGCCGTGGACAAAACCGGCACGCTGACTGAAGGCCGCCCGGTGCTGACCGATCTGGAGATCGCCGCCGGCTTTGACCGCAATGAGGTGCTGGCGAAGGTGGCCGCGGTGGAATCGCGGTCGGAACACCCCATCGCCCGCGCCATCGTCGAGGCCGCCGTGGAAGACGGCATCGCGCTGCCGGCGATGACGGATTTCGAGTCGGTCACGGGCATGGGCGTGCGCGCCACGGTGGGTGGCGCGCGCGTGGAAGTGGGCGCTGACCGCTACATGCGTGAATTGGGCCTGGATGTGGGCGCCTTCGCGCAAACCGCCGAGCGCCTGGGCGACGAAGGTAAGTCGCCGCTGTATGCCGCGGTCGATGGCCGGCTGGCCGCCATCATTGCTGTCGCGGACCCGATCAAGCCCAGCACGCCTGCGGCCATCACGGCGCTGCATCAGCTGGGACTGAAAGTGGCCATGATCACCGGCGACAACGCCCGCACGGCACAGGCCATTGCCAAGCAATTGGGCATTGATGAAGTCGTGGCCGAGGTGTTGCCGGAAGGCAAGGTGGATGCCGTGCGCCGGCTGAAGGCGGCGTATGGCCAGATCGCGTTCGTGGGCGATGGCATCAATGATGCGCCGGCGCTGGCAGAGGCCGATGTCGGCCTGGCCATCGGCACCGGCACCGATGTGGCGGTCGAGTCCGCCGACGTCGTGCTGATGTCCGGCAACCTGCTGGGCGTGCCCAACGCCATCGCGCTGTCCAAGGCCACCATCGGCAACATCCGCCAGAACCTGTTCTGGGCCTTCGCCTACAACACGGCGCTGATCCCCGTGGCGGCCGGGGCGTTGTATCCCACCTGGGGCGTGCTGCTGTCGCCGGTGTTCGCAGCGGGCGCCATGGCCATGTCAAGCGTGTTCGTGCTTGGCAACGCGCTGCGCCTTCGTCGCTTCCAGCCGCCGATGGGGCAATGAACGCGCGCTGACTGCGCGTTGGGCGGCACGGGTCACCGTACCCGTGCCGGACGGCACAAGGCCCGGGTTCTCCCGGGCCTGCGCGGCTCCTCCCCGCTTATTCCCTGGCAGGCCGCGTTTCGGAAATCGCCTGCGCGATTATGGCCTGCGCTGTCCAGCGCACCACGTCCGTGATCTCGGGCAGCTCCAGCTCCCAGATGTCCTTCAACACCAGGAACACCTCGGACCCATACACCAGCGACAACGCCTGCGCCACGCGGTCTTGCTGCGCGGGCGTCAGGTCGGTGGCCAGTGGCGCGATGGCGCGTTTCAGGATGTCGACCCGATGTCCGCGCACCAGGCGCGGTTCGTTGCCGGTCTTGCCTGCGCTGGCTTCGGCATGCTGTTGCAGCGACACCATGATGGCCGCGCGCAACGAGGCTTCGTGTGCCTCCAGCCGGGGAAAGGCAAAGCGCAGCAATTCGTCGACGCGCGTGGCGGCGTCGGACGATGTGGAGTCCCAGGCCAGGATGGGCCCAAGGCTTTCGTCCACGACGGCGGCGATCAGCGCGCTTTGACTGGGGAAGTAGCGGTAGGCGGTCGCGCGCGATACCCGGGCATGTTCGGCCAGCTCGGCGACAGAGGGCGTGATGCCCTGCGCCATCAGCTGCTGCGCCGCGTCCAGCAGCGTCTTGCGCATGCGGGCGCGCGGTCCGTGGGGCGGTTCCCCGCTGGCGGCGGCCTGCCGGCTGGCAGGTGCGATCAGGCGCGCGGCGCCGCCTGCGGCGGAAGCAGGGGGCTTGGCGGGGAGCGAGGTTTGACGTGAGACAGGTGTCTCAGTATGATTCTTTCGTCTCATTTCTTGATTCTACAGGCCTAGCGGCCTCACATATCGAGGCGCGCACCGAGTGTAGCCGCCCGCGGAGGAGCCATGACGCAATCGAACCGGCGGGTGTTTGTCGCCGCCATCTACGACACCAAGGGCCACGAAGCGGAGTACGTGGTGGATCTGCTCAAGCGCGACGGCCTGGACGTGGTGTCGGTGGACGTGTCCACGTCGGGCGCCGCCAGCGCCGCGCAAGTGCAAGCCCGCGAAGTGGCTGGCAGCCATCCCGACGGCCCGGAAGCGGTGTTCACGGGCGACCGCGGCACGGCGATCGCCGCCATGGCCCTGGCCTTTGAACGCTACGCGGCCGGCAACGGCGCCATCGGCGCTTTGCTGGGGCTGGGCGGGTCGGGCGGCACGGCGTTGATCACGCCGGCCATGCGCGCACTGCCCATCGGCACGCCCAAGCTGATGGTGTCGACGATGGCCTCGGGCAACGTCGCGCCCTATGTCGGCCCTTCGGATATCGCCATGATGTATTCGGTGACGGACGTGGCCGGGCTGAACCGCATTTCCCGCCGCGTGCTGGCCAATGCCGCCGGCGCGATCGGCGGCGCATTCCGTCAGGCGGGCGTTGCCATTGAAGACGATGGACGGCCCGCGGTCGGCATCACGATGTTCGGGGTGACCACCGCCTGCGTGCAGCAGGTGACGCCGTTGCTGGAATCCCGTTATGACTGCCTGGTGTTCCACGCCACGGGCACGGGCGGACAGTCGATGGAAAAGCTGCTGGACAGCCATTTGCTGGGCGGCGTGCTGGACCTGACCACGACCGAAGTTTGCGATTTTCTGTTCGGCGGCGTGCTGGCCTGCACGGAAGACCGCTTTGGCGCCGTGGCCCGCACTCGCGCGCCTTACGTCGGCTCGTGCGGCGCGCTGGACATGGTGAACTTCGGCGGGATGGAGACCATTCCCGAGTCCTATCAGGGGCGCAAGTTCTATCCGCACAATCCGCAGGTGACGCTGATGCGCACCACCATCGAAGAGAACACCCGCCAGGGCGAGTGGATCGCCGCCAGGCTGAATCAGTGCGAAGGGCCGGTGCGCTTCCTGATTCCCGAGGGCGGCGTCTCGGCGCTGGATGCGCCGGGCCAGGCATTCTGGGACCCCGAGGCCGACGCGGCCCTGTTCGCCGCGCTGGAAGCCAACCTGGTGCAGACACCGCAGCGGCGGCTGGTGCGCGTGCCCTGCCATATCAACGACCCGCTGTTCGCGAAAACGGCGGTCGACCATTTTCTTGAAATCGCTAGCCATTAAGGATTGCCGCCATGCCCCGTTTTGATCGTAACGAACTGCTGGACAAGTTTCGCGCCATGGTGCGCGCGCGCACACCCATCGTGGGCGGCGGCGCGGGCACGGGCCTGTCGGCCAAGTGCGAAGAGGCGGGCGGTATCGACCTGATCGTGATCTATAACTCGGGGCGCTACCGCATGGCGGGGCGAGGCTCGTTGGCCGGCCTGCTCGCCTACGGCAACGCCAACGAGATCGTCGTCGACATGGGGCGTGAAGTGCTACCGGTGGTGAAGAAGACGCCGGTACTGGCCGGGGTGAACGGCACCGACCCGTTCTGCGACTTCGACGTGTTCCTGGACGACTTGAAGCGCCAAGGCTTTTCCGGCGTGCAGAACTTCCCCACCGTAGGCCTCATCGACGGCACCTTCCGCGCCAACCTGGAAGAGACCGGCATGGGCTATGCGCTGGAAGTGGACATGATCCGCCTGGCTCACCAGAAGGGCATGCTGACCACGCCGTACGTCTTCAATGAAGACGACGCGGTGGCGATGACGAAGGCCGGCGCGGACATCATCGTGGCACACATGGGCCTGACGACGGGCGGCGCCATCGGCGCCGAAACCGCGCAGACGCTGGACGATTGCGTGGCCGCGATCGACCGCATCGCCGCCGCCGCGCTGGCGGTGCGCCCGGATATCATCGTGTTGTGCCACGGCGGACCCATCGCCACACCCGAAGACGCCGCGCACGTGCTGCGCGCCTGCAAGCATTGCCACGGCTTCTACGGCGCCAGTTCAATGGAGCGCCTGCCTACCGAACAGGCGCTGACCGCCGCTACGCGCGAGTTCAAGAACCTGACTTTCTAAGCCGCGCGACGGTAGCCCTTCACCCCCCCGTATCCGCACTTCCCCTAATACCCACCCCTATTCTTATACGATTATCGTATTTTCAACGCGCCCCTTCCGGGGCACGTACACAGCCGAGGCAACGCGGGCTGGCAATGAGATGCACGTTTTCGGACGATCTTCCTTATGCCTACTTCAGCTTCCCGAGTACTGTTGAAAAAGGACTCTGTCGCTCCGTTCCAGTCAGAACCCAACCTGACGGACCGGGTGACCGAGATGCTGCTGGATGAGATCACCAGTGGCGACTATCAAGTCGGCGAGGTCCTCCCTCCGGAGCAGACCATCGCGACCCGGCTTGGCGTTTCGCGCACGGTGCTGCGCGAAGCGGTTTCCCGCCTGAAGGGCGATGGCATCGTACAAAGCAAGCAGGGCCGTGGCCTGACCGTCATGCAGACGGCGCGGCCGTCGGTGCTGCGCATGCAAGCGGCGGATATCGGCGATGCCGACCAGGTGCTGCGTATCGTTGAACTGCGCCGGGGCTTCGAGATCGAGGCTGCGCCGCTTGCGGCCGAGCGCCGCAGCGAAGCAGACCTGGCCGCCATGCGCCAGGCCTTGCGCAAGATGGCCGACGCGATCGCGTCCGGCGATGTTGCGGTGGGCGTGGATGCCGACATGGAATTCCATCGCTGCGTGGCGCGTGCCACCCGCAACGAACACTACCTGAATTTCTTCGATTTCCTGGCGGTTCTTCTGAAGAAGAACCTGCGCGTCTCGCGCTCGCGGTCGGCCAAGATCGCGGGCCGCGGCGCACAGGCGCAGAAAGAGCACGAGGCGTTGTTCGCCGCCATCGAGAAAGGCGACGTGGAACTTGCGCGACAGCATGCGCGTACCCACGTCGACAACACGGAAGCACGTCTGCGTACAGCGGCGGCCACGGCGGAAAGACCGTAGGCGCTCGGGTCTGGGGGCATCCTCCAAGGGGAAGTGGTGATGGGTCATAAGACGATCGATGAGTTGGTGCGCGCCGACGAAGGGCTGGTCAGCCGGTCTATCTTCGTGGACGACGACATATTCCAGCAGGAACTCAGGCAGGTGTTTTCGCGGGCGTGGTTGTTCGTGGGACACGAGAGTCTGGTGCCCAAGCCGGATGATTATTTTGTGTCGCGCATGGGAACAGAGTCCGTAATCCTGACGCGCGACCGGCAGGGCCTGATACAGGTCATGCTCAACAGCTGTGCGCACCGTGGCATGAAGCTGTGCCGCTATGACCACGGCAACAATCGGACCTTTACCTGTCCGTACCATGGCTGGAGCTTTTCCACCGACGGCAAGCTGGTGGAGCGGCCCGGCGAGCTGGTCGGCGTGCCCGGCCACGCGACGCACTACAAGGGCGAGCTGGACAAGAAGCAGTGGGGCCTGAAGACCGTGGCGCAAGTGGTGAACTACAAGGGCGCGGTCTTTGCGACGTGGGACGCGGACGCGCCGCCGTTCGAGGACTATCTGGGCAATATGCGCCTGTACCTGGACGCGGCGCTGGACCATCGCGATGGCAGCCCGGGCGGTTCCGAGGTCATCGGCGGGGTGCAGAAGTGGCGCGTGAAGTGCAATTGGAAGTTCGCGCCCGAGAATTTCATCGGCGACCTGTACCACGACATCAGCCATCGCTCGGTGGACATCGTGGGCATCGGGCCAGGGGGAGGCAAGGGGCGTCGCGATGCGTCCGTCAGCCGATCGGCCATCTGCTTTCCCGAGCTTGGACATGGGTTGCTGGGGCGCTTGCCGTTTTATGAAGAGGGGCCCTACGCGCCGCAGTATGCGCGCTATCCCGAAGTGGAGGCTTATTTCCGCCAGATCCACGAGAAGCGTGAACGCACGCTGGGGTCGGCCATGCGGGTGCAGACCAGCGTGGGCACGATTTTCCCGAACATGTCGTTTCACGGGCGCCAGCCGCGCACGCTTGCGGTTTTTCATCCCATCAGCGCGACCGAGATGGAGATGTGGCGCATGTATCTGGTGGACAAGGACGCGCCCGAAGCCGTGAAAGAGGCCATGCGCCACTACTTTCTGCGCTATTCGGGGCCGGGCGGCATGACCGAGTCGGACGACATGGAGAACTGGACGGGGGCGACCGAGGCCAGCATGGGCGCCATGTCGCGCGAGCTTTACTTCAACTACCAGATGGGCGTGGGGCATGCACAGCCCGTGCCGGAAATTCCGGGCTGTGCCGTCAATGGCGAGTACACGGAAGAGAACGCGCGAATCTATTACCGGCGCTGGGCGCAGTTCATGAACGGCCTGTCCTGGGAACAGTTGATGGCCGGCGCCGTGCGCCTCGAGGAGCAGGCGGCATGAACGCAAGCATCGAAAATGCACCGGCCGAGGCGCGGGATTCCAGCGTGGACGACATGCAGGTCTGGTGGCAGGCGCAGCGCTTTCTGCACTACGAAGCCGATCTGCTGGACCATCGCGACTTCGATGCCTGGCTGGGCCTGCTGGACGAGGACATTTCCTACCGCATGCCGCTTACCCGCAACGTGAGGCGCGACGCCCTGGCACAAGAATATTCGAGCACGCAGGATGCCGCCTGGTTTGACGAGGGCATCGATACGTTGCGCCAGCGTGTCGCGCAGATCAAGACCGGCATTCACTGGGCCGAGGAACCGGCCTCGCGGGTGTCGCGCCTGGTGACCAACATCCGCGTGCTGGACGTCGCGCCGGACGAGGGCGGCGGTGAGCGCGTGCGAGTGCGCTCGCGGTTTCTGATCTACCAGAATCGCCTGCAGACCGAGGTCAACTTGTTCGTCGGCAAGCGCGAGGACGTCCTGCGCCGCCGTGACGGACGCTGGACGATTCTGGCGCGGGAGATCCATCTGGACCAGAACGTCCTGCTTTCCAAGGCGCTCACGATCTTCTTCTAGCGCCGCCCCTGCCGCAGTTCGATCGTTTTCTTTCCACTCGGGGCCAGTCCGCCGACAGGACGAGACTCGTCCATACCTGGAGTCGCAGCATGCATAGACGTACTGTACTGAAGGCCATGGCCGCCGGCATTGCCGTGGCGACGGCTGGCGTGTCCCGGGCGGCCGACGGCGCGTTTCCCGCCAAGCCCATGCGCCTGATCGTGCCCTATCCGCCTGGCGGCGTGACCGATGTGGCGGGCCGGCTGGCAGGGGAGATCCTTAGCCGCAAGTTCGGCCAGCCCGTCGTGGTGGAGAACCGCCCCGGCGCCAACGGCATGATAGGCAGCCAGCAAGTGGCTACCGCGCCGGCGGATGGGTACACGCTGCTGCTCAATGGCCTGGGGGGCATGGTGTTGCCCATGGCCACGGTGACGGGGCTGCCGCTGGACATGTCGCGTGCCTTCACGCCCATCGGGCAGATGGCCGAGTTCATCAATGTGTTGATCGTGCGGGCCGATTCCCCGGTACGCAGCGTGGACGACCTGATCGCCGCCGCGCGCGCCCGCAACAAAGACGGATTGAACTACGGTTCGAACGGCGTCGGCACGTCGGTGCACCTGACCACCGCCTTTTTCGCGCAGCGCACCGGCACCAATCTGCTGCACGTGCCCTATAAGGGCAGCGGCGAGATGCTGGTGGACGTGGTCAACGGCAACCTGGATTTCAGCTTCAGCAATCTGCCGCCCGTGATGGGGTTGGTCCGCAAGGGGGCTATCCGCGCGATTGCCGTTACCAGCAGCTATCGCAGCAAGCAGTTGCCGGACGTGCCGACGATGGCCGAGCAGGGCGTGGCGGATTTCGATGTGACAAGCTGGCTGGGGCTGTACGGCCCGGCGGGATTGCCGGCGGGATTGGTCAGCAAGCTGAGCGCGGCGCTACAGGAAGGCATGGCGCAGCCCCAGGCGGTGGAAACGCTTAGCGCGGCGGGGTTTGAACCCAGGCCGTCGGGGGCGGACGCCTTTGCGGAATTGAACCGGGCCGAGCTGGCGCGCTGGAAACAGGTTGCCACGCGCGCCAACATTTCCCTGAAATTCGGAGCATGACGGCCATGGAATCGTCTTCTCGGGTGCAACACGTCCATACGGCCATCATCGGCGCGGGACATGCGGGAGTGGAGTGTGCCTGGGCCTTGCGCGCGGCCGGCGTTGAAGGCGACGTGGCGCTGTTCGGCGCGGAGGCGCATGCGCCCTACGAGCGGCCGCCGCTGTCCAAGGCGCTTTTGACCGGCGCAACCAGCGCCGAGCGCATCGCATTGCGGGCCGACAGCGCTTACGAGAAGTCGCGCGTGGTGGTGGTGGCCGGCGACCCGGTGGCCAGCATCGATACTGCCGCGCATACCCTGACCACGCGCTCCGGCCGGGTGGTCGGCTACGAGCATTGCGTGCTGGCCACGGGGGCCAGCGCCCGCCCTATCGCAGAGGTGGCGGGTGACCAGACCTATTCGGTTCGCGGCCTGGACGACGCGCACCGGTTGCGTCAGGCGCTGCGTCCCGGCGTCCGGCTGCTGGTGGTCGGCGCGGGCTACCTGGGCCTGGAGGCCGCATGTTCGGCGCGCAAGCTGGGCGCCCAGGTGGTGGTGCTGGAGCAGGGCGGCAACGTGATGGCGGGCAAGGTGTCCGAGCCGACCGCCACGCGCATCGGCGCCCTGCACCGCGAAGCCGGCATAGAAATTCGCCACGGCGCGGCGGTGGCGCGATGGGAGCGCACCGCGACAGGCTGGCGCGCCCACTTGGCCGATGGAACGGCATTGGACGCCGATCTGGTGCTGGTGTCGATCGGCGCCATCGCCGAGACCGCGCTGGCCGAGGCGGCAGGCCTGATCTGCCTGGATGGGGTGGTGGTGGACGAGTGCTGTCGGACGTCGGCGCCCGATGTCTACGCCATTGGCGACTGCGCCAGCGCGTTTCGCGGCGAATTGCAGCGCCATGCGCGCATCGAGAGCGTGCAGAACGCGCTGATGCAGGCACGCACGGCGGCCGCTGCCATCGCCGGCAAGAGTCCGCCGGCGCCGCGTCCGCCTACGTTCTGGTCAGAGCAGCAGGGCCGGCGCTTGCAGATGGCGGGCCTGGTCAATCCCGCCGAGGCGTGTCGCGACGTACTACTGCCCACCGCCAAGGGGTGGTTGGTGGAGCGCTATCAACAGGGTCGGCTGGCCGCCATCGAAGCGGTCGACAGCCCGGTGGAATTCATCAAGAGCGTGCCGCGCATCGGCTCGCCCGAATCCGTGTCATGAATCGTAGTGAAGCCACAGGGAGGCATCATGCCCTTTGCCATATTTGAGTTGCCCGACGGCGCCGAACAGGTGCTGGAGGTTCCCGATGATTGGTCGCTGATGGAGGCGGCCCGCCGCGACGGCCTGGATGGCATCGTCGCCGACTGCGGCGGCGGTGCCATCTGCGGTACCTGTCATGTGCAGGTGGACGCCGCCTGGCATGCGCGGCTAGAACCGCCGGGCATGGCAGAGGAAGCCCTGCTTGAGGTGGTGCCGGAGCGTTGCGCCACCAGCCGCCTGTCCTGTCAGGTGATCATGACGCCAGCGCTGGACGGCATTCGCGTGCGCGTGCCGTCTTCGCAGCTGGAACTGTAACGGTGGCGCGACGGAGCAAACCGCCATGGCCGACAACAAATCCATCAACCTTGTCGATCTCCAGGCAGGCGTGCGCGTGCGCATGGCCGGCGGCGCGCTGGCCGAGATCGTAGAGAACCCGCAGGACGGGTTCTGGCTGATTGTCCGATACCTGGAACATCCGGCCGAACCCGCGCTGGTCGACGCCGGTGAGCAGCAGGTGTTCGCCACCGACGTCGAAGCAATCGAACCTTGACCTTACCGGAGCCGTAAATGAATCAAAAGCCCAAAGTCATCGTGTCCGCGCCGCTGCCGGCGGATCTGCGCGAACGCCTCGCCGCACGGTGCGAAATCGTCGATGTGCCCACCGGGCAGAATCCTGCCGAGACCGTGCCGGCGGCGTTGCGCGAGCAAATCGTCGGCATGGTCTGCACCATGCGCACCAAAGTCGATCAGGCGCTGCTGGACGCCTTTCCCGCCCTGACCGTCAGTTCGAATTTTGCGGTGGGCTTCGACAACGTCGACCTGGCCGCCGCTACCCGGCGCAAGGTGCTGATCTGCAACACGCCCGGGGTGCTTGACGGCGCGGTGGCCGACGTGACCATCGGCCTCATGCTGTGCCTGGCCCGCAACCTGGTGGCGGGCGATGCGTTCGTGCGTAGCGGCGAATGGACCAAGGGGGCTTTTCCCCTGACGCGCGACATCCGCGGCAAGACACTGGGGCTGCTGGGCATGGGCCGCATCGGCCGTGTGGTGGCGCGCGCGGCGCACGCGTTCGACATGAACGTGGTCTATCACAACCGCCGCCAGGATCCTCAAGCCGACGGTTTGGCCACCTACGTCGAACGCGACGACCTATTCAAGGTGTCGGATGTGCTGAGCGTGCATATTCCGCTGTCCGCCGAAACGCGCCACTCCGTCGGTCAGCGCGAGCTGGCGCTGATGAAGCCGTCCGCCTACCTGATCAATACGGCGCGCGGCCCGGTCATCGACGAAGCGGCGCTGATCGAGGCGCTGCGCGCCGGAACCATCGCGGGCGCAGGCCTGGATGTGATGGAGCAAGAGCCGCTGCCGGCCGCCAGCCCGCTGTGCCAGTTGCCCAACGTGGTGCTGCAGGCACACGTGGGCAGCGCCACGCACGAGACGCGGCGCGCCATGATAGACCTGGCCGTCGCCAATCTGATGGATGCGCTGGGCAACAAGACGCCGCAGGCCATGGTCAATCCGGAGGTGTGGCAAGCGCGCGCCTGACGGCTTCCCGGGCCGTCGCGCCATGCCGGCGCGGGGTCGCTCCGGCACGGGCCGCCCACGCCGGGGCGGCCCGTGCCGTTTACTTGGCGCCGTAGTCCACGACAACGCCCGCCTGCTTGGCCACCTCGCTCCAGCGCTTGAACTCCGCAGCCGAGAAGGCCTGGAATTCGGCCGAGTTGCGCAGCTTGGGCTCGAAACCGGCGTTGATGATGCGAGCCTGGAATTCAGGCGTCGCAAGCCCGGTCACGATGGTGTCCGACAACTGCGCGACGATGGCGCGATCGATCTGGGACGGCGCGTACATGCCCAGCCAACTGGTCACGTCGAAGTCCGCCATGCCTTGTTCCTGCATCGTCGGCACCTTGGGCAGTTGCCGCGCGCGATAGGCGCTGGTTACCGCCAGGGCCTTCAGGCGCTTGCCTTCCACCATGGGCAGGGTGGGCGGCAGATTCATGAAACAGAGATCCAGGTCGCCGTTGGCCGTGCCTACCAGGGCGTCGGCCGCGCCCTTGTAGGGCACGTGGTCGAACTTCAGGCCGGTACGCATGGCGAAGAGTTCCGCTGTCATCTGCGACGAACTGCCCACGCCATTGCTGCCGTACAGCGGCTTGCGCTTGCTGGCCCGCAGATGTTCGATCAGCTCGGACACCGTATTGGCGGGGTGGTCCGCGCGCACGACCAGCGCATTGACGAATTCCGCGACCTGGGCGATGGGCAGCAGCGCGGTGGGGATGTCGATAGGCAGTCCGCGCAGCGTCGCCGGCGGCAGGACGTTGTGACCGAGGCCGCCGGTGGTCAGGGTGTAGCCGTCTGGCTTGGCGGCCGCTGCGGCCTGCATGCCGATGACGCCGCCGGCGCCGGCGCGGTTTTCGATCACCACGCTCTGGCCATATTTGGCGTAGAGCAGGTCTCCGACCAGCCTCCCCGCAAGATCGGTGGCGCTTCCGGGTGTGGACGAGACGATGATCCTGATGACTCGGGACGGATAAGGTCCGCTCTGCGCCCAGCCCCTGCCTGTCAGGCTCAGGCCGGCTGCGGTTCCGATCAGCTTTAACGCACTGCGACGTTTCATGACGACTTCCCCTTGGGTTAGACCTACTGCTTCACGTGCTGCTCCAATCGATGTGCCTCGGACTTTGTACGATAAACATATTTATCTACGGTACGAGGCAGACGCGAACACGCAAATTGCGGCTAACCCTAGGGAAGCGGCGGCAGGCGCTTGCAGCCGGCCGGCAGCGGCGCATCCCGCAGGTAGTCATGGATGGCGCGGATCAGCGCCTGCGCGGCCGGGCTTAGCGGATATTCCTTGTGCCGGATGATGCAGACCGTGCGCACAACGGTCGGCCGCGTCAGCAGCGCGTAGGCCAAGCCGGGTTCCAGCACGCGTTCGGCGGCCAGCGCCGGCAGTAGCGCCACGCCCAGGCCGGCTTTCACCAACGCGGCCTGCGACGTCGTGCTGGACGCTTCGTAGAACGGCGCGCCCGCCTCGATGGGCAAGTCCGCACGGGCGCGCAGCAGCGCCATGATTCCAGTTTCGTCGACCACGCCCACCAGTTTGCGTTGCGCCAGGTCCGACCAGCGCATGGTGCCGTCGCGCCCCGGCCGCAGGCTGTCGTCGTCGGCGCGGTACAGCACCCCAAACCGGTCTTCCAGTACCGGGTCGAAGCGCAGTCCCGGCGCATCGGCCCAGCGGCTGGTCAACCCGAAGTCCACCTCGCGCATGGCGACCTTGCGCTGGATGCGGCCGGAATTGTCATCGCTCAGGTACAGGCGCACGGCGGGATACTGGGCGGAGAAGCCGGCCGCCGCCGGCGCGATGATCTGCGTGATGGCCGAGGGCGCCGCCGCCACGCCCACGCGCCCGCGCTCCAGTGCGCCATAACGCACCACGTCTTCGATCACGCCGTCGAAATCCGCCAGCAGCCGCATCACCCGGGGTAGAAATTCTTCGCCCGCCGCGGTCAGCAGCACGCGGCGGCTGGTGCGCGCAAAAAGCTGGGTCGCCAGCGCGTCCTCTAGCTGGCGCACCAGGCTGGTCACCGACGATTGCGTCTGGAACAGGCGCTTGGCGGCATGCGTGAAACTGGATTCCTGCGCCACCGCGACAAAGGCGGTCAGGTGCTTCAAGGTGACGTGCTTGGGCAGGCGATTCATTGCAAACCACGATAGATGGATCAGTAAAAACAATTTTCCCAGATTGATCGCGCCGACGATACTAGCGCCTGTTCACACGGCCCGTGAGCGGCTTTTCTCGTGTCAACAGGCCCAGGGCTTCATCTGGCAGGACGATCATGCGGCAGGAAACGATGGATCTGATTATTGAAGGCGGCTGGGTTATCGACGGGCTGGGCGGGCCGCGGCGACGCGCCGACATTGGCGTAGCGGACGAGCGCATCGCGGCCATCGGCGACTTGTCCGGCGTCGCCGCTGTCCGGCGGCTGGATGCCCGCGGCAAGATCGTGGCGCCGGGTTTCATCGATGTGCATGGCCATGACGACTTGATGTTCGTCGAGAAGCCGGGCCTGGAATGGAAGACCAGCCAGGGCATCACGTCCGTCGTGGTGGGCAATTGCGGCGTCAGCGGCGCGCCCGCGCCGTTGCCCGGCAACACCGCCGCAGCCTTGGCGCTGCTGGGCGAAACGCCGTTGTTTGCCGACATGCAGGCCTACTTCGACGAAGTGCGCGTGCAGCGCCCGATGATCAACGTCGCGGCCCTCGTCGGCCACGCGAATCTGCGCCTGGCGGCCATGCGAGACCCGACGGCAGCCCCCACCCCGGAAGAGCAGGCGGCCATGCAACGAATGCTGGCCGACGCGCTTGCCGCCGGCGCAGTGGGGTTCAGCACCGGTCTGGCGTACCAGCCCGGCGGCGTGGCGGAATCCGCCGAACTGGAGGGGCTGGCCCGCGTGGCGGCGGCCCACGGCGCGCTGCATACCAGCCATATCCGCAATGAAGGCGACGAGGTCGAAGCCGCCGTGGACGAAGTGTTGGCCGTCGGCCGCCAGACGGGCTGCGCCACGGTGCTGTCGCATCACAAATGCATGATGCCGCGCAACTGGGGCAAAAGCCGCGCCACCCTGGCCAATATCGACCGCGCCCGCGCCGAAGGCGTGGACGTGGCGTTGGACATCTATCCGTACCCGGGCAGTTCGACCATCCTCATCCCGGAGCGGGCCGAGAGCATCGACGATATCCGCATCACCTGGTCCACGCCGCATCCGGAATGTAGCGGCGAGTCGCTGGCCGACATCGCCGCACGCTGGGGCTGCGACAAGACCACCGCGGCCCGCAAGCTGTGTCCGGCGGGCGCCATCTACTTCGCCATGGACGAAGCCGAAGTGCGGCGCATCTTCCAGCACGAATGCTGCATGGTGGGCTCGGACGGCCTGCCGAACGACGCGCATCCGCATCCTCGCCTGTGGGGCAGTTTCACGCGCGTGCTGGGCCGCTATGTGCGCGAGGCCGAACTGCTGACGCTGGAGGCCGCGGTCGCCAAGATGACGGCGTTGCCGGCGCGCGTATTTGGCCTGGCCGGGCGCGGACAACTCAGCGTGGGGGCATGGGCGGACATCACGGTGTTCGATGCCGACACGGTGGTGGACCGCGCGACATGGGAATCTCCCACGCTGGCGTCCGCTGGCGTCGAGCACGTGCTGGTCAACGGGCATCCGGTGTTTCCGGCGGCAGGCGGCACGGCGCGGCCCGGCAAGATACTGCGGCGGGAACCTGCCGTGCGCGGCCAAGATACTGAATAACAACAGCAACCACCCTTCAGGAGATTCCCCATCATGATGATGCGCAAGACTTGTATGGCCCTGCTGCTGGCCGCCGTGCTGCCCGCCGCCCACGCCGCCTTCCCCGATCATCCCATTACGCTGATCGTGCCGTTCCCGGCCGGTGGCCCCACGGATATCGTCGGCCGCGTGGCGGCAGCGAAAGCGGGCGAGATCCTGGGCCAGCAGATCGTGGTGGAAAACCGCACTGGCGCCTCGGGCACCATCGGCATGGTCGCCACCGCGCGCGCCAAGCCGGACGGCTACACCGTGGGCCTGGCCACCGTCAGCACGCACGGCACCGCGCCGCACCTGTTCCCCAACCTGGCTTACGACCCGGTGAAGGATTTCACGCCCATCAGCAACCTGGTCACCAGCCCCAACATCCTGAGCGTGAACCCGAAGTTCCCCGCGCAGACGCTGGCCGACTTCGTGACGCACGTGCGCGCCAATCCGAACAAGGACGGTTACGCCAATGCCGGTGCGGGCGGCGTGAATGACCTGGGCATGATCTGGTTCCTGCAAATCATCGGCGGCAAGATGAACAGCATTTCGTATCGCGGGTCGGCGCCTGCGCTGACCGACACCGTGGGCGGCGTGGTCCCGGTGATTTTCGACAACTTCCCGTCGTCGCTGCCTTACGTGAAAAGCGGTCACCTGCGCGCGCTGGCCATTACGGGCACCGCGCGCAACCCGCGCCTGCCCGACGTGCCGACGTTCGCCGAGCAAGGCTACAAAGACTACGACGTCACTGCCTGGTACGGCGTGGTGGGACCGGCCGGAATGCCGGCCGATGTGCGCGACAAGCTGGCGCAGGCGTTCGCCCAAGCCGTTCGCGACCCCGCGACCGCGGCAAAGATGGAAGAGACGGGCGCGTTCCCGCTGGGCAACACGCCGGCTGAATTCGCCGAGCAGATCCGCAGCGAACGCGACCGCTGGAAGACCGTGATCGATCGCGCGCAGATCAAGCTTCAGTAAGCGCGCGTCAGTACACGTCGCGGCGGTAACGGCCGCCGTGCTGCATGGCTTGCAGGCGGTCGTCGCCCAGGATGTCTTGCAGGGCGGCGTCCACGCCGCTCGCCATGCCTTGCAGGCTGCCGCAGACATAAATCGCGGCGCCGGCTTCCACCCACGACCTGACGGCGTCCGCCTGTTCGCGGAGCAGGTGCTGCACGTACCGGCGCTGGGGCTGGTCGCGCGAGTACACGGCGTCCACGCGCGCCAGCGTGCCTTCCTGCCGCCAGGCGTCGATATCCGTTTGGCAGAAGTTATCGTGCGCGGCATTGCGCTCGCCGAAGATCAGCCAGTTGCGCCGGTGGCCGGCGGCGCGGCGGGCTTTGATCAGGGCCCGCAGACCGGCCAGTCCGGTGCCATTGCCCACCAAGATCAACGGCCGTCCGTCTTCCGGCGCGTGGAAATTGCGGTTGGCGCGCACGCGCAGCGCGATCTCGTCGCCGGTCTGGGCGATATGGGTCAGCCATCCGCTGCCCAACCCCAATCCGCCGTCGGCGCTGCGCATCTGCCGCACCAGCAACTGGATCGCGCCATCCTCCGGCAAGGACGCGATTGAATATTCGCGGTGCGCCTGCACCGGGCCGCCGCGTGCATGCCGGGGGCCGATCTCTGCGATATCGCCCGCCGTCCATGGCGGCATGCCGCCCGGGGGCGGTGTCAGCGTCAGCAGATAGCAAGGGCCGCCCTGACTCTCGGGATTCATCAGGCGGCGGTCCGCCAGGAGCCAGTTGTCGTAGACCGGCGCTTGCCAGTCAGGCAGGTCGCTGCGGCCGGCCAGCAAACCCAGGTGGTGCTGCCAATGGCGCAGCGCCGCCGGGTCGCCGTTGTCCACGTCCACCCGGTCGAACAGCGGCGTCGCGCCCTGCGCGTGCAGCCAATCGTCAAGCCGGTGGCCAAATCCGCAGAACTGGGTGTATTCGCTGTCGCCCAGCGCCAGCACGGCGTATTGCAGGCCGGCCAGCGCCGGAGCCGTACCGGGGGCAACGGACGCGGCCTGCATCTGGCCGGCGAATGCCGCAGCGGCGTCGGGCGGGTCGCCTTCGCCATAGGTGCTGGCCACGAACAGGACGCGGCGATAGGAGGACAGGCGCGCCAGGTCCAACTGGTCCAACGCGGCCACCCGGACGGGCAGGCCGCCGGCGCGCAGCGATTCGGCGGTCTGGCCGGCCAGCGTTTCGGCGTAGCCGGTCTGGGTTGCGTAGGCGACCAGCAAAGTGTCTTCGGGTGTGGGCGCGTTCAGGGCCTGGAGGGCTTGCGCGTGCAGCGCCTCGTGCCGTCTGGCGCGGCGCCATGCCCACAGGCAGAGCAGCAGCCAAAGCCCCACCACGCATGCCGCAGCGATCAACCGGGTCAGGCTCATGGGCTTAACGAGGGGTCGCCCGCGCCTGGAATGCCGGCGTGGCGATGACGCGATAGGCGCCGGCGTCGCGCAGGATGAAGAGGGCCGCCAGATCATGGCGGCGGGCATAGTCCAGGCCGTCCGTTTCGCCCAGCACCGTCAGCACGGTGGCCAATGCGTCGGCCTGCATGCAGACCGGATGCAGCACGGAAACGGATGCGACGTTGTTGCGCACGGGCTGGCCGGTGCGCGGGTCGATGGTGTGCGCGTAGCGCGCGTCGCCGCGGCCGGCGTGGCGCCGATAGTCGCCGGACGTGGCGATGCTGAGGTCTTCCAGCGGCAAGGCCAGGGCATGGTCGTCGCTGGCGTCGGGCACCTCGACGGCCACGCGCCAGGGCTGACCGTCAGGCCGGCTGCCGCGCGCGCGCAGTTCGCCGCCGACCTCCACCAGGTATTGCGTGATGCCCAGGGCGTCCAGCGCCATCGCGGCGCGGTCGACGCCATAGCCCTTGGCAATGGATGACAAGTCCAGATACGCGCCGCCCGGCTGATAGGCAGCCTGCGTTTCCGCATCCAGCGCCACGCGCCGCCAGCCGCATCGCAGGCGCGCCGCGTCGACGGCGGCGGGCGAGGGCGGTTCAAAGGCGCGTTGATGCGGACCGAAACCCCACACGTTCACGAGCGGGCCCACGGTCGGGTCATAGGCCCCGGCGGTGTCGTCCGCCAGCGCCATCGCATGGCGCAGCACATGGAAAAACGCGTCGGGCAAGGCGCGCCAGCCCGGACCCGCCTGATTGAACTGGCTGATGTCGGAACCGGCTTCCCAGGTGCTCATTTGCGCCACGACCCCGTCCAGCGCAGCCTGGATCGCCAGCCGCGCCGCGTGGTCGCTGCAACCAGCGGGCAGCGCCATGCGCGCCGACCAGGTGGTGCCCATGGTGGCGCCAGCCAACGCGGCCGGGGTCAGTCGCGCGGCCGGCATGGCGCCATAGGCGACGCGGACGGCAGGCGCCGCCGTGCCGCGCGGCGCATAGGAAGGAGAGGTGACCACGCGCCCGTCGCGTCTTAGGGCTGCAGCACTTCGACCGTGCCGGCGTACGACAAGCGGCGCTTCTTGGCTTGCGGCACGGTGATCTTGGCGTCTTCCATGCCGGCCTCGATCCAGTACAGGCCCGGTTGCGCCCACTTCACGGAGAACTTGCCGTCCTTGTCCGTCTTCAGCTTGATCTCGCCGACTTTGTCGCGATAGCGGCTGCCGCCGGGCACCACGTTCACATCCAGTTCCGCAGCCGGCTTGCCATCCACCAGCATCTGGAAGGTGGCTTCTTCACCCGTGAACAGATCGTTCGGGTGCGTGATGGGCGCCAGTTCCAGGCCCCGGCCCACCGGCTTGATGGCGGTCGGTTTCCCGGCCGTCACGAACGTCTCGACGCGGCCCAGGCTTTGCGACACCTCAAGCTCTTGGGCATTGGCGGGCACGGCCTGCGCCATGCCTTCCACCTTGCCGAAGTAGCGCTTGTTCTTGCCGTCTTCCTTCCAGCGCGCGAACACGCCGTCATTCACGACCGCCACGCGATAGGTGCCGCTTTGCTTCAGTTGCAAGTCGAAGGTGCTGCGCAGCTTGCCGCGGTTCAGGTTTTCGGCCTCGGCGGCGTTGCCGTCCGGGGCGACGATGGCCAGGCCGTCCAGGCGCATCGGCGCATGGTTGAAATAGAACTTGTCATTGCCCACGGCCGCGTCGACCGTGATCCAGCTGTCGGTGCCCGACAGCACGGTGGAGGACGGCACGATCCAGACATCATGCGCGTGCGAGGCAAAGGGCAGGCACAGCGCCAGGGCGGCGGCCAGTTTGGCGGCGGATTTCATGGTTGCGCTCCTTGAAGGCGATTCGATGGGCATCAGGGTTTGAGGTCGAGCGCGATGGCGCCCAGTTCATGTTCGCCGCGCGCCGTCAGTTGCTCGGCTTTCTGCGGTGGCCACTGGAAGGGGATGCGCAGCAGTTCACGGCCGCCGACTTCGCGGGCGGCTTCGACAACCACGGCGTATTGGCCGGGCTTGAGCGTGGACAGGGGCTTGCTGGCCGCGTCGAAGCTCAGCGCGTGCTTGCCCACGGGCTTGGTCGCGCCGCTGACGCCGTCCACCGGAAACTGTTGGTTGCGGCCGCTGCGGCGCCACCATTGGCGCATGTCTTTCAGCCACTCGGCGCCTTCGTTGTTCTTCTTGGCCACGTCGTACCAGACGGCCAGGTCGGCCGCGACGCTCTGGTCGGGGTTTTCGATCCAGATCGCCACGTAGGGACGGTGGTACTCGGCCACGTCCAGGCGCGGCACTTCAATGTTCAGGCCGATATCGGCCGCGTGGGCCGTTCGGGCGATCAGGCCGGCCAAGAGGGCGGGCAAGAGCAGTTTGCGCATGGAATTCTCCAGGGGCGGATCGGATGGAATCAATGGATGAACAGTAGGGCCAGCACCAGGGGGATCACCACGCCCATCCCGACCATGGGCCAGGTCGCGCTGCGGTTGCCTGCGTGCATCTTCAGCAGTACCAGCCCGGTCAGCGAAAAGACCAGACAGGCGACGGCGAAAATATCCAGGAACCAGCTCCAGGCCAGACCGGTGTTGCGGCCCTTGTGCAAGTCGTTCAGGTACGAGATCCAGCCACGGTCGGTGCGTTCGTATTCCACCTCGCCGCTGGCAAGGTCGATGGAAAGCCAGGCATCGCCGCCGGCGCGCGGCAGCGACAAATACACCTCGTCGGCCGACCATTCGGCGGTCTTGCCGGCCGTGGCGGCATCCAGCGATTCATCCAGCCATCGCGCCACGGGAGCCGGCAGCGGCGCCTTCTTTTGCCCGGCGGGCACGGACAATTGCTTCAACACGGGTTCGGGCAATTGCGTCTGCCGGCTGGTCACCACGGCTTTCGATTCGATGTGCGAGGCGTTGTTCAGCGTCAAGCCAGTGACGGCGAACAGCAGCATCCCCAGCAGGCATAGCGCCGAGCTGATCCAGTGCCATTGATGCAGCGTCTTGAGCCAATAGGCCCGGCGCCGTGGGGCGGGTTGACTGTCCATGAGGGATTCGATTTGAAGGCGCGGATTCTAACATTTAATGAGAATTACTCTTATAAAACCCCAGTCCCGGCGAACATGGAAATTTCAATCTGTTTCGCTGGGCGCCATCGATCCGGCCGCCCGCGGCGTGGCGGCTGCGGTTCGGCGGGGATAAGATAGGCCACCGTTACCAACACCGGAGGTGCGTCATGCTGGAACCGCAATGGGGGGATATCGGTCGTCATTGGGGGTGGGTCGCCTTGCGCGGCGTCGTCGCCATCCTGTTCGGATTGATGGCCTTGTTCATGCCGGCCATCACCTTGTCGGCGCTGGTGCTGGTATGGGGGGCGTTTGCGCTGGTGGATGGCGCGCTGGCCCTGATCGCCGGAGTGCGCATCCGCGAGAACGGCAAACCGCTGTGGGCCCTGATCATCGTTGGGCTGCTGGGCGTGGCGGCGGGTATCGTGACCTTCCTGTGGCCCGGGCTGACGGCGTTGCTATTGCTCTACATCATCGCGTTCTGGGCGCTTGCCGCCGGTGTGTTCCAGGTCATCGCCGCCATCCGCTTCCGCAAGGAAATCCGCAACGAATGGCTGCTCGCGTTGTCCGGCGTGGTGTCGATCCTCTTCGGCGCCATGCTGATCGTGCAGCCCGGCGCGGGCGCGCTGGCGCTGGTATGGGTCATCGGCATCTACGCCGTGTTCTTTGGCATACTGCTGCTGGTCTTTTCCCTGCGGCTCAAACAGCACCGCGCCTCTTGACGACCATGTCCGCCTACCAAACCCTGATTCCCCTGAATTTCCTGGCCGTCGGTCTGGGCGCCGTTCTTGGCGCCTGGACGCGTTGGCTTGTCAGCCTGTGGCTGAATGTCGAGTCCTGGCCGTGGGGCACGTTTGCCGTCAACCTGGCGGGCGGATATCTGGTGGGATTGCTGCTGGCGATGGTGGCGGGCCACCCTGAATGGCCGGCCTGGGTGCGCTTGGGCGCCATCACCGGCTTCATGGGCGGCCTGACCACGTTTTCGACGTTCTCGGCCGAAACCGTGGGCATGCTCGAACGCGGCGCCTACGGCAGCGCGTTGGGTTACGCCGGGCTTAGCCTGGCCGGATCGCTGATCCTGACGGCGGCGGGCATCGCCACGGCGCACCTGCTGCGCTAAGCGTCTAAGGCATCGTGGCAAGCGGCGGCGCGCACGATGCGCCGCCGGATCAATCCGCTGCCAGATCCGCAGCCAGGTCCGCGCGCGGATTCAAGACCCGGGCAGCCTGCAGGCCGCTTTGCACCGCGCCTTCCAGTACGCCCGGGTAACCCGTGTCGGTCCAGTCGCCGGCCAGCGCCAAGGTGGACCAAGGCGTCGAATTCAGCGGGCGGGTCAGGCCAGGCACCGCGGCGAAGGTGGCGCGCTTTTCAATCAGCAGTTCGGATGCCGTCACTTCCGGCATGGCGGGCAGCCGCGCGGGATGGCGCGCCGCCTGCTCGGCCACTTGGTCGATCAGGGCCTCGATCACCTGATGGCGGTTGCGCTCGGCGATGCTGGTGGCGGCGCTGGCCACGACAGCCAGTTCGCCCGCCTTGGTGTCGCCCGCCAATTGCGCGCGGTCGAACAGCCATTGCCCGACGTGGCCGCGCGCGGCTTCCTCGCGCAGCATCATCATGGGCTCGGGCAGGCGCCACGGTTCCGCCAAGCGCAGGTTCAGCGTGGCGATGGGCAGATAGGTGAACGCCTTCAGCGCATTCAGCAACCCCGTGGCGCCGGCCTGCCGCAGGGGCGCGTCCAGCAATCGCGCCGCGAAAGCCGGCGGCACTGCAAGCACGGCGGCATCGAAGCGTTCCTGGTTGACGACGATGCCGTCGTCGGAAGGGTCCAGCTGGCGCACGGTGCTGCCGTAGCGCATCGTCACCTGGCGCGCCGCGGCATCGGGCCACAGGGCGGACAAGTCGGTGCAGGGCAGCAGCAAGTCGCTGTCTTCGCGGGTGCCGGCCAGGCTGTCGCGCAGTACGCGGGCAAAAAGCGCCGCGCTGGCCGTGGCGGCTGGCGTGTTCAGGGCGGCCAGGCAAAGTGGTTCCCACACCTGGCGGATCAAGGCGTCCGATTGCGCGTGGTAATGCAGCAGATGCTGCACCGTCCAGTCGCGAGGCGGCATCCATGACATCGTTTTCAGGCCGCGCATCAGGCGCAAGGTCGCGAAACGGTCTGCCCACGACAGGCCGCGCGCCCGCAGGATCGCGATCGCCATGTGCAGCGGCGCGGGCAGGCGCGGGGCGGACAGGCGGAAATGGCCGTCCAGGGTGGCCAGCCGTAGCGGGCGGCGCATCAGTAGCGCATCGGGGTTGCGGCCCACCCGGCGCATCAGCGCCAGCGTCTGCTTGTAGGCGCCCGACAGCAGATGCTGGCCATTGTCCAGCGGCGCGTCGAAATCGCCGTGGAACACGCGGCGGGCACGGCCGCCGGGCGTATGGCCGGCCTCGAACACAGTGACCTTGGCCCCGGCTTCACGCAGGGCGACGCTGGCCGCCAACCCTGCCCAACCGGCGCCGATGACCGCCGCCTTCACCGCGCCAACCGGCGGACCAGTCCGCGTCCGCCGCCCACCCACGTTTTCCATGCCAGCCACAGCTTGCGCAGCGGCGTCAGCGAGATGCGCTGGTGCAGTACCTGCCAGTTGTCCCGCTCGATTTCGTCCAGCAAGGCGTGATAGATGGCAGCCATCATCAGTCCCGGGCGTTGCGAACGGCGGTCAACCTCGGGCAGATTGCGCATCGCTTCCCGGTAGAGCTCGCGTGCGCGGTCGGCCTGGAACTTCATCAGGGCGGTGAAACGTTCCGAGTATTCGCCATTCAGGATGTCCGAGGCCTTGACCTCGAATTGCTGCATCTCGTTGACGGGAATGTAGATGCGGCCGCGGCGCGCGTCGTCGCCCACGTCCCGGATGATGTTGGTCATCTGGAACGCCAGGCCCAATTTTTCGGCATAGACCAGCGTCTTGGGGTCGCTGTAGCCGAAGACGCCGGCGGACAGCTCGCCCACGACGCCTGCGGCGTGCCAGCAGTATTTACGCAGGCCCGGCCAATCCAGGTAGCGGGTCTGGTCCAGGTCCATCTCCATGCCGTCGACCACGGCCAGCAGGCGCTCGCGGGTGATCGAACAGCTTTGCAGATGCGGCTGCAGCGCCCGCGTCACGGGGTGGTCCGGTGTGCCGTCGAACATCTGGTCGACCTGCGTGCGCCACCAGGCCAGCTTGACGCGGGCCAGCGACGGGTCGGTGCATTCATCGACCACATCGTCCACTTCGCGGCAGTACGCGTACAGCGCGGTGATCGCGCGGCGGCGTTCGGGCGGCAGGAACAGGAAAGAATAGTAGAAGCTGGAACCGCTCTTGGCGGCTTTCTCCTGGCAGTATTCGTCAGGGGTCATAGATAGGCAGGGCCTGTTACTTGATAGAGCGCCACAGCATGATGGCCCAGTCTTTGGCGCCCAATTCGGGGCGATTCATGAATACATCGTAGCCGCTCGCCTCGATACGCTCCAGCACGCGCAGCCCGCCTTGCACCACCAGGCGCAACTCCAGGCCGATGCGGCCCGGCAGGCGGCGCGCCAGCGGAGCGCCGAAGTGTAGCAGCGCGCGCGTGCGTTCGACCTGGAAGGCCATCAGTTCGCGCCAGGCCGGCGTCAGCCGGCAGGCGGCCAGGTCGTCTTCAGAGACGCCATGGCGGCGCAGGTCTTCCTGGGGCAGATAGACGCGATGCTTGTGCCAATCCACCCGCACATCCTGCCAGAAGTTCACCAGTTGCAGTCCCGAACAGATGGCGTCGCTTTCCGCCGTGTCCTGGGGGGTGGTGGCGTCGAACAAATGCAGCATCAGCCGGCCGACCGGATTGGCCGAGCGCGTGCAGTAGTCGGCCAGCGCGGCGTAGTCTGCATAGCGCTTGACGGTGATGTCCTGCTCGAAGGCGGACAGCAAGTCGAAGAACGGCGTGATCGGCAACTGGTGCCGGGCGATGGTCCGGGCCAGCGGCGTGAAGATGTCCGCCAGCGGCGGCAGGCCGGGCGGGGGCGTCGTGCCGGGTTCGGCGCCAATGCGGTGCAGTTCCGTGCGGAACGCCGCCAGCTGGGCCAGGCGTTCGTCGTCGGTGGCGCTGCCTTCATCGGCGATATCGTCCGCGGCGCGGGCGAACCGGTAGATATCGGTCACGGCGCCACGCAGCCGGCGCGGCAGCAGCACCGAGGCGACGGGAAAGTTCTCGTAGTGATCGATAGACATAATAAGCAGCTCGGGCGGGGTCCCCGGGGACCCTGTCCGCATCATTTTAGAGTAGTCGTTTCGCCAAGGCACGATGCCGTGCCGGCGGGGGGCGCGATCAGTTAGACTTAAGCGCCACAGGATCTCACATCATGCCGCGCCCAATTTCAGCCACCGTCTCCGTTTCTGCCCTTGCGCACAATCTTGCCGCCGTGCGCCGCCACCTTGAACAGACCGCCGCGGCTGCCTCCGGCCTGCCGCCCTCCATCTGGGCCGTCATCAAGGCCAACGCCTACGGGCATGGCATCGAGCAAGCGGTAACGGGGTTTTCCAAGGCGCAGGGCCTGGCGATGCTGGACCTGGATGAAGCCGTGCGCTGCCGCGAGGCCGGCTGGGGCGGGCCCATCCTGCTGCTTGAAGGCTTCTTCAATCCGTCGGACCTCGACCTGATCGATCGCTATCACCTCAGCACCACGGTTCACAACCGTGAACAACTCGACATGCTGGCCCGCGCGCGCTTCGCACGCCGGGTGGACATCATGCTGAAGCTGAACAGCGGCATGAACCGGCTGGGCTTCAGCCCCGCCGCCTATCCCGCCGCGCACGAACGCGCCTTGCTGCTGCAACAGCAGGGCACGGTGGGCTCGATCGGAAAAATGACCCATTTCGCCTGCGCCGACGGCCCTCAGGGGGTGAACGAGCAATTGGCCGTATTTAATTCGGTGACGCATAAGCTGCCGGGCACGATCAGCGTATGCAACTCCGCGGCCACGCTACGTTTCGCCGACATCGCCATCGGGTCGCCGACGCAGACCCATTGGGTGCGTCCCGGCATCTGCCTGTACGGCGCCTCGCCGTTCGCCGACGCCGACGCCGCGTCGTTCGGCCTGAAGCCGGCCATGTCGCTCAGTTCCGAGATCATCGCGGTGCAAGAGCTCAAGGCGGGCGATTCCGTCGGCTACGGCGCCATCTTCCGCGCCGAACGCGCCATGCGCATCGGCATCGTGGCCTGCGGCTATGCCGACGGCTATCCGCGCCACGCCACCACCGGCACCCCGGTCGTCGTGGCGGGCATCCGTACCCAATTGGTCGGCCGCGTCTCCATGGACATGCTGATCGTCGATCTGGACCCCATCCCGGCGGCGGGCGTCGGTGCACCCGTGATGCTCTGGGGCGAAGATGGCCCGTCCGTCGACGAAGTGGCCCAAGCCGCCGGCACGATCGGCTACGAGCTTCTCTGCGCCTTGGCGCCGCGCGTCCCGGTCACCCGCGACGCCTGATCGCGCGGGTTTTCCGCCCGCCCGCCCGGCAAGACGGCTGCCGTTCGGGAGTGTCCGGCGTGCAAGATTTGCTACGCAATTTACAAGACAGCCGACGCCGGATGGTGTCTACTTGGAACACCGGGCGCTCAAGCGCCCGTTTTTGACCCAGAAAACAGACTGCGAGGTTTCCACCCATGAAGGACAAATGCGTGCTCATTACGGGCGCCACGAAAGGCATCGGCTGGGCGCTTACGCAGCGGCTGTCCGACATGGGCTGTCACGTGGTTGGCATTGCGCGAAACACCACCGACGTCGACTTCCCGGGGTATCTGTATGCCTGTGACCTGGCCGACGCCGGACGCACTGAAGAAGTCCTGCGGGAAATCCGCGAGAAATTCCCCGTCGACGCCGTGGTCAATAACGTCGGCATCGCGTCTCCACAGCCGTTGGGCGAGATCGACCTTGCCACGCTGTACAACGTGCTGGATTTGAACGTCCGCGTCGCGGTGCAAGTCACGCAGGCTTTCGTCGAGTCCATGAAAGTGCGCCGCGCCGGCCGCATCGTCAACGTGGTCAGCCGTGCCATCTACGGCGGCCTGGACCGCACGGCCTATTCCGCCGCCAAGAACGCGCTGGTCGGCTGCACCCGCACCTGGGCACTGGAATTGGCCGAATACGGCGTCACCGCCAACGCGGTCGCGCCAGGCCCGATCGAGACCGAAATGTTCCGCGCCACGCGTCCGGCGGGCAGTGACGGCGAAAAGCGCGCGCTGGCATCGGTGCCCATGAAGCGCCTGGGCACGCCGGCCGAAGTCGCCGCCGCCATCGCTTTCCTGCTGTCGGATGACGCGGGTTTCATCACCGGCCAGGTGCTGGGCGTGGACGGCGGAGGCAGTCTGGGCGGACGCTCGTAAGCCGGCACGGGGACGGCGGCGCTTTTCCCCTCCGCATTGCAATTCGAAGAATGGGATTGCCCATGAGGTCGTTTGTCATCCGGGACTCGACCTTGTGGCGACTCCTGCTCGTGAGCCTGCTATGGATGGCGGCCGCCTTGTTGCCCGCAAGGGCCGCCGAGCCGTCAGGCCTTTCCTTGCTGACGCTGCAAAGCCAAGTGCATTGGCAGCATGCCACCCCCGCGATTTCCGAAAGCGATTGGGTCTGGTTGCGCGAAAAGCGCGAGTTGGTGCTGGGCGTCGTCGACAAGGCGCAAGCGCCTTTCGAAATGGTCTACCGCGACGGCACCTACAAGGGCATCAACGCCGACGTGACCTCGCTGGTGGCGCAACTGCTTGGCTTAAGCGTCCGGCTGGTGGCGTTTCCGGACGACAAGGCGGCGCTGACCGCGTTGGCCGACAAAAAGATCGACCTGCTGGCTGGAGACCTGGAGCCCGCTGCCGCAGCCGGCTTTCTGCCCAGCACGCCCTATGTAACCGACAAGATCGCGTTGTTCCGCCGCACGAGCGAAACCCGGCAATTCCGGGCGGATTTGCGCGGCATGACAGTCGCGGTCGCGGGCGCCGCAACGGCGGCTGAAGCCTCCCGGCGCTATCCCGACGCCAAGATCGTGGAGTACGGCACCGACGATCAAGCCATCGCGGCGCTGGGTTTTGGCCACAGCGACGCCTATCTGGGAGGCGTGCTGACGGCCTATCACCGGGTCAATGGCGCGTTCTACGGCTATGTCCAGTTTGATCGTTTCACGGACATGTCCACGCAATACCGTTACGCGTTGAACGCCGACGACGCGCGCTTGCGCCAGGTGATCAACGAGGCCATCGCGGCAATCGGCGGCGCCTTGCCGGAGATCACCCGCAGTTGGGCGGGAAGCGGTTTTATCCCCGATAGCCGGAATATTGCCCTCACGCCAGACGAACTGCGCTGGATCGCGCAGCATCCCCGTTTGCGCCTGGTGATCAACGATGATCTGGCGCCGATCGCGTTCTTCAACGTCAACGGCCATTTCTCCGGCCTGGCGGCCGACCTGCTTGAAATGGTGTCCTTCCAGACAGGGCTGACGTTCGATGTGGTCAGCCGCCGGGGCAGTTTTCCCGCCCAGATCGACCTGATCCAGCAACGCGGGGCCGACGTCGGCATCATGACCGTCACGGCCGAGCGCGAACAGTCTCTGCGCTTCACCAAACCGATCTCCCTGGATCCGATGGTGCTGGTCATGAGGCGCGGCGCGCGCGACGCGGGCGTGCCGCCGGATCCGCGCCGCATCGCCATTGCCGAAGGACATTTCGCAACCGCGTTTGTCGGCCAACGTTATCCGCAGGCCGCGATTTCCGGCGTCGGCTCCTCGCTGGACGCTTTGCACAAGGTCGACACCGACGAAGCGGATGCTGCCGTCATGGCGCTGCCGTCAGCGCGTTACTACAACGGCCGCTTGTTTGGCGACCGCCTGGTCGTGAGCGATATGCTCGACCTGGCTCCTATCGGCATCAGCTTTGCCGTGCGTCGCAGCGATCCGGAACTGCAGTCGATCCTGGACAAGACGCTTGCCGTGCTGACCCCTTATCAGATCAGCGCGTTCAACAATCGCTGGAAGGCAATCCCCGGCATGGCGGGCGAGACCTGGCGCGACTACGCTGTCATCATCGCCGAAGTCATTGCGGCCGCGGCCTTGCTCTTGCTGATCGCATTGGCCTGGGCGGTCTCGCTAAGACGGACCGTCCGCGCCAAGGAGCACGCCAAGAAGCTGCTGAAAGACCAGTTGCAATTCGTAAGAACGCTGATGGACAGCATGCCGCCGCCGATTTACGTGCGCGACACCGAAGGGCGCATGCTGGCGTGCAACCGAAGCTACCTGGACAGCGTCGGGTTGACTGCCGAAGACGTGTTGGGCAAGACCGCGCTGGAAATGCCCAGCGACGCGTTCGAGGCCGCCGAACGCTTTCACGCGAGCTATCTCGAAGCGTTGAAGACCAACCGAAGCACGACCGGCGTACATGCCGTCCGCCTCCATGGCAAAGAGATCTGGATTCAGCACTGGATCCAGCCTTTCCAGGACTCCGCCGGCGTGAACGGTGGCGTGATCTGCGGGTGGATCGACATTACCGAGCATCGCCACCTGATCCAGGAGATCGAAGCCGCAAAGGACCAGGCGCTGGCGGCCAGCCGGGCCAAGACGACCTTCCTGGCCACGATGAGCCACGAGATACGCACGCCGATGAACGCCATCATCGGCACGTTGGAGCTTGCGCTCAAGCGCGCCGATGCCAAGCCCATCGACCGTCACAGCATCGAGATCGCTTTCGCCTCGGCGCAAAGCCTGCTTGCGCTGATCGGTGACATCCTGGATATCGTCCGGATCGAATCCGGACGCCTGAGTCTCACGCCGGGGCGCGCCAATTTGCGCGAACAGGTGGAATCCGTGGCGCGGGTATTTGAAGGGCTGGCGCGGCAGAAGGGCCTGAGCCTGTTGCTGGAGATCGATGCCGAGGCCCAGGCCGACGTGCTGATCGACGCACTGCGGTTCAAGCAGATCCTGTCCAATCTGGTTGGTAACGCGATCAACTACACGGACTCGGGATTCGTCAGGGTGCGTGTGCAGACCGTGCAAACGGAAACGTCGCTCCTGCAGGTCAGCGTCGTCGTCGAGGACACCGGCGTCGGGATTTCCGACGAAGACCAACAACGCCTGTTCCGGCCGTTCGTCCAGGTTGACGGGGGCGAGCGGGGCGCCGGCGGGACGGGACTGGGTCTTGTCATCAGTCGCTCATTGTGCGAAATGATGGGCGGGCGTTTGACCTTGTCGAGCGTTCCAGGACGCGGCACGACGGTCTTGGCGGAGCTGCGCTTGCAGGTCCTTGACCCGGTGATGGTGGCGCCAAAACCGGCGCTGGCGCCGCCGGGAAGCGAACGCGTCTTGCAGATCCTCGTGGTGGACGACCATGCGGTCAGCCGGCGCATATTGACGCAGCAGCTGACCTTCCTGGGCCACGATGTGCAAGAGGCGCCGGACGGGATCGCGGCCATGGCCCGATACGCGACGCATCCGTTCGACGTGGTGTTCACCGATTTCCGCATGCCAGGCATGAGCGGTGCGGAACTGGCAAGGGCCATCAGGCAGGGGGAACAGGAACGCGGCGAAGATCGGGCCCTGATCATCGGCGTGACGGCGGACGCCCAACCGGAAGAGATTGCACGCTGCGTGCAGGCGGGCATGGACGAATGCCTGATCAAGCCGGTCGGTCTGGACGCGCTGGCGGCACGCCTTGCGGGCATCGTCCCGGAAAGCCGCGATTCTCTTGACGCCCAGGCCGACGCGCCCTTATTCGATTTGCGGCCTCTGCAGGAGGTGTCGGGCGGCAATCTCGATCAGCAATGGCTGCTGCTGGACGAGTTGGTGCGCGCCAACCGCGAAGATGCGCAGCGTTTGGAGGCTTACGCGTCGACGGGGCGGGTCGGTCAGATGGCGGAAATCGCCCACCGTATCAAGGGGGCGGCGAACGTGGTCCGGGCGGAAGGCGTGGTCCAGGCGTGCAGCGAGCTTGAGCACGCATGCGGCGCCGGGCGCACCAATGACGGGGCATTGGCGCGCGCGGTCGACGGTTTGCAATTGTCTTTGCGTCAATTGGAGCAAGCATTGATCAGGCTGCGAGGCAGCCAACGCAGCTAGTGCGGTCTGTGCAACGCGCCAGGCGGGTGCGTCTGGCAATATCCCAGGAATTGCGCCTGGTCCATCGGGCGGGCGTACAGATATCCCTGGGCGATCTTGCATCCCAGCTGCTGTAGCTGCGTACGCTGTTCCAGCGTCTCCACGCCTTCCACCACCAGGTCCAAGCCCAAGGCCTCGGCCATGCTGGCAACGCCGCGGATCACTGCGGCGGTGCGTGGCTGGATTTTCAGCCGGCGCACGAAGCTGGCGTCCAGCTTGATCTGGCTAAAGGGAAAGGCGCATAGGCGATCCAAGGACGAATAGCCCGCGCCGAAGTCGTCCATGGCCAGGCCGCAACCCATGACGCGCAACCGCACCAGGTTTTCCAGCGTGGCGGCGGGCGTGCTCTCCAGGCCGTCTTCGGTAACTTCCAGGGTAATGTCGTTTGCCGATAGCTGGCGCTGGGCCAGCGCGTGCTCGATGCCCGTGGTCAACAGCCGCGAGGCAAGTTGGGACGGGTGCAGATTGAAGGCGAGTGTGGCGGGAGGATGGGTGCGTTTCTGCTGTGCCTGAAGTTCCAGTCCTTGATCCAGCATGCGCCAGAACAGCGGCTCCATCAGGCCGTGGGTCTGCATCGCGGGAAGGAAATGCGACGGGGGCAACACGCCGTGTTGCGGGTGATGCCAGCGCGCCAGCACCTCGGCTTCCACCAGAGATTCGCCATTGATACTGACCTTGGGCTGGTAGTACGCCTTGAATTCGCCGCGCGCCAACCCTTGCCGCACCTCGCTTGCAGGAGGCGGCTCGACCGGAGCGGCGTGCGCCCGTCGACGGCTGCGCTGGAACGTCGCCAGCAGCGCGGTCAGGCCATTGATGTCCAGCGGTCTGGCAAGTTCGCCCAGAAAATTCAGGCCCAGGCATTCGATCATGGCAGCCGAAGCCTGGCGCAGCGCCGGCTCCAACGCGCTGTTGAGAATGACGGAATGCACCAGCCGGGCGTGGCCGGATTCTCGCAGGAATTCCAGGCCGTCCTTGCCCGCCATCTGCAAGTCGCAGATAGCGATGTCCACGCCACCGCAGGCCTTTAGCAGCGACAAGGCTTCGCCGCCTTCGGATGCTTCGTAGATCCTTCCGGTGATGGCGGATCGCAGGGCAGTGACCACCATCAATCGCTGAAACGGGTGATCTTCCAACACCAGCACGCTAAGGTTCTTCATGGAACGGGTCTCGAACGCGAATGCCGTTCAGTCATAGCTGAACGCGAATGTCACGGTGGCGTTGATGGCGCCGTGTTGGATCGTCCTGTTGGCCAGCGCTGCCGGCTCACCCCGCAAGAACGCATTGATGACAATGTCGGTGCCGCCGGCGGTAAGCGTCCCGATGGCATTGGCTTGGTTCAACGGCAAAGCAATGCCGTGGCTGGTCTCCAAGCCGATTGCCACGCCGGCGGCGCCGCCGGCATTCAGGTTCAGATGCCCCGGCAGTGGAGTACTGGGGGCCCCGGTCAACGTCACCTTGACGCGCGTTCGGCCTTCGCTGATATCGCAGTTCTGCAAATGCAGCGTGATCGGGCGGCCGGCGCTGCGGCCTTTGGCATAGATCTCGCTTGTCGCGACGCCGCGGAAATTCAGCTCGTGCTTCGTGTCAGCGGGGTCCAGGGTGCAGGGCTCGGCTACCAAGCGCCCGGAAAAAGACATATTGTTCGGCCCGGCAGATTGAGCCGACGCCGCGCCTGCTGCCATTGCCGCCAGGAAAGCCGCCGCTATGGTGAGGATCCGCATTCGTGGCCTCCTAGTAAAGTTCAGCGATCAGCAGCGCCGTCGCCTCGAAGCTCTCTTCAGGCAAGCGCGATCCAAGCCTCTTCACGGGCACTGCCTCCAGGAGGGGGGGGCGGTTCCGGTCGGTCATCTCGACGGTCTTGGGGCGATTAAGCGCCAACGCCTCGCCGTTCAACCAGATCTGAATGCCCAGGTCTTCGATGGACGTCTGCACGGCGGGAGGATCGAATTTCGTTTCGGGAGCAATCAGCGTCATCTTCATCCGCCACGGGGCACTGCCCGGACAGTCGATCTGGTAGGGGATGGTCTGCCGATAGTTCTCGCCATTGATTTTTTCAATACCCAGGTTGGTCTTGAATGCCACATTGATGCGCCCACCCTTGTCGCTGACGGTGCATCCCGGCGTGATCAGCGTTCCGGTGAATCGCATGTTCTCTGCGGCGGCGGCCGGGGGCGGGCTGGCCGCAAGCAGGGCGAACAGCACCAGGGCGGAAAGCGAATGTCTGTCGCGGGAGCGTTTCATCGATATTCCACCACCAGAGTGGCTCCGACGTTGAAGTGGCCGGCCTCGATGTCGCCTGCGGGGTCTTTCACCAGCACCGCCCGCAATAACGGAGGCACGTTGCTGTCGAAATCGAACCACTTCTTTGGCGCAATCGGTGTATTGCCGTTTTTCAGGGCGATGGCCAAATGGGGGTTGGACGCGATGCTCAAAAATTGTCCGTCGCCGAAGCCGGCGATATTGCCGGTAATCTGCATGCGCAGAGAATTTGTCGAGGCGTTGCGGCAATCCAGGCCGTAAGGAATGTCCTTGGTCAGGTAAGCGCCGTCAACCCGTGTCGTCAGGACTTCGCCAAACGGGACGTTGATCATGCTGCCTTGATTACCGGTGACGACGCACGGAATGGGCGCAAAGATCTTTCCCTTGATTGAGATGCGGGTCTGGGCCGGCACGGGCGCGGCAAAAGCCAAGGCGACCGCCAAGCCGGCCAGCCGCAGATAGGCAGGCTTATGGAGCAGGCGCTTAGTCATAAGTCAGGAAGAGATTGATATAGGCTTGAAAGTGGCCGGGTTGCAGGGCCGCGGACGTGCGTTCCGGGGTGATGTAGTAGGTCAGGGTGGAATCTCCGGGCGCAACGAACCAGGCGCGCGTTTGCTGGCCCACGGCAATGCGCCGCCGACTGGCGTCGCTTAAACGCAAGCCAAATCCCGAGGCGCCGCGCACCCCCACCAGTTCGGGCGTGTCGGGGTCCGTTTGTGCCCGGAAGGTGACGCCGACCACGGGTTCAGCGCCGCTCCAGGCCAGCGCCCCGCCGTTTGCCTCGCGCCTGCCGCCCTCGGTTCGGACGCAGCCGCGCAGCTTCAGCTGCACCGCGACAGATACGCCTTGGTCGCCAGGCCGTGGCAGGTCCGCAGTGCTGATTTCACCTAGCGCGACTTCCTGGTAGGCCGAACTCATGTCCAGATGGCAGGCGCTCTCCAAGAGGGAGCCGATTACATGGAACTGGGCGTTGAAGTCATCGGAGTTACCGAACTCCGTGGCGGCGGCCGCGCTTGGGATGGCGGCGGCCACACAGATCAGGGCGGCGTGCAAGCCGGCGCGGGTATGGGTTCTACGACGGGAGTTTGTGGTCATGGGAAGGCCTGCCAGCGTTAAGGGCGCGATCAGTTACTGATTTGCTTTGCCGTGCACTCCTGCCCGGTGCAGCGGAATTCCAGCTTGGGCCGGCCACCATAGTCATTGATGTAGGTCAGCACGGGCGCGTTGCCGAGGCTGCCGGCCCCGAGGCCCAGCGGGGCTTGCGAGTACGGCGCGATCATCAGCGGTTCAAAGTTTGCGATCGATGATCCGCTCGCGTTCTTTGAGGCGTCGATCAGTGTCAGGTAGTAGGGGGTAGGGTTGTCGACGGTGTACCGGTCACCCTCACGCGTCAGGCGGATGCGTTCTTGCCAGAGGGCTGCCGACGAGCCGGACGGAATGTCCAATGCCTCGGGGCGATAAAAAAGCTTGACCCGCGTCTGCAGCGCGATCTGCAAGCTATTGGCTTGATCGCTGCGGGGCGGGACTTCGCGTAGATTGAAATAGAAGAGGCTTTCCCGGTCTTGGGGCAATTGCTTGGCAGCGGGCAATGCCTGGATCTTCACTTGGCTCCTGGCGCCGGGCTCAAGCCGTTGCAGCGGAGGCAGCACGACCAGTGGACCGGTGATCTTTTCATCCTTGTCGTTCTCGATCCAGGCTTGTGCCAGATAGGGCAATCGATCGTTCTGATTGCTGATGTTCAAACTGACGGATTTGTCCTGGCCAGGAAAGACGATGCGTGTCCTGTCCAGGGAGACCGCCGCCAAGGCAGGCTGCGAGGCGAACAGGCAGACCAGGGCGGTGGACGCGAATTTCTTCAAGGTAAGAGGGGTCATGGTAGGTGGGACTGGTTGAATGTTGCGTGTTTCTTTTCGGATCGATTCGGGTGCCAGGCCTTACGGCGTGGGGTGGCAGAGGAACCGTTCAGGCGGCCCGGCGGCATCCGCCTTGGGAATGTCGAACGAGCATTGCGGCTTGCCGTTCCATTGCAGCGTCATGGTTTCGCCGGGCTTCATGCCGCTCAGGTAGACAACCCCTTCATCGCCGACGATGCCCGTGGCCTGGTTGCGGCTGTTGCGCACGGTCACGCCAAACGGAGGATGCGCGCCGTCGCTCAGCTGGATAGTCGTCATGGCCTTTTCTCCGGAAATCAAATCCAGGGAGCGGTAGCCGATGGCGCCTTCGGTCAGCGTCGCCTGCACCACCGATTGGGTCGCTTCGACGTCATCGGCAAGCGCGTCGAGGTCGATGCTGGCCTGATTGCGGTAGTAACTGTTGACGTCGGTAATCACGGCGGTGCCGAACAGGTTCGACTTCGTTGTCATGCCGTAGCCGCGCACCGGCACGCCGGCGACACCATTGGTGTCGATCATCAGGCGGGTGCCGCCTGCGACGGACGTCCGGTGCAGGGCGGCGCCCTTGGCGGTAAGGGTGGCGCCGCCCTGCATGGACAGACCGCCCGAGCTGTAGGCGCCCGATTCATGGCTGACACTGGCCACGACCTGCGCCAGCGTGCCTTCGTGCGTCAGGTAGCCGCTGGCCTTGCCGCCGCCGCCCACGCCTGCGCTGATCATGTAGTTGTTGCGTTCGTCCAGGCGGTCGTAGTAGCTCACGTTGTGCGTGGCGTTGCGGCGGTCCACCGACGCGCTGTAGCTGACGGATGCGCTGTTGCCCAATGGAATGCTCAGCGACAGATACGCGCCACGGTCCGACGCGCCGTCGGCTTGCGTCTGGTAGCCCGTGATCGACAGGCTCAAGTTCTTCAGGCTGCCCAAGTCGAAATAGCGTGATGCCGACAGGCTGTAGCGGTCGCTTGACCGGCTGTTCCAGTAGGTCTGATGGTTGAGGTTGGCATACACGCTGGTATTCGCGCCACGGAACTGCTTGCTGACCGTGGCGGTATACATGGCCTTGCTCTGGTTCACCGGCGTGCCGCCGTGGCGAGCGTCGATAAACTCGTTCATGGTCATGAAGTCCCGTTGCGAAAACCGATAGCCGGCGAACGTGACCTGGCTATCGAATTCCTCGAAGCGCTTGGAATAGCTGGCGCGGTAGGACTTTCCGGAAAGGATGCGGCGGCCTGGCAACACGGCGCGCGATTGCGTGACGTCAACGGACAGCGCGCCGAACGCCATCAGGTCACGGCCCACGCCGACGGCAACCGCGGCATAGTCCTTCGCGCCCAGGCCACCCCCGTAAAGCGACCAGCCGTTGCTGACGCCCCAAGAGAACTCGCCGGATCCGAATGCCGGACCGTTCATGCGGTGGTTCCATTCGGAAGGCTTGCCCCCCGCGAATTGAAACCGCACCGAACCGGGACGGGTCAGGTAGGGGATGTTGGCGGTATCGACCTGAAATTGCTGGCTGGTGCCGTCTTGTTCTTCCACTCGCACGTCCAGTTTGCCGCTGACCGCGTCGTTCAAGTCCTGGATGCGGAAAGGGCCGGGAGGCACTTGGGTGTCGTAGAGCACGCGGCCCAGCTGCCGTACGATGACGCGCGCGTTGCTGCGGGCAACGCCCGAAATTTCGGGTGCGTAGCCGCGCAAGTTGGGCGGCAGCATGCTGTCGTCACTGGTCAGGCTGGCGCCTGTATAGCGGAAGCTGCCGAACAGATTGGAGTTCAGGTAGTCTTCGCCCACAACCAGGCTCGAGCGCATCGAGGGAACGGCCCGCATGGCGTAAAAGCGGCTCCAGTCGAAGCTCTGGCGGCGCGTTTGTCCGGTGGTGCGGTCTGCCTGCGCCTGCCAGTCGGCACGCATGCGCCAGGCGCCCAGGTTCATGCCCAGCGTGCCATAGCCGCTTAGGTGTGTGGAGTTGCCCTCGCCGCGAGTGCGTCGCGTGGATAGCGCATTCAAGTTGTAGTCCAGCAATACGCCGGGAATGCCTTCATCCCAGCGCGACGGTGGATCCCAGTTTGGGGCGCTGTACTCAAGTGCGGCTTGCGGGATGACCACGTGGAGCCCTGAGGTGCCGAGATCGGCGCGGACCGTCATGCCGGGAACACTATCGGTATCCAGGCACTTGTCGCCGTTCCACCACGTCAGCCTTCGCGCTGCGCTTGCGCGCAGGCCCAGCTGGGCCACCACCTCCGGAGACAGGCACGCCGCGCTACCCTTCGGATCGCCGGCAGGCGCCAGGAACGAGACGTCATGGTCGTTCAGCTGATTTTGATTGACGTGCAGGGTCAGGTTGTACGTGCCCGGCATGATGTAGTTCGCCCGCGCGAAGACGCTCAGGTCGAAGTTCTGCCTGTCCTTGATGTCCAGGACGTCCGTGTTGAATTCGAGCTCCTCGGCAGCTTCAGCGGCGCAGGCAACCAGCATCAAAACAACTATGTTCAGCACCCTGAGGCGAATCACGTGAACGGCGTCCTTTAGCGTCTCAACAAAAATGTGGCGGCTCAGAAGTAGTTCATTCGGAGCCGGATGGTGATCTGGTAATCGCCCGCGTGAAGCGCGGCGCCCGTGCCGGTCAAGCTCAGCGCGTAGTGCAATGCCAAGTCGCCGGATGACGGCAAGCGCTGTTGCACGGGGACGCCGGGCACCACCTGTTTGCCGCGGCTGTCTTTGATTCGAATCGCGATGCCTTTGGCCGACCCTCGGGCCAAGAACCCTTGGCGGTCTCCGGTGCCTTCGAATATCAGCGTGAATGTGTTGCTGCCGAGGTCGCCGGATTGGGTCCGCGGGGGGCTGCAATTAAGCAGTTGGACTTTGAACGGTTGTTGTAGGGTGGCTTCGCCATTTATCAGCCCGCTGATGGCGGCGGGCGCCATGCTGACGGTTTGATCCTTGGACTCCACCTGTAGCGAGCATGGCGAGCTCACAATGGCGCCGCTCATGCTGACCTTCGCCGTCAGTGCATGCGCACTGGCCGTGCCTGCCATGCAGGCGTTCAGGGCAATGAGCAGAATCAGCAGGCCAGGGCGTGAGGCAGACTTGAACCGATGCATCGACTGTTTCCCCTAGTTCTCCAAAAAGGCGCCCGACGCGCGCAAACCTCGCGCGCTTCGGGCAGTTGGATCCCCGAGGGACTTACTGGTAATTCAGGGTGAAGGTTGCGGACGTGGTGAAGTCGCCCGGAACGACGGTGCCGCCGGTTTGGCCGTCGCCTTGCAGATAGGCCTGGAACTGCAGCACGTTTTCGGTGTAGATCAGCTTCGAGGCCGGGGACGGGGTGTTGGCCTTGATCAGGTTGCCGTGGCTATCCGCGATCGCCAGGCTGGCGCCGGAAGCCACGCCGCTGGTGAAGGCCAGCAGGTCGGGCTGAGGAACCGAGGTCTGGCCGCTGAACGTGGCCGTGACGTTTTTCTTGGCATCCGTCAGGTCGCATTCGGTCAGGCGAATCTGGAAGGTCTTCGGCGCGGACTTGCCGCCATCCTTCAGTGCGGACTTCGTGATCTTGTCCATTTGCACGGTCTGATTCGCGCTTTCGGCGGTGATCGAGCAAGGGGCTTCGATGATCGAGCCCTTGAAAGTGATTTCGCCGCCATCATTGGCGGCAAAGCTTGCCGACGAAGCGGCGCCCAGCGTCATCGTTGCGAGGAGCAGGGCCAGTTTATTGAGTTTCATCACGGTGTCCATGTAAAGGGGTTTCAGCCTTCAGGACAGCGATCATGTGGCGATGCAGTGATACTTCAATCTACCGCCACATTCGCCTTTTTTTCGACGCTGTCTTTTAGCTGAAATCAGTGTATGGACCGTGGCAATGGGGGAAAATAGGATGGGTAGCAGTCGCTTGTAGGAAATTTCCTAATCGGCCCGTCGACTCCGTTGTGTTTCTAAAGGAATACGCTGTGCGACTAGAATTAGAGGTCCCGATACGTGACGCTGGCAGGTCGAGGCCTGAGGCGCGACTGCGGATGCTTACTCAAAGGAAGTGCGGTAGCCGGCCATGAATACGATCCTGATTGTCGATGACCATCCTCTGGTACGGCTCGCGGTGCGGATGCTGCTTGAGACGAACGGCTTTCACGTTGTTGGTGAAGTCGGCAACGGTATTGATGCCGTGCAAGCGCTGCGCGACTTGTCTCCCGACGTGGTGATCCTGGACATCGGCATCCCCAAGCTGGATGGCCTGAGCGTCATCGCGCGCATGTTGGCCATCAACCCCGATTGTCATGTCCTGGTGCTGACGTCACAGTCGTCGGAGGCGTTCTGCCATCGGTGCATGCAAGCGGGCGCCAATGGGTTCATCAGCAAGGATGAAGACCTGAACAAGCTGGTCAACGCCATCAAGGCCGTGATGGCGGGCTATAGCGTCTTTCCGTCGATGGCGGTGGCGGCCGAGCATGGGCGCCTGTCGGACTCGGACATGGTCAAGCGCTTGTCCGACCGCGAAATGGTGGTGCTGCAATATCTGGCGCAGGGCCGGTCGAACAAGGAAATCGGCGAACTGCTCTTGCTTAGCAACAAGACGGTCAGCACATACAAGACGCGCTTGCTGCAAAAGCTGGGGATGGAATCGGTGCTGGAACTGGCCGAATTCGCCAAGCGCAATGCGTTGCTTGGCGTGCCGGGCTCCGAGGGCGTCTGAATCCCCGGGGCCGGCTCCGAAGGCGGTTTAGTACGGGCCTTTGCCCGCCGCCACCGTTTTCACGTCTTTGAATTCTCCCGCCAGGCTTTCCGCCGCCCGCGCAAGCAGCACGGCGTCCACGCCCACCGCCACGAAGGTGGCTCCCAGTGCCAGGTAGTGCTTGGCCTGCGAAACGCCGCTGTGCAGGATGCCGGCGGCCTTGCCGCTGCGCACGATGCGGGTGATGGCGTCATCGATGGTCTTCAGGACCTCGGGGTGTTCAGGCTGACCCAGGTAACCCATGCTGGCCGAGAGGTCGGCGGGGCCGATGAAGGCGCCGTCCACCCCGTCCACCGCCAGGATTTTGTCCAGGGCGTCGATGCCACGCGGCGTTTCGATCTGCACCAATACGCACATCTGGTCGTTGGCACGTTCCAGGTAATCGGGAATGCGGTTCCAGCGTGACGAGCGCGCCAGGGCGCTGCCCACGCCCCGGATGCCCGCGGGCGGGTAGCGCACGGCGGCGACGGCGGCTGCCGCTTCTTCCGCGGATTGGATCATGGGGACCAACAGGGTTTGGGCGCCGGTGTCCAGGATCTGCTTGATCTGCACCGGGTCGTTCCAGGCCGGGCGCACGACGGGCGCCACCGGATAGGCCGCCACCGACTGCAGTTGCGCCAACGTGGTCTGCAACGTGTTGGGAGCGTGTTCGCCGTCGATCAGCAGCCAGTCAAAGCCCGCGCCCGCGACGATTTCCGAGGTATAGGCGCTGGCCAGGCCGGCCCACAGGCCGATTTGGGGCTGACGGTCGCGCAAGGCTTGCTTGAAGGTATTGGTGAGGATGTCCATGGACTGCATGCCGTGTTAAATGAAATGACAGTTGACGGAACCCAGCACGCCGTAATCGACATTGAACGTGTCGCCGGGCCGGGCGGCTACCGGTCGAGTGAAAGACCCCGACAGGATGATTTCTCCGGCCTCCAGCGCCACATCGTGGGCGGCCAGCTTGTTAGCCAGCCATACTACGCCATTGGCGGGGTGATTCAAGACGCCCGCGGCAACGCCCGTTTCCTCGATGGTGGCGTTGCGCGACAGGATGGCGCCGATCCAGCGCAGGTCCAACTCGCCGATCTTCACCGGGCGTCCGCCCATGACCACGCCCGCGTTGGCGGCGTTGTCCGCGATCGTGTCGAATACCTTGCGCGGACGCTTGGTGTCGGGATCGATACCGTGCGAACGCGCGTCAATGATCTCCAGCGCGGGGATTACGTAGTCGACGGCGTCATAGACCTGAAACAGCGTCAAGCCGGGGCCTTGCAGGCGCTTGCCCAACACGAACGCCAGTTCGACTTCCAGCCGCGGCAGGATGAAGCGGCTGGCCGGGATGTCGCCGCCGTCCTCGAAGAACATGTCGTCCAGCAGCATGCCGAAGTCGGGCTCGTCGATCTGTGACGCCTGTTGCATGGCGCGGGACGTCAGCCCGATCTTGTGGCCGCGTTTGACGCGGCCCTCCGCCAGTTTCAGGTCCATCCACGCGCGCTGGATGGCATAGGCGTCGGCAATGCCGATGTCCGGATGTTCCAGCGAAATCTGGCGGATTTGCGTGCGGGTGCGTTCGGCGTCGTGCAGGCGCGCGGCAAGGGCGCGCACGGTTTGGATGTCTAGCATCGGGTGTCCACGGTGAATCAGGAAGGGAAGGGGGCCAGCGTGTTGACGAGTCGTCCCACGCCTTCGATCTCGGTCACGACTTCGTCGCCGGGCATGACGTTCACGATGCCGTCGGGCGTGCCGGTCAGGATCAGGTCGCCGGGAGACAGTGTTATGAAGCTGCTGAAGTACTCGATCAGCGCGGGCACGTCGAACACCATGTCGCGCGTGTTGCCGCGCTGCGTCTCGATGCCGTTGACGGTGGTGCGCAGGGCCAGGTTCATGGGGTCGGGCACGTCGTCGCGGTCCACCAGCCAGGGGCCAAGCGGCGTGCAGGTATCGCGGCTCTTCACACGCAAGTTGGGGCGATACCAGTTTTCCAGGTAGTCGCGTACCGCGTAGTCGTTGGCGACGGTGTAGCCCGCGACGTAGTCATAGGCCTGGTCGCGTTTGACACGGCTTGCAGGTTTTCCGATGACGACCGCGAGCTCGCATTCATAGTGCATGAACGCGGCGTCGGACGGGCGCAAGGTTTGTGCGCGGTGTCCGACGAATGTGTTGGCTGCCTTCAGGAAACCCAGCGGCTCGTCGGGCGCCTTGAAGGCCAACTCGCGGGCATGGTCCGCATAGTTGATGGCCAGCGTGAAGGTGGTGCGGGGTTCGATGGGCGGCAACCAGGCCACGGCGTCTTCGGCCAGGATGCGGCCGTCGGCCAGACGGATCTGGCCTGGCTCCGCTTCCGTCGCCGCGTGGGTGACGTCCTCGTAAACGATGCGTGCGTGCTTCATGGCGGCTTCCTCAAGCGGTGGCGGCGGCAAGCAGGTTGCCCAACGTGCCAATCTGCGGGATTCGGATGTCATAGCGCTGCCCGGCGCGCAGGCGCGGCGCGTCGTGGGGGGCGCCGACCAGCAACATGTCGCCCGCCTCGAAGCTCATGAACTGTGTGACGTCGGCGATCAGCCGAGCAATCGGCCGGACCAGGTCGGCGGTGCGGGTCCGTAGCGCCAGGATGCCATCCACATGGATTTCGATCTCCAGCGCGTCGGGATCGGCGATGGATGCGGCCGGCGTCATGCCGTGGCCGATAGGGCAGAATCCATCACGGCATTTCTGCTTGAGCGCGGGCCGGAAATAACTGGCGTGCGGCACGGAAAGGTCGGCGACGACGCGGTAGCCTGCGACGTAGCGCAGCGCTTCCGCCTCGCTGACCCGGGTGGTGCGACGCGAGAACACCACACCCAGGCAGCCGCCCACTTCGACCTCGTCCACGTCGGCAGGTAGCGTGATGACGGCACCGTCCTGCGCATAAGTGTTGGCGGGCTTGATATAGAGCACCGGCTCCTTGGGGGGAGCGTTGTACGGTGGTGCGTGCATGGCGCCGCCCAGCGCTTCCAGGGACTGCCGCGTGTTCAGGGCAGTGCCCACCACGGTTCGAGGGAGCGCCGCCCGGGCCGCGGCCGCTTCTGCGGCGCGCGCGGCGAGATACTCGCGGTAGTTGTTCACTTTGTAGTTCAGTACCGGGTCGGCTTCTTCGATTTGCATCGAAATGCCCAATGGATTCGCGGCCATGTGCGGCGCCAGCGCGGTGGTCAGGGCCTGGAACACCCGTTCGCCCAATGCCGCCTTTTGCGCGTCGCTGCGACCGTGCCCGACGCGCAACACGACGTGAACAAAGGCATTGTCCGGGTGGCCGTCGACAATCAGGCAATCGTCCACGCGCAAGGCTCGCGTACGGGCGCCGGCCAACGGGAAAAGGGTGCCGTCGCCGACGGCGGCGTCCTGCACGGTACGCATCAGCGCGGGCGTGTCCAGCTTCAGATTGCCGGAGTACTCAATCCAGATGTGGGGCATGTCGTCTCGCTGAACATATAGTTAGCATGTTAATTATCATAGTGAAAAAGCACGAACACGGCAACGCGCGGCGGGTGTAGGACCGGTTCAACCGGGATGGGGGTTTCCCGCCGTTGACAGCGCTACACCGTCCGCATATTGTTAACGTGTTAATTATAAGGGCTGGACGAAATTCACCGTTCCGGTCACGCACGAGGAGCGCACGTGAGCGTCAAACACTGGATAAATGGCAAGCAGGTCGATAGCGCCGACCATTTCGTGACCTATAACCCGGCCACCGGCGACGCCATCGAAGACGTCGCCGCGGGTGGCCAGGCCGAGATTGATGCCGCGGTGTCCGCTGCGGCCAATGCCTTCCCGAAGTGGGCCAATACGCCCGCCAAGGAGCGCGCCCGGTTGATGCGCCGGCTGGGCGAACTGATCGAACAGAATGTGCCGCAACTGGCCGACCTGGAAACTCGGGATACGGGTTTGCCCATCTCGCAAACGCGCAAGCAACTGATCCCGCGCGCCGCCGAGAATTTCAGTTTCTTCGCCGAGGTCTGCACGCGGATGAACGGCCATACCTACCCGGTGGACGATCAGATGCTGAACTACACGCTGTACCAGCCGGTCGGCGTGTGCGCGCTGGTGTCGCCCTGGAACGTGCCGTTCATGACCGCCACCTGGAAGACCGCGCCATGTCTGGCGCTGGGCAATACCGCGGTGTTGAAGATGTCGGAATTGTCGCCGTTGACGGCCGACCAACTGGGCAGGCTGGCACTTGAGGCCGGCATCCCGGCGGGCGTGCTGAACGTGGTGCAGGGTTACGGCGCCACGGCGGGCGACGCGCTGGTGCGTCATCCCGGCGTGCGCGCCATTTCTTTCACGGGTGGCACCGTGACAGGCAAGAAAATCCTGGCCAGCGCTGGTGGCATCAAGAAGTACTCGATGGAGCTGGGCGGCAAATCGCCGGTCCTGATTTTTGACGATGCGGACGTGGAGCGCGCGCTTGACGCGGCATTGTTCACCATCTTTTCGCTGAACGGGGAACGTTGCACGGCCGGCTCGCGCATCTTCGTCCAGCAGCGCATTTACGACGACTTCGTGCGCCAATTCGCCGCGCGCGCCGAGCGGCTGGTGGTGGGGGATCCGGCGGACGACGCCACCCACGTGGGTGCGATGATCACGCGCCAGCATTGGGAAAAGGTGACGGGCTACATTCAGTTGGCGGAACAGGAGGGCGCCCGCATCCTGGCGGGTGGCGCGGGACAGCCCCTGGGTCTGCCGGCCCATCTGGCCGGCGGCAATTTCGTGCGCCCCACCGTGCTGGCCGACGTCGACAACCGCATGCGTTGCGCGCAGGAGGAAATTTTCGGCCCCGTGGCCTGCCTGATCCCGTTCAAGGACGAGGCCGAGGGCCTGGCGCTGGCGAACGACGTGAAATACGGGTTGGCCTCTTATATCTGGACAAGCGACATCGGCCGCGCCCACCGCCTGGCGCGCGGGATCGAAGCGGGCATGGTGTTCATCAACAGCCAGAACGTGCGCGATCTGCGCCAGCCGTTCGGCGGCACGAAGGAATCGGGTACGGGGCGAGAGGGCGGGGAATACAGCTACGAAGTGTTCGCCGAAATCAAGAACGTGTGCGTGTCGCTCGGTGGCCACCACATCCCGAAATGGGGCGCATGAGCGCCGGGTACCAGGAGACAACCATCATGGGTAAGCTTGCACTGGCGGCCAAGGTGACGCATGTGCCGTCGATGTACCTGTCGGAACTTCCCGGCAAGCACCACGGCTGCCGAGAGGCGGCCATCCAGGGGCACCGCGTCATTGGTGAACGCTGCCGTGAGCGGGATGTGGACACGATCGTGGTGCTGGACGTGCATTGGCTGGTCAATGGCGGCTATCACGTGAATGCCAATGGGCGATTCCAGGGACGCTACACCAGCAACGAGCTACCGCATTTCATCAAGGATATGGACTACGCGTACCGAGGCAATCCCGAATTGGGGCGGCGCATCGCCGAGTGCGCCAACGCGGCCGGGGTGGGCACGCGCTCGCACGAGATCGACAGCCTGGAGCTGGAATACGGCACGCTGGTGCCGATGCGCTACATGAACGGCGACGGTCGCTTCAAGGTCGTGTCGGTGGCGGGCTGGTGCGCGTGGCATGCGCTGGACGACAGCCGACGTTTCGGAGCGGCGTTGCGCCAAGCCATCGAGGCCAGCGACAGCCGAGTTGCGGTACTGGCCAGCGGGTCGTTGTCGCATCGCTTCAATGACAATGGCAGTCCGGAGGCCGCCATGCATCGGATCAGCCGCGAGTTCTACCGTCAGGTGGATCTACGTGTGGTCGAGCTGTGGCGCCAGGGAGACTGGAAGACGTTCTGCGCGATGCTTCCCGAGTACGCCGACCTGTGCGTGGGCGAGGGTGGGATGCACGACACGGCGATGCTGTTGGGATTGCTGGGCTGGGATGGCTATGACAAGCCGGTGGAGATCGTCACTGATTACTTCACCAGCTCCGGTACCGGGCAGATCAACGCGATCTTCCCGGTGCCGGCCTGAGTCACGGCTCGCCGGATTCGCGCGAGGCGGGCGCGTCGCGCTTGATCAGGTCAACCATGGCGTCCACGTCGCGGTACAGGCGCTCGAGCAGTTCCTTGCCGATCTTGCCTTCGATCTCTTGATATTTCGCATCCACCTGAGGGCGCATGCGGTCGATCAGCTTATTGCTTTTAGGGGTCAGGGAGATTTCCTGGCGCCGCTGATCGGCGCTGGAGCGCACGCGCTTGATCAGGCCCTGCTCTTCCATGCCGGCCAGCATGCGGGTCAAGCTGGGGCTGAGGATCTGGCAACTACGGGCGATCTGGTTGGGTTCCATCGAGCCGACTTCGCTCAAGGTGCGCAACACGCGCCATTGTTGTTCGGTGACGCCCGCCGCATGCAGCACAGGGCGGAAATGCGCCATCAGGGTTTCGCGCGCGTAAAGCAGCAGATGGGGAAGATTGCGGTGGTGGAAGCTCGGACTCATGGCGGCTATGTTAGCAAGAAGCCGCCCATTTTTTGACCAAATATTTGCGTGCGTCTTGCGCGCCACACCTCCCATCGGACTGGGGCCGATGAGAGGTGCTGGGGGACGGGGATCAGGCCGGGTTTTGCTGCGCCAGTTCCTGCAGGTCGTCCGGCAAGGTCAGGTCAGGGGCGCCCTGCTGCAATTCGCGCAACGCCTGGACGGCTTCGTCCTGCCTGTCGTCCTGGACCAGGGCGCGGATGTGGGCCACGCGGGCCTCGAGGTCCTGTTCGCTGAAGGCCACGATTTCGGTCGCCGTGGCTTCGCCTTGCTGCGCCGATTCGGCGGCCGCGGTTTCCGGAACGGCGGGCGCGGCCTGAGACTGGGGCGCGGGGGCCTCGTTCGGGGCGGCGGAGACACGTTGGGCGGCAACCGGCGCGGCCTGCATGCTCACCAGCGTTTCGGCCGATACGGCCGAGGCGGGGGAGCGTTCAGCGCTGGCGCTGACCTCGTGGGGAGCCGCCAGTTGGGCGTTCATTTCCTGCATGTCGGCGTTTTCGCGCATGTCGGTCCAGGCGAACAGGCCCGCCACCATCGCGGCGCAAGCGGCCGCGGCCCAGCCGGGATGCCAACTGTGACCGGGGTGCCAGGTACGGCGCACCGCCGCGTCAAGTTCGGGACTGGTCCCGGGTCTGGGCTTACGGTACAGGGCGCGCAGATCCCGTTCATCGTCTTCGTCGAAAGGGGGGCGATAGGTAATGCTCATGCGCGTACTCCTCGCGCATACGTCCGGTGGCAGGACATATCCGCGTTTGACCTTTGCTGGGCGCCGCGCCGGTGGTCCGGCGGTCTCGTCGTGGCTAGGGTCTTGTTCCGGTTTATGCGGCCTCGGCAAAGACCGCAGGTCGATTGCGCCGCGATTCCCGTTGCTGCGCCCGTAAAGGGCGTCTGGCGTCGGGTATGCCATCCTGACCGGACGGTTCGACAATGCGCTGCACCCGTTGATTATGCGCGATTTGCAGAAATCCGGCAGAGAATTTCTTCTATTTGCATGATGTAACTTTGGACTGTCCCCGTTAGTGAAAGCGAAATGACAGATTCGCGCACCGGGACGGCGCAATCAGGGCGCGGGCGCGCCTTTTTGATGCCTGCCTTGCAGGCTGAAAAGACAGGTTGCCGGTACACTTTCGCGCATGGCCAAATCCCGAACCGTATATGTGTGCGCCGACTGCGGCGGCACCACCCCGAAGTGGCAGGGCAAATGCCCGCATTGCAACGCCTGGAACACCCTGGAAGAAACGGTGGAATCGTCGACGCCCGCTGCGTCGGCGCACCGCTACGCGCCGCTGGCCTCGGCCAGCCCGGTGCGCAGCCTGTCTGAAATCGAAGCCCGCGAAACGCCGCGCCAGCCTACCGGGCTTGACGAGTTCGACCGGGTGCTGGGCGGCGGCCTGGTGGCCGGTGCGGTGGTGCTGATCGGTGGCGATCCGGGCATCGGCAAGTCCACGCTGCTGCTGCAGGCGCTGGCATCGATGTCCCAGAGCACCAATGTCCTGTATGTCACGGGCGAGGAATCCGCCGAGCAGGTCGCGCTGCGCGCCCGCCGGCTGGACTTGCAGACCGGCAATGTCAACTTGCTGGCCGAGATCCGTCTGGAGGCCATCCAGGCCGCGGTGTCCGAGCAGAAGCCGACCGTCGCGGTGATCGATTCGATCCAGACCCTGTACAGCGGTGAACTCAGCGCCGCGCCCGGCTCGGTGTCGCAGGTGAGGGAGTGCGCTGCGCAATTGACGCGGCTGGCCAAGCAGACCGGCATTGCCATCGTCATGATCGGTCACGTCACGAAAGACGGCGCGCTGGCGGGCCCGCGCGTGCTGGAGCACATCGTGGACACCGTGCTGTATTTCGAAGGCGACACGCATTCGTCGTTCCGGCTGGTGCGTGCATTCAAGAACCGCTTCGGCGCGGTGAACGAATTGGGTGTCTTCGCGATGACCGATCGTGGCCTGCGCGGCGTGGCCAATCCATCCGCGCTGTTCCTGTCGCAGCACGAACAGCAGGTGGCCGGTTCCTGCGTGATGGCCACGCAGGAGGGCACGCGGCCGTTGCTGGTCGAGATCCAGGCGCTGGTCGACAGTTCCCATGCGCCCAACCCGCGCCGTCTGACCGTGGGTCTGGAAGGCAATCGCCTGGCCATGTTGCTGGCGGTGCTGCATCGGCACGCCGGTGTCACCACTTTCGATCAGGACGTTTTCGTCAATGCGGTGGGCGGGGTGCGCATCACGGAACCGGCGGCGGATTTGCCGGTGCTGCTGGCCATCATGTCGTCGCTGCGCGACAAGCCGCTGCCGCGCGGTTTGATCGCCTTCGGCGAGGTCGGCCTGGCGGGCGAGATCCGGCCCGCGCCGCGTGGGCAGGAACGCTTGCGCGAAGCGGCCAAGCTGGGCTTTTCCATTGCGTTGATCCCCAAGGCCAACGCGCCGCGCCAGCCCATCGAAGGCCTGGAAATCTGGGCGGTGGACCGCTTGGACGCCGCATTGGACAAATTGCGTTGACGTCCCGGTCCGGCGCAAGCCGGGCCCGGTCCGCTTGAATCTCCCTTTTTTTTCGAATCGCCCATCCTGGACAAGGCCGGGTCTGCTGGAGCAAGACGTGAGTCTGTTTGTGATTGCCGCGTGCCTGGCCGCGGGTGGCCTGATTGGTTTCATGGGCGGCGTGCTGGGCATCGGAGGCGGACTTATCGCCATCCCCGCGCTGGTGCTGTTGATGGGGATGTCTCAACAACTGGCTCAAGGCACGGCGCTGATCATGGTGCTGCCGGCGATCACGATGGCCGTGCGCAAGTACAACCAGCAAACGCGGATCGACAAGCGCGTCGCCGCGGCGGGCGCGGCGGGCGCCGTGGTATTTACCTGGGTGGGAGCGCGACTGGCCCTGGGCATCGATTCCAGCGTGCTGCGTCAGAGCTTCGCCGTATTCTTGTTCTTCATCGCCTTGTTCTACGTCTGGCAGACCTGGCGCGCCGCGCGTCCCGCAGCGAGGCGCACGCAGGCCAACAAGGCGCCGGCTCCGGTCTTCACCCCGCGGCGCGCCAGCGTGCTGGGCATGCTGTGCGGCACGCTGGGCGGCTTCTTTGGTGTGGGCGGCGCGGTACTGGCCGTGCCCATCATCACGTCGGTATTCCGCTTGCCGCAGACGATGGCGCAAGCCTTGGCGTTAAGCATGGTGATCCCCGGGTCGACCATCGCGCTGATCACCTACGCGTGGGCGGGGCAAGCGGACTGGATGGTCGGCCTGCCGCTGGCCATCGGCAGCCTGCTGTTCGTGCCGGTCGGCGTGAAGCTGGCGTATCGCCTTCCTGAACGCAAGCTGAGAATCAGCTTTGCGGTGATGCTGTTCGCCACCGTCGCGCTGCTGGCCTTCGAGGCGTAGACGAGTCAGCCTCATTCATGACCCGGTGCGCATCGGCGCTTTTCTATTTCCAAGCGTTAGCGTCCGAAATTTTATGGTTCCAGGTTGAACCTTCTGGATGGGCCGACTTCAAACGGAGTACGGGGTAAGCGGCGATGTTGCCGCCCCGTGTCGGAAGAGGCTTCGGCCTTTTACATTCAGGAGTTCATGAAATGACGACTCACTCCCGTATTGCTGCGTTCTTGTCCACCTCGGCCTTGTGCCTCGGTCTTGCTGCTGCGCCTTCGGCGTTCGCGGCGGGCGCCGATGCTTCGGCCAAGGCGGGCGATACCAAGACCCAGGCGCAGCACAAGCATCACAAGTCTGACAAGACGTCCGCCAAACCGGCGGCCGCCAAATCGGGCACAGCATCGAAGATGGACCATTCCGGCGCCACGACGCCGGCGAAGTAGGCAAGGGGCTGTAAAGCCCGATATCGTTCCTTTGCAAGAAGACTGCCGGCCCCGCGGGACCCGGAAAGTCGAAAGCCTCTCGGTATGGGCACCGAGAGGCTTTTTCGTTTCTACCGTGACGCCAGGCGCGTCATTCCACCGGCGTGATCACGCGACCGGTGTCGAAGTAGGCCTGAAGATTGTCCAGCATCAGGTTTTCCATCGCAAGGCGCGTCTCCAGCGTGGCGCTGCCGATGTGCGGCAATACGACGGCGTTGTCGCTCGTGGTCAGCGCGTCCGGCACCTTGGGTTCGTGTTCGAACACGTCCAGCGCGGCGCAGCCCAGCTTGCCCGATTCCAATGCGGCCACCAGGGCGGTCTCGTCAATGACGGGCCCGCGCGCGATGTTGACGATGATGCCCTTGGGACCCAGCGCTTCCAGGACCGGCTGGTTCACCAGATGGCGCGTGCTGGGGCCGCCCACCGTGGCCACGATCAGGAAGTCCGCCCACGTGGCCAGATCGACCAGCGAGGCCTCGTAGCCATAGGCGATGTCGTCGCGCTTGCGGCGGTTGTGATAACGCACGTCCATGTCGAACCCGGTGCCGCGCTTGGCAATCGCTTCACCGATCCGGCCCAGGCCCACGATGCCCAGTTTCTTGCCGCTGACGCGCTGGCCCAGCGGGATGCTGCCGTGCACCTGGCCCCACTGGCCGGCGCGCACGAATCGTTCGCCCTGGCCCATGCGACGAGCGCCGGCGATCAAGAGGCCCCAGGCCAGGTCCGCCACGCAGTCCGTCAGCACGTCCGGTGTATTGCTGACCTGCACGCCGCGCTTGCGGGCCGCGTCCACGTCGATCGTTTCGTAGCCCACGCCCCAGCTGCAGATGGCTTTCAGGTCGGGCAGCGCGTTGATGAGTTCGGCGTTGGCGCCGAAGTTGGCCGACGTGACGACCGCCGTGATGCCCTTGCCGTGTTCGGCCAGGGCGGCTTGGCGGTCGGGGAATTTCCACAGCTCGACAACGTCGTACCGGTCGGCGAGGTTCTTGTTGGCGGAGGGGGAGCCGGCCAGCGAGCCGACCTGGATGATGCGATGCTTAGTGGTCATGTTGTCGTACGGGTGGGTGGCGAAAATGGTCATGCTACTTGATTCGGCCTTGAAATCCGCAAAGGGGATGCCCGCAGGCACCCCCTTTGCGTGTTTCCTGTTTGGCTTGCCGGTGACTATTCCAGCTGGATATTGGCTTTCTGGATGACGTCCTTCCAGCGCTTGACCTCGCCTTGCTGGAATGCCGTGAACTGCTGCGGCGTATTCGCGACGACTTCGAAGCCCAGGCCTTGCAGCGTCTGCTCGGTCTTCGGGTCGCGCAATGCGGTCTGCAGCGCCTTCGACAGTTGCTGCACGACCGCCGGCGGGGTGCCCTTTGGCACGGCGAAGCCTTGCCAGGAATACACCACCATGTCCTTGATGCCGGCTTCGCTCAGCGTGGGCACGTTGGGCAGGTCGGACGCGCGCGCATCGCCCGTGATGGCCAGGGCCTTCAGCTTGCCGGCCTTGATGTGATTCTGCACCGCGCCCAGGTTCTGGAACGACACATTGACCTGCCCGCCAATCAGGTCCGCGATGGCCGCGCCGCCGCCCTTGTAGGGGACATCCACGCCCGTGCTGCCCGTGCGCTGGCGGAACAGCACGGCGGACAGGTGGTCGGACGAGCCCGTGCCCGACGACGCGTAGGAGACGCTGCCGGGATGCTTCTTCGCATAGTCGACCAGTTCGGCAACGGTGCTGGCGGGAAAGGAGTTGGCGGCGACCAGCACATTGGGATTGCGCACGGCCTGCGTCAGGTATTCAAAATCCTTGCTGGGGTTGTAAGACAGGTTTTTGTAAAGCGCTTCGTTGATGGCGAAAGTGCCGATCGAACCCACCATCATGGTGTAGCCGTCGGGCGTGCTGCGAGCCAGGGCCTGCGCGCCGATGGCGCTGTTGGCGCCCGGCTTGTTTTCGACCACGAAGGTCTGGCCCAGCAGTTTCGACAGCGCGGGCGTGACCGACCGCGCGGTGATATCGGATGAGCCGCCCGGCACGAAGGGCACGATCATGGTGATGGGCTTTTCGGGGTAGCCGGCGGCCTGGACCGCCGGCCCGCCAAGCAGGGCGGCGCCGGCCGCAATGGCGCAGATCAGTTTATTCATGGTGTCTCCTGGTTCGCGTGATGCTGGGAAGCCCGCCGCTCACGCGTTGCGCGCGGGCCTGGATCTGCGCCAGGTCAGTCGACCTTGGCGCCGGATGTTTTCACGACTTCGGCCCACTTCACGGTTTCTTGCGCCATGAACTGTTTGAATTGCGTCGGAGTGTTGCCCGAGGGCGTGGCGCCCTGGGCCTGCAGTTGCGCGCGCACCGGCTCTTGCTGCAGCGCGGCCGCCACGTCGCGCTGGATCTTGTCGACGATGGCGGGTGGCGTGCCCGCAGGCGCCAGCAATCCGAACCAACTGGAGGCCTCATACCCTTTCACGCCGGCCTCGGCCAACGTCGGCACATCCGGCAGCGCGGGCGAACGGGCGGTCGTGGTGACCGCCAATGGCCGCAGCTTGCCGCCCTTGATGTAGCCCATGGAGGAGGGCAAGTTGTCGAAGATCAGGTCGGCGGAGCCGCCCATCACATCCGTCAGGGCGGGGCTGCTGCCCTTGTACGGAACGTGCGTCATGCGCGTGCCCGTCATGCTCTGGAACAGTTCGCCCGACAGGTGCGTGGACGTGCCGTTGCCGGTGGACGCCATGTTGACGGTGTCCGGATTGGCCTTCAGGTACTTGATCAGGTCCGCCACGGTGCGGATGCCGTGTTTGTCGGCGAACTTGGGATTGAGCTCAAGGATGTTCGGCACCGGGATGACGAGCGTCACGGGAACGAAATCCTTGACGGGGTCATAGGGCAGCTTGGCGTAGACGGACTGGTTGATTGCGTGCGTGCTGACGGTGCCCATCAGCAACGTGTAGCCGTCGGCGGGCGCGCGCGCCGCCTCGGCCGAACCGACGTTGCCGCCCGCGCCCGCCTTGTTGTCCACCACAACAGATTTGTTCCAGCTCTTGCCCAATTCGGCCGCCACGACACGCGCGGCGATGTCCGCCGTGCCGCCGGCGGGGAAGGGCACGATGATCTTCACGTCGCGTTCGGGGTAGTCGGCCAGCGCAGGGGCCGCCGGAAGCAGAAAGGCGGTGGCCGTCAGCATGGCGGCGGTAAACAGCCGGTTGCGCAGGGGAGCTGCTTGCATGGAACGTGTCTCCTTGGTGTGCGCGTGGCCGCGCATCGTTTGTGGGGAATTCCAACCCTGGCGGGGCCCGGGCTTAAAGCCGCAAGGCGCCCGCGGCACCCTGCGTTTTGCTGCCGTCTTACTTGTAAAACAAATATAGGTATTGAGGTTATGGTTGTCAACCAAGTATACTTTTTTCACCTCACTCATCTAACAACTGGATCAGCCAGGAGCCCCGTCCATGAAAACTTCCCCGGTATCCGCCCAGGACTTGCAGCGTTCGGTTATCGCCGTGCCGCCGTTGGCCCGCCACGACGACCTTTCCCTGAACGAAGCCGCCAACAAGGCGTTGCTGGGCCACCTGGAAGCCGGCGGCGTGCGCAATGTGATGTATGGCGGCAACGCCAACTTCTACAACGTGGCAGTCAGTGAATACGCGCGCATCGTTGACATGCTGGCGGGCCTGGCAGGGTCGGATACGTGGATACTGCCGTCGGTTGGCCCCGACTACGGCAAGATGATGGACCAGGCGGCGATCCTGCGTTCGCGCGCCTTCCCCACGGCGATGCTGCTGCCCATGTCATTCCCGTACACCGACGCCGGGCTGGCGGATGGCGTGCGGCGATTTACCGACGCGTTGGGCAAGCCCGCCGTGGTCTACATCAAGTCGGCGGATTATCTGGCGCCGGACACGGCGGCGCGCCTGATCGAGGAAGGCCGCATCGTCGCTTTCAAGTACGCGGTCGTGCGTGACGACCCGTTGAAGGATCCGTACCTGTCGGCCTTGTTGCAAGCGGTGGATGCGCGCTGGGTCGTCAGCGGTATCGGCGAACGCCCGGCCATCGTCCATTACCGCGACTTCGGGCTGAAGAGCTTCACGTCGGGTTCCGTATGCGTGGCGCCGCGCGGATCGATGCGCTTGCTTCATCTGCTGCGCGAAGGCCGCTACGACGACGCCGAGGCCGTGCGCGAACATTACCTGGGCCTGGAGGATTGCCGCGATGGCATCAGCCCGATCCGCGTGCTGCATGACGCCGTGACCTTGTCCGGCGTGGCGGACATGGGCCCCATGCTGCCGCTGTTGACCGGCATTTCCAGCGCGGAACGCGAACGCGTGGCGCCGGTGGCCCGCGCGCTGGCGGCATGGGACAAGGAAGCCGTGGCGGCCTGAGCTTGAACGCGGCGGCCGGGCGCCTCCCGTCGGACCGCCTGTTGGCGGTACGATGGGCGCTGTTCACGGAATGGTGAGCAGGCCTAAGCACTCAGGAGGTTTCGTGGCCCGATCCAAAGCATCAACTTCATCCGAGCCGCAGGCGCCCGTCGAGTCCGAGGCGCCGGGTTCGCCCCCGCTTGAACGCGGGCACCGGGTGCGGCTGGCGGATCAGGTCTACGGGCAGGTTTTCGAACAGATCGTGTCCGGCGGCTTGAATGTCGGCGACAAGCTGCCCTCTGAAAACGAGATCTCGGAACGCTTTGGCGTATCGCGGCCCGTCGTGCGCGAAGCGTTATTGCGTTTGCGCGCCGACGGTCTGATCACCGCGCATCAGGGGCTGGGCACGTTCGTCAGCCATCAGCCCGCGCCGCGTCTGAAGACCTTCAACGACGTGCAGAACGTCAGCGCCTATCTCCGCGCGCAGGAGGTGCGGGTGGCGCTGGAAGGCGATGCGGCCCGGCTGGCCGCGCTGCGCCGCACGGACGAGCAATTGAAGAAGATCACCGATGCGCATGCGGCATTCGCCGACAGTCTGACGCACGGCCAGGTCTCGCCCGAGGCCGATCTGGCGTTCCACGCCAGCATTGCCGAGGCCAGCGGCAACGACTTCTATCTGGGGGTGCTGGAAAGCATCCACGAATCCATCAACGGTTTCATGCGGCTGACGTTGAGCCTGACGCGCACCGGCTCCCGGCAGCGCGCCCAACGCGTCGTGGACGAGCACGCGACCATCCTGGATGCCATCCGCGAACAGGACAGCGAGCGCGCACGCGTTGCCATGCAATTCCATCTGGGGCAGGCGCGTCACCGGCTGGTGGATCGCGAGCGCGACTGACATCAACAATATCGGAGACAACGAGTGCAAGCGAACGGAACAATAGCGAAGACCGTGCCGGTCGAGCAGGTCCGCGAACAGATCCTGCAGGTGCTGCAAGCCTGGGGCATGGACGAAGACCTGGCGCACACCACGGCCGGCCTCATGGCGCAGACCGACTTGCTGGGCATCGATTCGCATGGCATTTCGATGCTGCCGTCCTATGAGGAAAAGCTGCGCGCCGGTTCTTTGCGGCTGGATGCGCGCGCGCGGATCGTGCGCGATGGCGGGGCCAGCGCATTGATCGACGGCATGGGCGGCCTGGGCTACCCGGTGGCGTCGCAGGCCATGCACCTGGCGGTCGACAAGGCCCTTGAGCATGGCGTGGGCGCGGTGTCGGTCTGCAATTCGCATCATTTCGGCGCAGCCGGCGTGTATGCGCGCATCGCGGTGCAACGCGGCGTGGTCGGTCTGGTGACCAGTAGCGCCAATGGCATCATCATGGTGCCCACGCGCGGCGCCATGCCGATGCTGGGCACCAATCCCATCGCGTTCGGCGCGCCGGCGGCCCATAACGAGCCCTTCGTGCTGGACATGGCGACGACCACGGTCGCGGCCAATAAAGTGAAGGTCTACGACTTTCTGGACAAGCCGCTGCCGCCAGGATGGGCGGTCGACGGGCAGGGCGGGGCGGTCACCGATGCCGACGCCGCGATGCAGTTCATCTTCAAGCGCCCGGAAGGCGGCCTGACGCCATTGGGCGGCACCTCAGCGATGAGCAGCCACAAGGGCTACGGCCTGGCGATGATGGCGCAGATCCTGGGCGGCACGCTCAGCGGCAGCGCGTTTGCCGCCCGCCGCGCGCCGACCCGCCGCCCCGGAGAGCCGGACGACGTCGGGCATTTCTTCCTGGCGCTGAACCCCGACGCGTTTCGCGCCGCGGGCTCGTTCGAATCCGATATGGATGACATGATCGACGCGCTGCACGACACGCCGCCCGCCAACCCTGACGAGCCCGTGCTGGTGGCGGGCGAACCCGAGGCGGCCGAACGCGCGCGCCGGCTGCGCCAGGGCATCCCGATTTCCAGCGCGTTGGCCGAGCGCCTGCGCGGCATCTGCGAGCGTGCTGGCACGCCGTATCTGCTGGAAGATAGTTGAATCGGCTGAAGCGGCGTGCCGCGGCAAGCGATAAGCACAGACCCGGACACCGGGCGATAACGCGATAAAAACCATGAGGAGACAACCATGCGACAGAACCCACCCGTGGCGCGCAGGCGCCTTGCCATCCTGGCCGTTGCGGCGGCCGGGGCGCTGACCCTGCTGCCCGGGGCTGCGGCTGCCCAGGCCGGCGCCTGGCCCGCGAAGCCCGTCAAGTTGGTCGTGCCGTTTCCGGCTGGCGGCAGCACGGATTCCGTGGGCCGATTGCTGGCGGCGGAGCTATCCAAGGAATTGGGCCAAAGCGTCATCGTGGAAAACAAGGGCGGCGCCAACGGCAATATCGGCTCTGACGTCGTGGCCAAGTCCGAACCGGACGGCTACACCTTGCTGCTGTCCGGCGTCGGGTCCAACGCCATCAGCTATGCCGTCTACCAGAACATGCCCTACCGCAACAGCGACTTCGCGCACATCTCGCTGCTGGCAACGGGCCCCAATGTACTGGTCGCCAACATGGAGTTTCCCGGCAAGACCTTTGCGGACTTCATTCGCCTGGCGCGGGAGAATCCGGGCAAGTACACGCACGCCAGTTCGGGCAGCGGCTCGTCGGGCCACCTGGCCATGGAGATGCTCAAGCAGGACGCCAAGATCGATCTGGTGCACGTGCCATACAAAGGGGGCGCGGCGGCCATCACCGACATGATCGGCGGACGCGTTTCGGTGATGTTCCTGAACCAGGACACGCTGTTGCCGCAGGTGACTTCCGGCAAGCTGCGCGCGCTGGCCGTCGCCAGCGCCAAGCGCAATCCGGCGTATCCCGACACTCCCACGGTGGCCGAATCGGGCTATCCCGGCTTTTCGGCCGAGTCCTGGTTTGGCTTGTCCGCGCCCGCCAAGACGCCGCCCGCCGTGATCCAGCGCTTGAACCAGGCGACGGTGAAGGCGCTGGCGTCGCCGGAAATCCGGCAGAAGCTCGAAAGCGTGGGCTTTGTGGTGGTGGGGGATGACCCCAAATCGTTCTCGGCATTCGTCGACAACGAAATCACGAAGTGGGGCAAGGCGGCCAAGGCATCCGGCGCCCGCATGGACTGAACAGCGTGTCGCCGGGCCCCGGCCCGGCAGTTATCCGTGTTTTTCTTTTCTGCAAAACGAAGGCGGCAATGAACTCACCCTTACCCAACCGTTTCCGGCAACGCATCCTGGCCCGCGAACGGCTTATCGGTTTCTGGATGTGCATGTCCAGCCACATCACGGCAGAGCTTGTCGGGCTGGCGGATTTTGACTGGCTGCTTCTGGACGGCGAGCATTCGCCTAATGAAGTGCCGATGTTCCTGCAGCAACTGCAAGCCCTGCAGGGCAGTGCCAGCGCCGCCGTGGGCCGGCCATCGTGGAACGATCCCGTGCAGATCAAGCGTCTGCTGGATATCGGTTTCTACAACCTGCTGATTCCGTTCATCGAGTCGGAGGCCGATGCGCGGCTGGCCGTGGCCGCAACCCGCTATCCGCCGCAAGGCATCCGCGGCGTGGCCGGCGCGCAGCGTAGCAACCGCTATGGCACGGTGCCCGATTACCTGCAGACCATCAACGACAACATCTGCGTGCTGCTGCAGATCGAAAGCCGGCCGGGCATCGACGCGGTCGACGAGATCGCGTCCGTCGAAGGCGTGGACGGCGTCTTCATCGGGCCGTCGGACCTGGCTGCGGCGCTGGGCCATATTGGCAACCCGGGCCACCCCGAAGTGCAGGAGGTCATCCGTCACCTGCACCAGCGCGTGACGGCCCAGGGCAAGGCCGTGGGTATCCTGGCACCGGTGCACGCGGACGCGCGCCGTTACCTCGACATGGGCATGCATTTCGTGGCGGTCGGCACGGACCTGGGTGTGTTCAAGCAGGCGACCTTCGCGCTGCGCGACGCGTTTCCGACCTGACGCGTTTTTGCAAACAGCCCCGCATATTGTTGCGGGGCTGTTTGCTTATTCCTCCAGCGCCAGCAATTCACTGACGGTCTGGCGGCGCCGGATCAAGCGGGCGTTGCCCTGGTCAAGCAGCACTTCCGGCGCCAGCGGCCGGCTGTTGTAGTTCGAGGACATCGACGAGCCGTAAGCGCCCGCGTTGTGGAACACCATGAAGTCGCCAATGCGCGGCTGCGGCAACAACTGGTCCGACATCACGCCGCCTTCATCCTGCGTGAACACGTCGCCCGATTCGCACAGCGGGCCGGCGACCGCGATGCGGGTTTCGGCCACGCCCTGCGGCGCCGAGCCGTCGGGCGCGTGCACCGAGATGCGGTGATAGCTGCCGTACATGGCCGGGCGCATCAGGTCGTTGAAACCGGCGTCCACCAGCGCGAAGTCGCGCTCGGGGCGGCGGTTGATCGAATGCACTTCGGACACCAGCACGCCGGCTTCGGCCACCAGGAAACGGCCGGGCTCGATTTCCAGCCGGACCGGGTGCCCCAGGAATTGTTCGATGCGCTTGCGGGCTGCGTCCCATTGCTCGAAATAGTGGTCGCAATCGATGCGCGGTTCGCCGTCGCGGTAGGGGATGGACAAGCCGCCTCCGGCCGAGATCGCTTCAAGATCATGGTCCAGCGAGCGCACCACGTCGACCATGGCGTCGCAGACGCTGGACAGGTGGCCGTAGTCGACGCCCGAGCCGATGTGCATGTGGATGCCCACGAGCTTCAGGCCATGGCGGCGCACGATGGAGACGGCTTCGGCCACGTCGTCGATCCAGATGCCGTGCTTGCTTTGCGGGCCGCCGGTGTTGGTCTTGTTGCTGTGGCCATGGCCGAAGCCGGGATTGATGCGCAGCCAGACGCGGTGCCCGCGCGAGGCCTGGCCCACACGCTCCAGCATGTCCAGCGATCCGGCATTGACGGTGATGCCGTGGCGAAGCACGGTGGCCAGCGTGGCGTGGTCGATCAGGTCGGCCGTGAAAACCATGCCTTCGGGTTCGCCCTTGGGATCGAATCCCGCGGCCAGGCTGCGTTCGATCTCGCCCAGCGATACGGCGTCGACCACCGCGCCTTCTTCGCGCATCAGACGCAGGATGTGCAGGTTGGAGCAGGCCTTCTGCGCGTAGCGGATGGTGTCGAAGCGTCGCAGTTGCGAGATGCGTTCGCGGATGACGTTGGCGTCGTAGACCCACAGCGGCGTGCCGTGCTGGGTGGCGAGTTGGGTGAGTTGGCGCGGATCGAATGCCATGACGGACGGGGACCTTGATTGGAGATTGAAGCCAGGCGGCATGATGCCCGGTCGCGAGCATCCAGTAAAATGCTTATCTTTGGAAGACCCATTCAGTTTTGATATGGAGTGGCGCATGTTGACGCATCGGCATATCGAAGTGTTCCGCGCGGTGATGATCGCCGGCAGCGTGACCCGGGCGGCCGAACTCTTGAGTACCTCGCAGCCCACCGTCAGCCGCGAGCTGGCGCGCATGGAGCAGGGCATTGGCTTTGCCTTGTTCGAGCGCGTGCATGGGCGGCTGCGGCCTACCATGCCGGCACTGGCGCTCTACGACGAGATTCGGCAGTCCTATGCCGGCCTGGAGCGCGTGGCGTCCGCCGCGGCCCGGCTGCGCGCGTTCCGGGGCGGTCAGTTGTCGGTGATCGCCTTGCCGGCATTTTCGCATTCCATTTTGCCGGACGCGTTCCGGCGTTTTCATGATCAGCATCCTGGTGTCAGCCTGTCGCTCGAGGCGCAGGAGTCGCCGTTTCTGGAGGAATGGCTGACCGCGCAGCGATACGACCTGGGCTTGACGGAACACGACGCCGCGCCCGCCGGCACGCGCGTGCAGCTGCTGTTGCAGGTGGATGAGGTATGCGTGCTGCCTGACGGGCATGCGCTAGCGGCCAAGCCGGAGATCGATCTGCCCGATTTCGAGGGCCAGGCCTTCGTCAGCCTGTCGTCCAGCGATCCCTACCGGATACAGATCGACGAAGCCTTCGCCGAGGCAGGGGTGCTGCGGCGGTCCATCGTGGAAACACCCACGGCGGTGTCCGTGTGCACGTTCGTGCGCCAGGGGCTGGGCCTGGCGATCGTGAATCCGCTGACGGCGCTGGATTTCGCGGGCCGAGGCCTGCATATCCGCCCGCTGCGGCGGTCGTTCCCGTTCCGCGTGAACGTGGTCTTTCCCGAACATCGTCCGGCGAATCCGCTGGTGGACGCGTTCATGGCGTCGCTGGCCGCGGCGGCCGACGCCATCAAGCGTCAGCTGGCATCGTGCATGGCGCAAGGCGCCGCATAGGCGGGTCGCCTCGATGCCGGCTATCTTGGTCGTGCTTCGAGCAGGCAACAAAAAAGGATGCCCTGGGGCATCCTTCTTCATTTGCCGTATTCATGACGCCCCAAAAAGCAGGGGCGGCAGAATCTTAGGCCAGCGCCTTGATAGCGGCAGCCAGGCGGCTCTTGTGGCGAGCGGCCTTGTTCTTGTGGATGATGTTCTTGTCAGCCACGCGATCGATCACGCTCGAGGCCTTCTGGAACACTTCGCCAGCCGAAGCCTTGTCGCCAGCGGCGATGGATTGGCGAACGCGCTTGATGGCGGTGCGCAGCATCGAGCGCAGGCTGGAATTGTGCTTGTTGCGCTCAACGGATTGGCGAGCGCGCTTGCGGGCTTGGGCGGTATTGGCCATGTTGCTATATAAGTTGAATTCGGCAAAGTCGAACATTGTAGCAAGTCCCTGCGGGATTGCAAGCTTTTAATGTTTGATCTACCGATGAAGCGCCCGTCAACCGGGCGGGGGGCGCTAAAGGTTAAGGTTCCTGGGCCGGAGAACCCGTCGCTGGAAATGATTCCAAGCTTGAGCACTCTTAGCTGGACAACCCTGGCGGATGGTCCTCAAAAAGCCTTGAGGAAAAACCCGCGGCGCCTACTGGATAAAAACACGGTACTGAGTATACAACGAAGCGGGCCGCAGGCACAGGCCCGAGGCGCGGCGTTGTCAGGCGGCGACGTTGATCGACACGAACCAGGGCGTGAAGCGCCGCACGCTGATCGGCATCATGTCTTCAAGCGTGTCCAGCGCGGCATTGGTATCGTCCAGCGGGAAATGGCCCGACACGGGCAAGCCGCCGGCGGCCATCGACAGGCGCAGCGTGCCGGTCCGATAAGGCCGCAGCGCCGCGATCACCTCGGCCAACGGTCGGCCGCGGGCGTCGACCCACCCGGATTCCCAGGCGGCTTCCGCCATGAGCTCGGCGCGAGGGGTATCCATGCGGGATGCGTCGAAACGGGCGCCGGTGCCGGCGCGCACGGAACCGTGGGCGCCCGACATGGTTTCCACTTCGACTTCATGTTCGTGCACCACGACGACCGTGCGCTGCGCCTGCTGGCGCACCATGTAACGGGTGCCCAGGGCGCGTACGGTGCCTTCGGCGGTCTGCACCAGGAACGGGCGGCGCGCATCGGGCGCGACGGAAACCGTCACGGCGCCATCCAGCAGGCGGACCTGCCGGTAGGCGGGCGTGAAGTCCAGATTGACCCGGCTGCGCGCATCCAGCAGCAACTGGCTGCCGTCCGACAATACATACCGGCGCCGCTCGCCCGTGGCCGTCGCGGCGTCCGCCGCGACATTGTTCAGGGGATAGAAGGCGTTGCCGACATAGGCGGCGCAAGCGCCGGTACTGGCGAGCGCCAGCGCGCCGGTCAAAAAGCGGCGGCGTGCCGGCATGATGGCCGGGGGCGGAGGGATCAAGGGCTGCGCGGGCGATCCGGCGGCGTACCCGGCAGGGTAGGCATCGCCAAGCCGGCCGAACGACGATCCTGAAAGCGTGCCTGTCAGTTGCTGCCAGGCATTTTCATGCACCGGGTCAGCCGCTCTCCACGCCAGGAAGTCGTTGTAGTCCTGCGCAGTCGCTTTGCCGGACCGCAGCAGCAGCAACCAATTGATCACCTGGTCCGCCATGGGTTGTCCTTGGGCGTACTTCACTTCATCATCCCGCATGCAGTGCCGGCGGGGATCCTCTCGATGGCAATTTGTAAATAATAAAGGTTTTTTACCAAAGATTACGGCCCGATTGTCGATTCTTGACGAATCTACGGCAAAAAAGCCGGCGGAAGCCGGCTTTTTGACGGGGAAGTTACGCCAAGGCATGAATTTACCGGGTGGGGCGTCGTCCAAAGTCCTTAGGGCGGAACCCAAAGAGTAACAACGTTCCGAAGTAGACCAGTCCGCTGGCGGCCAGGACACCCCCCAGCCAAGCGGCCCGCAGGCCCGCATGGGCTTGCATGGCGATCCAGTCGATGCGCCCGTCCGCGTACCAAAGCAGGGCCGACAGCGCGACCAGCGCCGGGATCAGGCGCAGCATGAATACCGTCCAGCCGGGACCCGGCTGATACACGCCGCGGCGCCGCAGGCCGATCAGCAGCGCCAGCGCGTTCAGGCAGGCGCCCAGCCCGATGGCCAGGGCCAGGCCGGCGTGGGCCATGAACGGCACCAGCGCCAGGTTCATCAGCTGCGTCAACACCAGCACGCCGATGGCGATCTTGACCGGCGTCCGGATGTCTTGCTTGGCGTAAAAGCCGGGTGCGAGGATCTTCACCGACAGCAGGCCGATCAGGCCAACGGAATAGGAAATGACGGCCAGGCGCGTCTGCAGTACGTCCTGGGCGCCGAAGGCGCCATAGTGGAACAGCGTGGCGACCAGGCCGTCCGATAGCAGCGCCATGCCCACCGCGGCGGGCAGGCCCAGCAGCAATACCAGGCGCAGGCCCCAGTCCAACAGGGCGCTATAGCCGCCGTGGTCGTCCCGTGCGTGGGCGGCCGACAGGCTGGGCAGCAGCACCGTGCCCAAGGCGACGCCCAGCAGCGCAGTGGGGAATTCCATCAGGCGGTCGGCGAACGACAGCCAGGTCACGCTGCCCGGCGTCAGCCAGGTGGCGATGTTGGTGTTGATCAGCAAGGAAATCTGCGCCACCGAGACCCCCAGCGTGGCAGGGGCCATCTGCTTGAGAATGCGCTGGACGGTCGGATCGGCCCAGGCTTCGCGGAAGCGCAGGGAAAAGCGTGGCGTCAGGCCCAGCCGCGACAGGGCGATCCATTGCACTGCCAGTTGCGCCACGCCGCCGATCATGACGCCGATGGCCAACGCGTAAACGGGGACGTCCATGCGGGGCGCCAGCCAGATGCAGGCGCCGATCATGGTCAGGTTCAGCAGCACCGGCGTGAATGCCGGCACGGCGAAACGGCGCCAGGTGTTCAGCACGCCCGAGGCGAAGGCGATCAGCGACATGCAGAAGATGTAGGGGAACATCATCCGCGTCATCCAGACGGCGGCGCCGAATTCGGTGTCCCTGGCGGCCCCGCGCAGGCCGCTGGCCATGGCGGACACGACCCAGGGAGCGGCAACGATGCCGATCAGCGTGATCAGCATCAGCGTGGCCGTCAACAGCAAGGCTACGCGGTCCAGCAGCGTGCGGACCTCTTCTTCAGACCGATTGTTGCGCGCGCTGCCCAGAATGGGTACGAAGGCCTGGGCGAAAGCGCCTTCGGCGAACAACCGCCGCAACAGATTGGGAATACGGAAGGCGACCCAGAAGGCGTCGGTGATGGGGCCGGCGCCAAAGGCGCGAGCAACCAGGATGTCGCGGATCAGGCCGGAAATGCGGGACAGCAGCGTGAAGCTGCTGACAGTGGCCGCCGAACGGAACAGGCTCATGGATGGACTACGTAAAAAAGGGGCCATCTGGCCCCGCAAACACAATGCCCGTTGAAAGGGGCCATGCCGCGCTGCACACCGCTCCAGGCAAGAATGTCTTTTCCCCGCCGGGCCGCCCCAAGGGGAAAAGCGCCCCCTCGGGGGGCAGCAAGCGTGCGAAGCATGCGCGGCGTGGGGGCATCATTTCCCGCCGGGCCGCCCCAAGGGGAAAAGCGCCCCCTCGGGGGGCAGCAAGCGTGCGAAGCATGCGCGGCGTGGGGGCATTACTTCGGCGGCATGCGGATGGCGCCGTCGAGGCGAATGGTCTCGCCGTTCAGCATATCGTTCGTGACAATGCTATAGACCAGTTTGGCGTAGTCTTCCGGACGGCCCAGGCGGGCGGGGAAGGGGATGCTGGCGGCCAGCGAATCCTGCACTTCCTGGGGC